>JAUZRS010000040.1 GCA_030950195.1 Gammaproteobacteria bacterium | reverse complement strand
GTGGTCTTGGCGGCCACGTTATCAGCGATGTTTGATCCTATGATTTTTGAGCGTCCCGATGAGTTTTTGTCCACGCGCAACTGGTATCACTATTTTCATTTTGGTTTTGGCTCGCATGAGTGTTTGGGTAAATACATTGGTATGGTGATGATTCCTGAAATGGTGCGTCAATTACTGCGGCGTGAGGAGATGCAGCCGAGCGCAGAAGTTGATTATCAAGGGGGGCCTTTTCCAGAGCATTATCCCTTTAGTTGGAGAAGATAGTGCTGCGATAAGCAACTGAAACAGTCTGTTTTTGAGCAATTTTTAGACATATTTCTAAAAAAACGTTGTCCTAACGCAAATTTTTGTAAAAAATATCCCTACGATTTGTCATCCTACTGATTCTTGATATATGATGCCGACACCGTGTTATGTATCACGGATTTAGGTTTTCGGCATTGGATGAGGTAGAGGAATATGGCGCAAACAGGTGTGGCTGTGTCCACAGAGCAGTACAACTACGACATTATAAAAAAATTCTCGATTATGGCCGTCTTTTGGGGCGTGTGCGGGATGTCAACGGGTGTCTACATTGCCAGCGAATTAGCTTGGCCTTTTTTAAACTTTGATACCGCCCAAATTACGTTTGGTCGTTTACGTCCTGTGCATACGACGTTGGTGATCTTTGGTTTTGGTGGTAATGCACTTTTCGCGACTTCGTATTATGTCGTGCAACGGACGTGTCAAACTCGCCTTGCAGGCGGGAATGGTTTGGCCATGTTTACCCTGATTGGTTGGAACATCGCCATTTTAGCGGGTGCATTGACCTATCCAATGGGAATTACCCAGTCTCGTGAATACGCGGAATTTGAATGGCCGATTGATCTGTTGATCGCGGCGGTTTGGATGGTGTATCTGTGGATTTACACCATGACCTTGCGGAATCGAACTCAGGCGCATATTTATGTGGCCAACTGGTTTTATTTGGGTTTTATTTTGGCAACGGCTCTACTGCATACATTCAATAACTTGGCGATGCCGGTCAGCTTGACTAAGTCTTATAGCCTGTTTGCCGGTGTGCAAGACGCCATGACGCAGTGGTGGTACGGGCATAATGCCGTGGGTTTCTTCCTGACAGCGGCTTTCTTAGGCATGATGTATTACTTTGTGCCTAAGCAAGCCGGTCGTCCCGTTTACTCCTATCGTTTGTCGGTGTTGCATTTCTGGGCGCTGAGCTTTATGTACATGTGGGTGGGCGGTCATCATTTGCATTGGACTTCATTGCCGGATTGGACCTCCTCTCTGGCGGCCTCTTTCTCGATTATCCTCTTGATTCCCTCTTGGGGTGGCATGATCAATGGCATCATGACCCTTTCTGGTGCTTGGGATAAGTTGCGTTCTGATCCGATTATGATGTTTATGATCACTGCTTTGTCGTTCTACGGTATGTCTACCTTTGAAGGGCCGATGATGGCACTTAAGAGTGTCAACGCGCTGTCTCACTACACCGATTGGACAGTGGGCCACGTTCATTCCGGTGCGTTGGGTTGGGTGGCAATGATCAGTTTTGGTTCGTTCTACCATATGATTCCACGCCTTTACGGCATGAAGAAGATGTACAGCGAAAAACTGATCTATGTGCATTTCTTCTTGGCCACTATTGGTGTGGTGGTGTACATCACTGCGTTGTGGGTCTCTGGTATTGGCCAAGGCCTGATGCTGCGTGCCTTTGATGAGTACGGCAATTTGGCGTACACCTTTATTGAGTCTGTCAGCTTCATGCATCTGCCCTTGGCAACCCGTGCATTGGGTGGGGCGTTCTTCGTCACCGGTATGATTACCATGGCCTATAACGTTTACAAAACCATTCAGATGGCAAAAGACGTGGATCAAGCCGGTGTGAATAACATCGCTTCCAAAATGGCTAAGGCTTAATTCTGAGGAGAATATGAACAATGATTAAGCATGAGACGATTGAAACAAACTCAGGCCTCCTTCTGGTTTTGACCTTGGTGGCGATTGGCATTGGTGGCTTGGTTGAGATTGTGCCGCTGTTTCACATCAACGACACCATCGAGAAGGTGGTGGATGAGAACGGCAAACAGATGGTGCGTCCTTACACCCCTTTGGAGCAGGCTGGGCGGGATATTTACACCCGTGAAGGCTGTTACTTATGCCATTCACAGCAGATTCGTCCCTTCCGTGACGAAGCGCTGCGTTACGGTCACTACTCATTGGCAGCGGAGTCGCAATACGATCACCCCTTCCAGTGGGGTTCTATGCGTCGTGGGCCGGATCTGGCTCGTGTCGGTGGTAAGTACTCTGACGCTTGGCATGTGGCGCATTTGAATGGACCGCGTTCTGTGGTACCCGAATCGATTATGCCCAACTACCCTTGGTTGCTGAAAACTGAACTGAACTACGCGGATTATGCAGATAATCTGTCTGCTCTGCGTTCGGTGGGTGTGCCTTACTCGGTCAACGAAACTGAATATCAGGCTAATGTTGAGAAGTTTGGTGAGGATGTGGCTCCTTCGTTGGTTATTGCGGATGCAGTAAAAAACTTGGAAGCACAGGCAAAATCAGGTAACTATGACGGTAATGCCAGCAGCATTTCTGAAATGGATGCGCTGGTCGCTTACCTACAAGTACTGGGTACCATGGTTGACTTTAGCAAGTTTGATGAAGGCCACTTCATTAAGTATCGCTAACCGATCTTCAATCTGAACGAGGTAGAGAATAATGTTTGATTGGCTAGAGTGGTTTACCCATATGGAGAACAGCAAACCGTTTGCGTTGGTTGTGCTCTTTGTTGGCTTTGTCGGCGTTATTATTTATCTTTTTACGGGGAAAAAGCGGGGTGAGCGGTTGGAGTCGTACAAAAATATGCCATTTTTGGATGACGATGATGACTTGCAACCACCCCGCACCGATAAGGGTGAAAAAAATGAGTGAAAATAATCAGAATGACCCACAAACCACGGGGCATCAGTGGGATGTGGAAGCAGATGGCAGTGGTGCATTAGAAGAGTTTGATAACCCGATTCCAACTTGGTGGTTGTGGGGGTTTTATGGCTCTTTCGTTATTTGTTTTGGTTACTGGATTTTGTATCCGGTGTGGCCAATGGGCGATACCTTTACCAAAGGGATTTCAACGATTGAATATACCTCTGAAGGGGTGCAAAAGAGTTCGCATTGGAATACCCGTGCGCTGTTTTTGAGTGACCTCCAGACCGGTGAAGAGTCTCTGAAAATGCAGAAGCATATGGATGAGCTTTCAAATGCCAGTTACGATGAGATTCTGAATGATCCGAAACAGATGGCGTTTGCTCGTGCAGCAGCCAAAGGGATTTTTGGGGACATTTGCGCCTCTTGTCACGGTCGTGGTGGGGTGGGCGTGATTGGCTTGTTCCCGAATCTAGCTGATGATGATTGGTTGTGGGGCGGTAAGATCGAAACCATTGAAAAAACCATTCGTGGTGGTCGTAATGGTTTTATGCCCTCTTTCAAAGATAGCTTTACTTCTGAGCAGTTGGATCAAGTGGTGGAGTTTGTTTATTCGCTCTCTCAAGCCGATGCGGATGCGGCTAAAGCGGCTCAAGGTGAAGAGATCTTTAAGGGGCAGACTGGGGGATGTCACTACTGTCATACCAAAGAAGCAACGGGTATGAAAGCACAAGGGTCTGCTAATTTGACTGACAGTATCTGGACGATTGCGGATGTGCCAGGAGCGGCGGATGGTGCGGCGAAACGCGCTGCGATTCGTGCGGTGGTTGAAGGCGGTGTGAGCCGTCAAATGCCATCGTGGTCGGCACGTTTGAGTGATACACAGATCAAACTACTGGCGGTGTATGTGCATGAGCTGGGTGGTGGTCAATAATCACTAGCAACGGTTGTTGTGAGTGATGTTATTAATTGCCGTGTTGAAGCATCTGCTTTTTCACGGCAATTTTGTTTTTAATTGGAGGACTTAACTTATGGGATCTCACACAGGACAAGTTGAGGTTGCCGCCCCGGTTCATCCACGTTCCATTAAAGGGCGTTTTAGAAATTTAAAGTACGGTGTGTTGGCGTTGGCATTTACGGTCTATTTTGGCCTGCCGTGGTTGCGTTGGATGCGCAGTGTAGGGCCAGATCAAGCGGTGTTATTTGATCTTGATGGTCGTCGTTTTTATTTATTTGATTTGATTGTTCACCCGCAAGATATGTTTTGGTTGACGGGTATTTTATTGATTGCTGCTCTATTGCTTTTTTTTGTTACCAGCGTTGCTGGGCGGGTGTTTTGTGGTTATTTTTGTGTGCAAACCCTCTGGACCGATACCTTTATGCGTATTGAACGGTGGGTTCAGGGTGAACGACCGGCGCGTCTGCGCTTGGAAAAGCAGCCTTGGAACAGGGAAAAAATAGCTAAGAAAGGGCTGACGCATCTTATTTGGTTGTTGATTGCCTTTGTTACGGGAATTACCTTTACTCTTTATTGGGGTAATGCACCGGAGATGGTGGTGCGCTTTTTCAGTGCTGATGCGGCCTACGCCATGTACGCCACTACCGCTTTTTTGACCTTAATGACCTATTTGATGGCGGGGTTAACTCGGGAAAACGTCTGTTTTCATATGTGTCCCTACTCGCGTTTTCAAAGTGCTATGTTTGATTCTGACACTCTAATTGTTTCTTACGATTTTAATCGCGGTGAGGGCGAAAAAGGTCGAGCTAAATTGGGGCGCGGTAAAAAAACCATTGAGGAGCGTACAGATCAAGGTTTGGGTGATTGCATTGATTGCGGTTATTGTGTGCAGGTTTGTCCGGTGGGCATTGATATTCGTAACGGTTCTCAAGCAGAGTGCATTCATTGTGCGCTCTGTGTGGATGCGTGTGATGCCATTATGGCCACCACTGGTTGGGATAAAGGTCTGATTCGTTATACCTCTGAAAATGATTTGGACGGTAAAAAGACCCGTTTTTTCAAACCGAAAAGCATGATTTATGCACTTGCTCTGTTTGCTTGTATTGGACTTCTTACCTGGAGTGTCTCCAGTCAGTCTGTGCTGGATTTAGCCATTCGTCAGATTCGTCAACCGCTGTTTGTGACCCTCTCCGATGGTCGAATTCAGAACAGTTATGAGGTGAAGGTGAATAATAAAACCACCCAAGAACAGCACTTTAAATTGTTGGCGCTGGGTTTGGAGGGCGCGGATCTGAATATGGGACGTATGAAAGAGGTGGTCTTGGAGCCGGACAGCAGTTTGCGTTTTGTGGTGCGGGTTAGAATGCCTCGTGGTCAGGGATCAAAAGATTTTCAGTTTCAACTGGTCTCAATGGAGAACAGCGAATTACAAAATACAAGACCGGCGATGTTTTATCGGCCGAGTAAATAGGTGAGAACATGGTAGATGATTTGGTGGGTTCGCTGGCAACAGGTTTGTCAGCGATTGGGGTACTCTATTTTATTTTGTACCGTTTTACGGCACTGCGAGCGAGTCAAGTTTCTCTGCTGTTGATTTTATTGGTGTTTGCGATTTACATCCCTTACGCCATTTTCAACTGGCCGGGGGGCGATGTTTTTTCGATCCATTTGGCGCTGTTTGTCACTCTGCCTTACGGTTCAGGCATTATTGTTTCTTCGCGTGAAAAATACTTGGCGACTTTTGGTAAGGATCAGAAAAAGCAGTGGTTCCACTGGGGGCCTGCGTTGATCATTGCTTTTTTTGGTGGCGTGGTGGCGCTGAATGCGGTGTTTGTTACCTTAGCGCACCACGGTTTGGAGAGTGCGGTGGCCAAGGCGCTTCTGCCTGAATCGAAAGGCAATACGGTGACTTCTTTTTTTCCTGGTGTGGTGAGTCACGATTTCCATGAGAAAGAGTCGCAATTTAACGTCTATATGCAAGAGCATAAACAGCAAACAAAACAGGGCTGGCAGGTTAAAAAAGGTTGGTTATTTGAGCCGATGGCGGGCATCTCTAACAGTTTTCAGGTGGGCATCAGCGACAGAGACAATGTTGCCATTTCCGCAGCTGAGGTGATTGTGCGTTTTTATCGCCCTTCCGATCAGCGTTTGGATCAAAAATTCATCCTGCCCGAGACAGAAAAAGGCATCTATCGCAGCGCGATTAAATTGGATCAACCCGGTACTTGGCGAGTGGTGATTCACATTAAACAGGGCGAGAAATTACATGAAATCCGTGCCATGACGAGCCTGCAATCGGCTGGCGATGCGTAAGCAGAATCTCATTTGAGCCACTCCGAGAGCGACTGTTTTCACTGCGGCCTGCCGGTTCCAGAGGGACTGGAGTGTGGCGTAAAAATCATGGGCGAGACACGTTCTATGTGTTGCCCAGGTTGTGAGGCGGTGGCTAAAGCCATTGTGAGCGGCGGTTTGGAGTCATTTTATCGACAACGCACCGAAAACAGCTCGCAAGCTGAGCTGATTCCTGAGGCGTTGCAGTTGGGGCTGTACGATAACCCGAAATTGCAAAAAAGTTTTGTCCAGCCTCTTGAGGGAGAAGTCAAAGAGGCTTCGCTGATTTTGGAAGGCATTGTTTGCGCGGCCTGTGTCTGGCTCAACGAGCAACATGTGATGAGTTTGTTGGGAGTGAAATCCTTTCAAATTAACTATTCCAATCACCGCGCACGTTTGCAGTGGGACAACAGCCAGATTCGTCTCAGCGATATTTTGAATGCCATTGCCGCCATCGGTTATCAGGCGCACCCGTTTGATTCAGATCGGCAAGAGGCCTTGCAGAAAAAAGAGCGTTCGATTTTTTTACGGCGTTTGGCGCTGGCCGGTTTCTCTATGATGCAGGTGATGATGATCGCCGTCGGTCTTTATTCTGGCGACTATTACGGAATGGATGGCGAGCTGAAATCTTTTCTGCGCTGGGTCAGTTTGATTATGACCTTGCCGGTGGTGTTTTATTCGGCGCTGCCTTTTTTCACGGGTGCTTGGCGAGATCTGAAGCGGCGGCAGTTGGGGATGGATGTGCCGGTGGCGTTGGCCATTGGCGGGGCATTTTTGGTCAGCCTCTGGAGCACAGTCAGCGGTGAGGGCGAGGTCTATTACGACTCGGTGGTGATGTTCACTTTCTTCTTGCTGGCGGGGCGTTTTTTGGAGATGTTGGCACGTCACAAGGCGGGGCGCATTACGGAAGCGTTGGTGCGTTTGACTCCGGCGACGGCGGTACGCCTTGATGCTGCTGGTGTTGAAAGCATCATTCCGGTGGTGGATTTGAGTGTTGATGATCGAGTGATCATCAAACCTGGTGAGGTGGTGCCTGCCGACGGTCGGGTGTTGGAGGGCATCAGCAGCGTCGATGAGTCGCTGCTCAGTGGTGAAAGTCTGCCCCGTGATCGCACGGTGGGTGATCGAGTCACCGGTGGCACGCTTAATATTGAAAGTCCGCTGTTGATGCAGGTGGAGAAGGTGGGTGAAGAGACCATGCTCTCTTCGGTGATCCGTTTGCTGGATCGAGCTCAGGCAGAAAAACCGCAGTTGGCACGTCTGGCGGATCGAGTGGCCGCTTGGTTTGTCAGTGTGCTGTTGTTGCTGGCTTCAATGGTGGCTTTTTGGTGGTGGCAACACGCGCCTGAGGATGCTTTTTGGGTCACCTTTTCAGTCTTGGTGGTCAGTTGTCCTTGTGCTTTGTCGTTGGCGACTCCGGCGGCGTTGACGGCGGCTACGGGAGGGTTAACCCAATTAGGCTTGCTGACCACCCGAGGCCATGCATTGGAGACGTTGGCGCAGGCGACTCATATTGTCTTTGATAAAACCGGTACTTTGACCCGAGGAGAATTGCAGCTGCACGAGGTGCGTTTGTTTTCCGAGCAGGATAAGACAGAGTGCTTGCAACTTGCAGCGGCTTTGGAAGCACGTTCAGAACATCCGTTGGCGAAGATTTTGTGCCATTCTGTTGAACATTCGTTGCAGGTGCAGCAGTTACGTTCTTTGCCTGGCGAGGGCATTGAGGGTTTGATTGAGGGGCAGCGTTATCGCGTTGGTCGCGCTGATTTTGTTTTGCAGAATCTGCAACATCAGTTTGTTATGCCAGATGGTTTATTGGGTACGCCGGTGTTGTTGGCGGATGAAGAGCATTTGTTGGCACTGTTTATTTTGCAAGATCAGCTTCGTTCTGAGGCCAAAGAGAGCATTGAGCGTCTGCGTGAGTTAGGTCTGCAGGTTAGCTTGCTGTCGGGTGATGAGCCAAAATTGGTGCGTCAGGTGGCCGATGAACTGGGGGTTACAGAGGCGCATGGCGGTTTACTGCCGGAGGATAAATTGGCGCACATCCAAGCTTTGCAGCAGCAGGGAGCGGTGGTGGCGATGGTGGGCGATGGAGTGAATGATGCGCCTGTGTTGGCGGCAGCACAGGTTTCTCTGGCGATGGGGGGAGGAACCCAGTTGGCTCATGCCAGTGCCGATATGGTGCTGCTGTCGGAGAATTTGTTGCACCTTTCTGAGGGGGTGCGCATGGCGCGCCGTACCTTGAATGTGATCCGGCAGAATTTGGCTTGGGCTATTTTGTATAACGTGATCGCCTTGCCCTTGGCGGCCATGGGGTTGGTGGCTCCGTGGATGGCGGCGATTGGCATGTCGGCCAGTTCGTTGTTGGTGGTGGTGAATGCGCTGCGCTTGCGAGTGGTGAAGCCGATTTTGGTTTAGAATATTGGAGCGAATATGGCCATTTTGTATCTTTTGATTCCCTTGGGGCTGCTGTTTTTAGGACTGTTTGTGTGGATTTTTATTTGGTCGGTAAAAGACGGTCAATTTGATGATCTGGAAGGCCCCGCTTTTCGTATTTTAATGGATGACGATGATCCTAAAATCCCAGGCAATGAAAAATCGAAGCTAGAAGAGGAGCGGCAGGAGTAAAAATTTGTTATTCTCATTAATTCTGATGGGGTTATTAGCTTGGTCGGATTGATGTGATATTTGTTGTTTCCAGTGTAAAGGAGGTTGTTATGTGGTTTAACTTTTATATGCCTATGATTATCACATGGGGTGTTATTGCTTTGGCTTGGACAAGCTTTTTGTCTGTGATTTATTACCCCCTTTTAAAGGATTTCTTTTAATCTGTCGGTAGTAAGCCAAGTTTTAAGTGGTAAAAAACGACCTTTGGGTCGTTTTTTTTTGGCATGACTAATGCTTTTGTTCCCATGGAGTGGAGTTCTGGTCATAAAAATGACGCTGCAATGGCGCTGTTTTTGGGAGAAAGTCGGGTCATGAGGATAAGGCTGGGGGGGCTGTTGTTGGCATTGCTGCTGGGCTGTGGTGTGCTGCAAGCCGACGAGGTGATTATCGTCAATTCAACGGTGGCTGATACGTTGCCTAAGCGCGCTTTGCGCGCTATTTTTGGCATGCGCTTGGGGCGTTGGCCTGAGAGCAATCACGAAATCACGGTGTTTGTTTTGGCGGATGAAAATCCATTGCATGCTCAGTTTTGTAAAACTACCCTGAATGTGTTTCCACATCAATTACGGCGTGCATGGGATCGTTTGGTTTTTTCTGGCACCGGGCAAGCTCCGATTCGTTTGTCATCTGAGGCTGAAATGTTGCAGAGAGTGGCGAATACGCCAGGGGCGATTGGTTATTTGAGTAAGGATAAGGTTGATGGGAGGGTGCATGTCTTACGCATTAATTAATAGCAAGACAGTGGTTCGCTTGAGCATCGCGTTATGCTTACTTTTTGCGGTGCAATCGCTGTTGGCAGAACCATTGAAGCGCTTTCAATGGCATGGGTTTTTTAATCAAGCGCTGATCAAAACATCAGCTAATCACTTTTTTGGTCCGAGTGATAATTTCAGTGCTGAATTTACTGAGATGGGTCTTAATGGTTCATTTAAGCCGACCCCAGATTGGCAGTTTTCAGGACAGGTGTTGTCGCGGCGAGCAGGGGCCTTGAACGACGGCAGCCCGCAGTTGGATTACGGTTTTGTTGATTACCGCCTCAGTTCGGATATGGATGGCCTGTGGGGTGTGCGTTTGGGGCGTGTTAAAAATCCAATGGGTTTTTACAATGAAACTCGGGATGTGGCACACACACGTCCTTCGATCTTGTTGCCACAATCCACCTATTTGGATCGCAGTCGTGATATGTATCTTTCCACCGATGCAGTTTATCTTTACGGTGAAGAACGTACAGACTATGGCGATTATACGCTGAATGTCGGGGTAGGTTATCCGCGTGCAGATTCGATTGAGTTGGAGCGCGTGTTGATGCTAAATAAAGATTGGGCGGGGCATTTGCAGGCCGAAATACCCTCATATTTGGGGCGTTTAATTTATGATTGGCAAGAGGGTCGTGTGCGTGTGGGCTTGACTTGGGTCAAAGCACAGATTGATTTTAAAACGGGTGCGGGTGATTTAATTCCTTCTGGCTCTATTTGCATTGAGCCACGTATTTTTTCGTTGCAATACAACAGTGAGTTTTGGAGTTTAACAGCAGAGTACACGGAGCAAAAAACGGTAACTGAAGGTTTGGGGTTTTTAATTGCTGATGAGGCGAGGTTTTCTGAGTCTTATTATATGCAAGCACAATATCGATTTGCACCAAAATGGGAGTGGGTGTTGCGCTACGATGTGCAATATTTTGGTCGTGATGATAAAACGGGTAAAAAATTAGCCAGCAGTTCGCCTATTTTGCAAAGTTTTGGTTTGCCTGCGGTGGTGGCACACAGTCGTTTTAGTAAAGACAGCACCATTGGATTGCGTTGGAATGTAGCACCGCAATGGATGTTGCAGGCGGAGTACCATCGTGTCAATGGCACTTCTTGGTTGGCTTTGACAGAAAATCCAGATCCTTTAGCAACAAAACCATTTTGGGATTTGTATACTTTAGCCGTTTCGTATCGCTTTTAGCTGGAAGATCATTTTTCTAGCAAAACAGGGAGTCAATTGTGGTGGTTAAGAGAGGCGTATTTAAGGGAGAGTGGGCTGCCTTTCTTAGTTTGAAATGGAAGGTGTTGTTGGTATTAAGTCTGGTCTTATTGGTCATTAACATTGCTTTTTCGGCCATTTCTTATAAAAACCTGATGAGTCTGTTTGATCGTGAAAGACAAGATTCACATAAAAATCATCGGCATGAAATCTCTACTTTGATTCAGCAATCCAGAAACAGCCTGTTGCAATTGGGTGTGTTTGTGCCTTCGTTGTCAGGTGTGAATCTACAGTTATTGACTGAGAATAAAAAAGAGTTTGAAGATAACTTTGAAAACCATTGGTCCTACTTGAGTCTTGATATGGGCTTGGTAGCAGCGGAGTTTTTTTCTACATCGGGTGAAATAAGTTCGGCTTGGGGTCAGGATATTTACAATGAAAAACTGAGGGGTGCTATTTTAACGTTAGTGGGAAAAACTCGTAACAGTGAGTTGCCGAATGATTTTATTCGCTGTGGGATGGAGTGCGTTCATTATTCTGTGGTGCCGATGATTTCCAGCGGAAAACATGTCGGCGAGTTGTTGTTAGGTCGTTCTTTGACCGAGGTAATCATACAGTTTAGTAAAATAACCAGTAGTAATATTGGTATTGTGAGCCGAGAGTTATTGGCGCAGACACAGCGTTCTAAGTCACCGCGTATTTTTTATGAATTAGGAGTAAAAGTCAATAGTGTAACCAATAAAGAGCACAGTTTGGCCTTGTTGGCAGAGCTGGAGAATAAAGGCATAAGTTATGAGGACTTGCACCACGGTGTGCGCTTTGAATGGCAAGAGAAGACCTATGAAGTCAGCTTGATTCCTATTGAACAGGAAAGCCAAGATCAAGCTCAGCACCATCATCAGGTCTCCGATAATCACGACTTTTTTCTTATTATTGCCGATGTGACGCAACAGATTAACCAGATTAATCGATGGGCAACAGAGAGCATTCATGCTGGAATTATTGGTCTTTTGTTATCTGAACTGGCATTGTTGTTGGTCTTGTGGCGACCCATCCGGCGGATTAAAGTTGTTTCTGAAAAATTGCCTCTGTTGGCGAAAGGGGAATTTCAGCGCGTGTGTAAAGATTTGAAGTCCATTCAGAATCATTATTTTTGTGATGAGATTGATCACCTTTCCAGTACCTCTCAGAGTCTCTCCAACCAATTGGAATTTTTAACCAATGAGGTGGATGCGCGTGAAAAAAATTTAAAATCACATAATAAAGAGCTGATTGTTGAACGTAATTTTGTCAAAGGTATTTTGGATACTGCAGAAGCATTGATTTTAACCCAAGATTCAAAAGGCAAAGTGATTTTGTGTAACAGTTATGCTGCTTCTTTAAGTGGTTATAATGTTGAACAAATTCAGAGTAGTTATTTTTTAGATTTGCACGACAATGATGAGCTTAGAACGCCATTGAAAGAGACGCTGATGAAATTGGTTGCTGGTGAACTGAATAAAAGTCGTGGTGAAGGTCGAATCGTCTGTGAAAATGGTTCACTTCGCCATATTTTGTGGAGCTTTTCTAAACTGGAAAAACAAAAGTCTGGCCAAAGTATGCTCTCCATCGGCTTGGATATTACCGAAATAAAACGAGTGGAATCGCGTATCGCTTGGTTGGCCGATCACGACCCATTAACGGAGCTGTTTAATCGGCGGCGTTTTCAAGATGAGTTGGAAGGGGCGTTGGCGTGGTCGCGGCGTTCTGAAAAAGGCGGTGCGTTGCTGTATTTGGATCTGGATAACTTTAAAGACATTAATGATACCGGTGGCCACCATTCGGGCGATGCCTTGTTGCGTAGTGTGTCGAATACGCTTTCTAAAGTGACTCGTGAGGTGGATATTATTGGCAAAGGTATTATGGGGCGTTTGGGTGGTGATGAGTTTGGTATTGTGTTTCGTGACACCGATCAAGCGGGCATTATTACCGTGGTGGAACGGATGCGCGCGGAGATGAAAAAAATCCGTCACAGCGTCAATGGTCAGGTGCATTCCATCAGTACCAGCATCGGTGTGGCGCTGTTTCCGCAGCACGGTGATAGCATGGAGGAGTTGATGGCCAATGCGGATTTGGCCATGTATCAAGCAAAATCGGCGGAGCGTGGTTCGTGGCATATTTTTTCTGCCGATGAACAGGTCAGAGAACATCTACACGAACGCATTCTCTGGAAAGAACGCATTGAGATGGCGATTAAACACGAACGTTTTGTACTCTATTATCAGCCTATTTTAAATATTCAGAGCAATACCATCTCCCATTACGAAGCTTTGATTCGCATGATCGGTGATGAGGGTGAAATCATTCCACCGATTTCGTTTATCCCCATTGCCGAGCAGAACGGTTTGATCTCGTTGATTGATCGTTATGTTTTAGAGCGCGCCATTCGTCAACAGGTGACCCTCTCGGATGAAGGGGAGGAGGTGACCATCGCGATTAACCTTTCGGGGCGAGCGTTTGAAGATTCGGGTCTGCTGGCGTTTATTAAAAAACAGATTTTTGATTCGGGAGCGGATCCGAAACGGTTGATTTTCGAAATTACCGAAACAGAAGCGGTAGCGGATATGGCCTCGGCGCGGGTGTTGATGGGGGCGCTGAAGAAGCTGGGCTGTCAATTTGCACTGGATGATTTTGGGGTGGGCTTCGCCTCGTTTACCTATTTAAAAGAGTTGCCGGTGGATTACGTTAAAATTGACGGCTCGTTTATTCGTGATCTGCCGGAAAAAAGGGACAATCAGATTTTTGTTAAAGCGCTCTCTGATGTGGCGCGAGGGTTTGGTAAAAAAACCGTGGCGGAATTTGTTGACAGCGAAGAGACCATTCGCCTACTGAATTTGTTTCATGTGGATTACGCGCAAGGGTATTATGTGGGCAAACCTCGGCCACAGATTCAGGAACAGAGTGAAGTGACCTAACGGCTTTCTTAGGAGCGCAACACGCGGCCGCTGAGGGCATCCCGAATGCGGCTGGGTTGTTTGGCGTTACCCAGTGGGGCATCCCAAATAAAATCCAATTGTTGAGCAAAATAGGCCGTGACTTCATTGACGCTGCGAGCAGCGGGTGCGCCACTGAGGTTGGCGCTGCTGGAGACAAGCGCGCCGACCTGCTTGCATAGGGCTACCACAGGTGGATGGGCGCTGACTCGTACCGCTAAGGTGTCGTGCTGGCCGGTGAGCCATTTGGGGGTATCAGCAGCAGCGGGTAACAACCAAGTGTATGGGCCTGGCCACTGGGCATAAAGGCGTTCTGCGACTTCTCTGTCCAAAGGTTGTAAGTAGGTGTGCAGTTGAGAAAAGTCGGCGGCAATCAGAATCAGCCCTTTGTCAGGGCTGCGCTGTTTGAGTTTGAGGAGGCGTTCGACGGCGTGTTGGTTGCTGGGATCACAGCCGAGACCAAAGACCGCTTCGGTGGGGTAGGCGATCAGGCCGCCGTGTTGAATGATCTTGGTAGCCTGATCGAGTTGTTGCAGTTTACTCTTTGTCACTGGCGGCTTTTTTACTGGCCACTTTCTTTTTCACCGTGCTGGTTTTTTTCGCCGCACTCTTTTTTGCAGTGGATTTTTTGGCGACGGCTTTCTTTTTACTGCTGGCCTTTTTCTTACTGCTGGCTTTCTTTTTTGAGGCGGTCTTTTTTGCACTGGTTTTCTTGGCAGCGGTTTTTTTGGCAGAGGTTTTTTTGGCGGTCGATTTTTTCTTCGCCACCGCTTTCTTTTTACCTCGGCGTTTTTTCTCTGGGGCTTCGGCAATCAGCTTTTCACACTGCTCCAGTTCCAACTCTTTGGGTTCCACATCCTTAGGAATCTTGGCATTTTTATTGCCGTCGGTGATGTAAGGGCCGTAGCGACCGTTCAACACCTGAATTTCGCTGTCCTCAAAGATTTTGATGATGCGGTTGGCATCGGCCAATTTTTTCTCGGCGACCAACTCCAGTGCTCGTTCTAAAGTGATGGTGTGAGGGTCGTCCTCTTTGATTGAAACGTATTTGCTGTCGTATTTAACATAAGGGCCAAAGCGACCGATGTTGGTGCTGATCTTCTCACCTTCAGTAGACTCACCCAAATTGCGCGGCAGCTGAAACAGAATCAAGGCCTCTTCGAGGGTGATTTTGTCCATCTTCTGCCCTGGACGAAGACCGGCAAATTTGGGTTTCTCTTCGTCGTCACGGGTACCGATCTGCACAAAAGGACCAAAACGGCCGATGCGTACCGAGATTGGTTTGCCGCTTTTTGGATCGGTTCCCAGCTCCCGTGCTTGTACGGCTTCGTCACGGCTGACGTTGGCTTCTTTGTCGGCGATTAGCGCGGTGAAGGGAGTCCAAAATTCACGCAGCAGAGGAATCCACTCTTTTTCACCTCGGGCGATGGCATCGAGCTCGTCTTCCAGTTTGGCGGTGAAGTCGTAATCCACATACTGAGTGAAGTGAGTGCAGAGAAAGGTGTTCACTACTTTGCCGACATCGGTGGGGGTGAAGCGGCGTGACTCCAGCTCCACATAACCACGGTCTTGCAAAGTCGAGATGATGCTGGCGTAGGTGGAAGGGCGACCGATGTCGTATTCTTCCAGCGTTTTGACCAAGCTGGCCTCGGTGTAGCGTGGGGGTGGCTCGGTGAAATGTTGTTCGGGACGAATGGCTTTGAGATCGACTTTGTCACCCTCTTCCAGTGGTGGTAAGCGCCGATCTTCCTCTTTCTTGCTGTCGTCCATGCCTTCTTGATAGACGGCCATAAACCCCGCTTCGCGCAAGGTGGAGCCGGTGGAACGGAAGGTGTTGCCGTCTCCGCACGCAAAGTCGATGGCCACTTGATCAAACACCGCCTGCACCATTTGACAGGCGACGGTGCGTTTCCAGATCAAGCTGTAGAGTTTGAATTGCTCGTCGGTGAGGTGACCTTTTAGATCTTCGGGGCGACGCTGAGCGGAGGTGGGACGTACTGCTTCATGCGCTTCTTGAGCGTTTTTGGATTTGGTTTTGAAAAAACGTGGCTCAGCGGGCATTTGGTCGGCACCGTACTGGTTGCTGATCAGGTCACGAATGTCTGCCAAGGCATCTTGAGAGAGGGTGACGGAATCGGTACGCATGTAGGTGATAAGCCCTTCGGCACCGGAACCGGTGTCGATGCCTTCATAGAGCTGTTGGGCGACGCGCATGGCGCGTAGGGCGGTAAAGCCCAGTTTGCGTATCGCCTCTTGTTGCAAGGTGGAGGTGGTAAAGGGTGGCGCAGGGTTGCGTTTGCGCTGTTTCTTGGTGACGGATTTGACCACTAAAATGCCATTGGCTTCTTTGAGCAGACGATCTTTGGCTTCGTTGGCTTGGCTGTCGTTGGTGATGCTGAACTGCTTTAATTTGTCGCCGTCGAGTTGGGTCAGTTTGGCGTTGAAGGCCAGTTTGCTCTGTTCCAGATCGGCTTCAATTGTCCAGTATTCGCGGGCTTCAAAACGGTCAATTTCCGCTTCTCGTTCGCTGATCATGCGCAGCGCGGGGCTTTGTACCCGACCGGCTGAGAGGCCGCGCTGGATCTTTTTCCACAGCAGGGGGGAGAGGTTAAAACCAACCAAATAATCCAGTGCGCGACGGGCTTGCTGGGCGTTGACCATCTCCATGGAGAGTTCCCGTGGATTGTCCACCGCCTCTTTGAGGGCGCGTTTGGTGATCTCGTGAAAGACCACTCGCTGCACTACTTTGCCTTCGAGCAGATTTTTTTCCCGTAACATTTCAGCCAGATGCCAAGAGATGGCTTCACCCTCGCGATCTGGATCCGTTGCGAGCAGTAGGGAGTCGGCTTTTTTGAGTGCCTTTTTAATCGCCTGAACGTGTTTTTCATTGCGTTCAATGGCTTGGTATTTCATGGCAAAGCCGTTTTCCGTATCCACCGCCCCCTCCTTGGGAACGAGGTCGCGTACGTGGCCGTAGGAGGCCATGACTTCATAATCTTTGCCAAGGTACTTTTTAATCGTTTTACCTTTGGCGGGTGATTCAACGATGATTAAGTGCTTACTCATTATTTTGCTCTGCTCTGGGCTCTCCGGCCGTGGTATTAACGTTTGTCGCCAAACGTGGGGCGCTATTCTGAACTAAATTTGGTGCCTACGTCGAGTGCTTGAGGATTGAGAAGGTATTTTTGTCTGTTTTTTGTAGCACCATATTTATCCAACTTTATGTTTTCATTGAGTTTTATTTTAAACATTGGTAGAGACCACCAGGTAAAACTTCGATGCGATTTTGCAGTTCTAGGATCAATAACATCGAAGATAGGCTCTTTACGGAGAGTTGGCTGCGTTCTACGAGAGTGTCGATGGAGGTGGGTGAGTGATCCAAACAACGGAGTAATTTTTGGTAATCGTCGTCCAAAGTGTGTTTTTCTTCTAGTTTTAGTTCCGCTTGCATTTCTGTTTTGGCTGGGCTTTTGGGTGGTTCAAATTCAGTGGTGTGCAGCGCTTGGCGAATCAGTGGGGCGACTTCTTCTAAAATATCATCGGCAGTCTCCACCAGCTTTGCACCTTGGCGAATCAGGGTATGGCAGCCTCGTGCCAATGGGTTGTGAATCGAACCGGGAATGGCAAACACCTCACGCCCTTGTTCCATGGCGTGGCGGGCGGTGATCAGCGAGCCGCTGCGTTTGGCCGCTTCCACCACCAGTGTGCCGATGCTGAGGGCGCTGATGATGCGGTTGCGGCGCGGGAAGTTTTGCGCTTGGGGGCGAATGCCGGTGGGAAATTCACAGATCATCACCCCTTGAGTAACAATTTGTTGAGCCAGTTCGCGATGAGCGGCGGGGTAAACCCGATCCAAGCCGGTGGCGGTGACGGCGACGGTTTGGCCGCCGCCTGCCAGAGCCCCTTGATGGCTGGCGGCATCAATGCCCAGCGCCAAACCGCTGGTGATGGTAAAACCGTTGTGCGCCAAGTGGCGAGCAAACTCAAAGGCGGTCTCTTTGCCGCTGGGGGTGGGGGTACGGCTGCCCACCATGCCCAGTTGCAGGCTGTAAAGCACGTCCAATTGACCTTTGGCATACAGCACAATGGGGGCATCGCTGATGGTTTTTAGGCGCGATGGATAACGCGGGTCGTCGATGGGGATGAGGTGGTTTTCAGGCGCTTCTGCCCAGCGCAGATCATTTTCGATGTTCTCTGACGGTTCGTTTTGCAGCAGAATGTCTAGGGCGGCGGGTTTTAGGTTTAGCCCGTGCAATTGTTGGCGTGTGCAGTGTTGCAGTGCGTCGATGCCCCCGATCAGGTCAAGAATTTTAGCCGCAGTAACCGGCCCCACGCCAGGAGCGTGCAGCAGTCTGAGCCAAGACGCACTGCTCGATTGTCTGTTCAAGGTTAGGGGTTGGTAACCCTGTCATTGATGTGGATGGCGCGGGTGGCTTCCATAATCAGGCCGTAACTGAGGCGATCAAAACTGCGGAAGATCATTAAGACCCCAGCGGTGCTGTCGGGCAGCTGTACGTAGTCGTTGTGTTTGCCACTGAAACGATCTTTGATCATTTCACCGCGTTTTTTAATCGCTAAAATATGCCCTACTTCCAGACCGTCTTGCTGGCCTTTATTGAGCACCACGACTTGATTTTGCGCCACCTGACTGATGGCGTCGAAGAGGGAGATGATCTGTGCGTTGATGGGTTGTTTGGGTACATGGGGCAGGTAGCTGTGTTGGAGTGTGCCTTTTTTCTGCATCAACAGGCGATCACCGCCAAGAGTTTCACGCGTGCTGTTTGTGATGGTGAGGGTGGCAGGGTCGCCGAACTGCGTCACTTTGGCATCGGCGATAAAAATCGCTTCGTAACCGAGGATTTCGTCGCTGTCGGGGTCGATAAAGGTGTTGCCTGGGCGGAAAATGCTGAACAGAGATTCATCGTTGCTTTTGAGGCCGCGAGCGTAGAGTTGATTGCCTGTAGCGCTGAGCAGCCGCCCTTCTTGATTGCCAAGGATGTAGGGGGCGTTGGCCAGTTCATTTTTGCCAACGATGCGCGGTTGCACCGTAAATTGGCGAATGGCGTTGGCAGAGATCATCGGGATGGCGGTCTCTAAGGCCTGTTCTCGAATTTGTGGCGAGAGACGCACAATGGGGGTGCCGCGTGGTAGCGTCAGTGGTCGCCCAGTCATGCCGGGACGATCCAGATAGAGGTGCGGTTGGCCATCAATTAGGCTGACGCTGATACGATCACCTGGGTAGATTAGGTGAGGGTTTTGGATTTGTGGGTTCACTTCCCAGATTTCTGGCCAGATCCAAGGATCGCGTAGAAAATGAGCGGCGATGTCCCACAATGTATCGCCTTTGACCACAACGTAGAGCTGGGGGCGACTTTCGCGTAGGATAACCGGCTTTGGATCGGCTTTAAATTCGAGTTTTGGGGCGAAAGTGGGTTTTGGTGGTGGGGCAACGGTTTTTTGCGGTGCTTGAGTGGCGCAGCCGCTGAGTGTGAGTAAGAGACCGATTGCACTGAACATACCGAAGGCACGTTTTGGGAATTTTGCTGTCAAGATCCTTACTCCACACAGGTTATTTTTTAGCAGTTTAGCCAGAATGTGACCTATCGTACAAGTGACAGACGTTGATGATCTTGGCCTAGCTCACATTATTAGTCGCATTTTTTTATAGATTACAGATACATTATTGGTTTGAAATTATGGCGTTATTGGATATTTTGCATTTTCCAGACCCACGTCTGCGCACCAAAGCGGTTGCTGTGCGTGAGGTGGACAGTGGCGTGGTGAAGTTGGTCGATGATCTGTTGGAGACGATGTACGACGCGGTGGGCATTGGTTTGGCTGCTACGCAGGTGAACGTGCATCGGCGCGTGGTGGTGGTGGATGTTTCAGAGGATCACGATCAACCGTTGGTGTTGATTAATCCTGAGTTGATTGAATTGCACGGCGTTGAAGAGATGGACGAGGGTTGTCTGTCGGTGCCGGGATTTTATGAAACGGTCAGTCGGGCAGAACGCATTCGAGTTCGAGCCTTAAATCAGCAGGGTGAGGTGTTTGAGCTGGAGGCGGAGGATCTGTTGGCGGTCTGCATTCAGCATGAAATTGATCACTTGGATGGCAAATTGTTTGTCGATTACATCTCATCGTTAAAACGCCAGCGCATCCGTAAAAAGCTGGAAAAATTGGAAAAAAGTCGTCAAAAAAAATAAAAAAAGAGAACGGGAAAGGAGTCGAAAGTGAAGATCATCTATGCGGGTACCCCCGATTTTTCTGTGCCTGCTCTGCAGGCGCTGCTGGCATCTGAGCACGAGGTGTGTGCGGTCTACACCCAGCCGGATCGTCGTGCAGGGCGAGGTCGGTTGCCCAAAATGAGCGCGGTGAAAGAGGTGGCCTTAGAGGCCGGAATTGAGGTCTGTCAGCCACTGAATTTCAAACAAAGCGAAGATGTAGAGCAGCTACAGGCTTTTGAGGCTGATTTGATGGTGGTGGTGGCTTACGGTTTGATTTTACCGCAGGTGATTTTGGTTGCGCCGCGTCTGGGCTGTTTGAACCTGCACGCCTCTTTGCTGCCGCGTTGGCGCGGCGCTGCTCCCATTCAGCGCGCTATTTTGGCCGGTGATGCCGAGTCGGGCATCACCTTGATGCAGATGGATGTGGGTTTGGATACGGGTGATATGTTGGCGAAGTCGGTCTGTCCCATCGAAGCAGATGAAAGCGGAGGCTCGTTGCATGACAAACTGTGTCTGATGGGGGCGGATCTGTTGCTTTCTCAGTTGGCAGAACACCCTGTTGGTGGTTGGCAGGCAGAGCGACAGAAGGCTGATTTGGTTACTTACGCATCCAAATTGGATAAAACCGAGGCGACGCTGGATTGGCAGCGTTCGGCTTTGCAGCTGGAGCGGCAAGTGAGGGCGTTTAATCCCTGGCCCGTGGCACAAACGTTGTTCAAGGGCAAAATGATGCGGGTTTGGCAAGCGGAAGCGCTGCGTGATGTGGTTACCGAGGGGCTGCCTGGTACGGTGATGTCGGCGGATAAAAGCGGCATTCGAGTGGCCTGTGGTGAGGGTGTGTTGCAGTTGAAACAGGTGCAGTTACCTGGCAAAAAAGCCCTTAAGGTGGCGGATTTTCTCAATGCACATTCACCGCAGGGCTGCCGTTTGGGCGAGTCGGAGTCGTCGTAATGGCGCTGCTGCCGGTGCGCTTGGCGGCCACCAAAGTGGTCAATCGAGTTCTGCGCCACGGTGAATCTTTGGGCACACTGTTGCCGGAGTTTTCTGAACGAGTCGCGGAAAAAGACCGCGCGCTGTTGCAGGCGCTCTGTTTTGGCGTGATGCGTTATTTGCCTAAATTGCAGTGGTTGTTGGCCAAACTGCTGCAAAAACCGCTGCGCAATAAAGATCAAGACGTGCAGGCCTTGCTGCTGTTGGCGCTGTTTCAACTGCTTTATATGCGAGTACCGGAATACGCGGCGGTCAACGACAGTGTGGCGGTGAGCAAAAAATTGGGTAAAGGTTGGGCAAAGGCGCTGGTGAACGGGGTCTTGCGTAACTTTATCCGTCGCAAAGAAGAACTGCTGACGGCGTTGGAATCGGATTTGGAAGCGCACTACTCTCATCCCGCTTGGATCATCGAACGTTTGCAACACGATTGGCCAGAGCAGTGGCAATCGTTATTGATCGCTGCCAATGAACCGCCCCCCATGACCTTGCGGGTTAATGTGCGTCAGCAGAGCCGAACTGATTATCTTCAGCAATTGCAACAGCAGGGCATCGAAGCTGAAGAACATCCCCATGCAGCAGCGGCGTTGATCCTGGCAAAGCCGCAGTCTGTGAGTGTGTTACCCCGTTTTGAACAGGGTAGCTGTTCGGTGCAAGATGCGGCGGCGCAGTTGGCTGCACAGCTGTTGGATGTACAGCCTGGACAGCGAATTTTGGATGCCTGTGCCGCGCCTGGTGGTAAAACCGGCCACATTTTAGAGCAGGCCGATGATCTGGAGTTGTGGGCGCTGGACAGCGATCAAAAACGTCTGGATCGAGTGACGGAAAACCTGCAACGTTTGCAGCGTTCGGCGAAGCAGGTCTGCGCCGATGCGGCAGAGACTAATCTCTGGTGGGATGGAAAGCCCTTTGAGCGTATATTACTGGATGCGCCTTGTTCGGCTACAGGGGTGATTCGCCGTCATCCTGATATCAAGGTGTTGCGTCGTGCTGAAGACATTGAGGCTTTGGCGGCTCAACAGCGGCGTTTGCTGCAGGCGTTGTGGCCGTTGTTGGCTCCAGGTGGCCTGTTGCTTTACGCAACCTGCTCGCTGTTTAAAGCCGAAAACAGTCAACAAATTGGCCATTTTCTGTGTGAGCAGAGTGATGCCATTGAGCTGCCATTACAGGCTGACTGGGGCATTGCAGATCTTTATGGTCGGCAAGTGTTTACTGCCCAAGAGGGTATGGATGGTTTTTATTACGCTCGATTGGAAAAAAAGCGAGTGTTTTAGGGGTGTGATGCGGTTAATTGAGATGCTCTGCTGATGAGGTTTAGGTCTGCTGTCTCGACGCAATACGTTCAAGCCCGTTATCGCTGGTTTGTTCTGTTGTTGCTCGGATTGCTGGTTGCTATTGTGGCTGTAGCAAAACCTTTTTATGTCAAACAGGCGCAGAGTTATTTGCAAAACGGGGTCTATTATCTGGATGCTGAGTTTGAATTGCCGTTGGCTGTTGCACCCACGCTTGCTTTACAAAGTGGTGTGCCGTTGCAATTGAGTTTGCAGATGGAGATTATCCGCCAACGTAGCTGGTGGGTTGATGAAACCACGGCGGCTTTAGAGCAACGTTATCGTTTGGAATATCACGAGTTGAGCCGTCGTTATTTGCTTTCCAATTTGAATACAGGGGTTAAGCGCAGTTTTTTTTCTCTTAACTCGGCTCTAGCGCAGGTCGGTACCTTACATACATTTCCACTTTTGGATGCTGTTTTATTGCGTAAACCGGGTCACTATCGTGGTCGTATTAAGGTGGTACTGGATCACTCAACCTTGCCCCTGCCGCTGTTGTCACAAGCCTATTTTTCTTCTTCATGGCAGCTGGACAGTGAGTGGTACTCATGGTCGCTAAAATAATTCGTCGTCTGGCGACCAGCATGGTGCCGATGTTGGTGCTCTTCTGCCTGTTATTGGGTTCGCTCTATCTGTTGGCTGACATGATGGAGAATTTGGAGCGTTTTGGACGTCTCTATCTCTGGTTGTTGTTGTTAAATATGCTGGGTTTGGGGATTTTATTGCTCTTAATCGCAGCCAACACCTGGAATTTGATCAGTAAGTTTCGTCAGAGTCAGGCCGGTATTCGATTAACCATTCGTTTGGTGGTGATGTTTGTCATTCTCGCTTTTGTGCCGGTGACCGTGGTTTACTCTTTTTCGGTTAAATTTCTGCGTTCCAGCATCGACAGCTGGTTTACGGTGCAGGTGGAAGAGGCGCTGGAGAGTGCGTTGCAGCTCAGTCGAGATGCGCTTTCCGGTCAGATGCGTACCCAGTTGCGCATCACCAGTAATATGACCGATCAGCTCAGTGGTTTAACCGAAGACGGTGCCATTGTGCGCCTCAACTGGTTGCGCCAGGAGTCCGATGCCTCTGAGTTGACCCTATTGACCCTCAATAATCGGGTATTGGTCTCCAGCACGCTGGATGGGGTTAATGTGATACCCAATCGTCCCGACGAAGGGATCGTGATGCAGGTTCGTTCAGGGCAGTCGTACGTCGGCTTGGATCCGGTGGGCGAAGAGGGGCTGCTGCACATTCGGGTGGTGGTGCCGGTGTTGAGTTCCGATCCTTTGGATGACAATCGTATTTTACAGGCGCTTTATCCCGTGCGTGAGCAGGCCTCGGATCTGGCTGCTGAGGTGGAGAGTTCCTATGGTGATTATCGGCAATTGGTTTTTTTGCGTGATCCGTTGAAGGTCAGTTTTATTTTGACCCTCTCTTTGGTGTTGTTGATGAGTGTTTTGAGCGCCATTTGGGGGGCTTTTTTTTTCGCGCGTAAGATTATGGTGCCCATTCAAGATTTGGCCGAAGGCACACAAGCGGTGGCGGCAGGCAATTACGCCACCCAACTGCCGCTTTCAGGTCAGGGTGAGCTGGGTTTTTTGGTTAAATCCTTTAATCAGATGACACGGCGTCTAACACAGGCGCGAGACGTGGCTGAGCGAAGCCAAAAGACACTGGAGAGTCAGCGCGCTTATCTGGAGGCGGTGTTGGGGCGTATCTCCACTGGCGTTGTGACGTTTGATGCGCGTTACCGTTTGTTGACCGCCAATGAAGCGGCTCAGACCATTTTAGAGATGGAGAGTCTGTTGGATGGCGAGCAGGAGACGCAGCTACAGCAGTTTTTGCAGGCGATACAGCCTTGGTTTGATAAGGGTTTGGATGAGTGGTCTGAAGAGCTGGAGTTGTTTGGTGCTAAGGGTCGTAAAGTGCTGAACTGTCGAGCTTCACACCTGAATGAGAGGTCGGGGTTGGAGGGGTATGTGTTGGTTTTTGATGACATCACTCGTCTGCTGCGAGTGCAGCGTGAAGAGGCGTGGAGTGAGGTGGCGCGTCGTTTGGCACATGAAATTAAAAATCCATTGACGCCGATTCAGCTCTCCGCTGAGCGTCTTCGGCATCGCTGTTTGCCGAAGATGGTGGGGGAGGAGGCGCGTATTTTAGACGGTGCCACCAACACCATTATTAATCAGGTGCAGGCGATGAAGTCGATGGTGAAGGCATTTGCCGAATACGCCACCTTGCCCTCGCTCTCTAAGCGTTTTCTGGATTTGAATAATTTGGTGCGTGAGGTGGCGGAGCTTTACATGGGCATGGAGAGCCAAATTTGGGTGGAGTTGGATTTGGGGAAGGGCTTGCCACAGTTGGAAGCGGATGTGACCAGACTGAGGCAGTTGCTGCACAATTTGATTAAAAATGCGATGGAAGCTCAAGGTTTGAGTGGCAACGATGTGGCGATGGTGCGTTTGACAACCCGTTGCTTAGAGGAAAAAACCTGTCGTTATATTGAGTTACGCATTCAAGATAACGGCCCTGGTTTTCCGCCTGAAATGATTGATCGGGTATTTGAACCTTATGTGAGTTCGAAACCGAAGGGCAGCGGGTTGGGTCTGGCGATTGTGAAAAAAATTGTTGAAGAGCATGGTGGCGTTGTACATGCAGAAAATGGTCTGGAAGGCGGTGCTTTAATGGTGATTCGTTTTCCGGTTTCAGTCAGTGAAGTGGTTGGTTTAGGAGGGTTGGGATGAATATGCCGTACATACTCGTGGTGGATGATGAGCCGGATATCTGTTCATCGGTCAGAGATATTCTCGAGGATGAGGGCTACGAGGTTGAGGTGGCTAAAAATGCCGCCACTGCTCGTCAAATATTGCAGCAGCGAGAACCGGATCTGGTTTTGTTGGATATCTGGATGCCTGATGAAGATGGCATCACCTTGCTAAAAGAGTGGAAAATGGAAGGGGATCTGGCTGCTCCGGTGATTATGATGTCCGGTCATGGCACCGTTGAGACTGCGGTGGAAGCGACTCGGTTTGGAGCAACGGATTTTATTGAAAAACCACTCTCTTTGGCGAAATTGCTGCTGACGGTGCAAAAAGCCTTGCAGAGAAACGAAACACCTATTTCCAGCCCTCATCGAGCAGCTTCCAGTTTGGTCGTGAGTAGGATGGTGGGCAGCAGTGAGGTACTCAGTTCACTGCGCGACAAGCTGGGTAAGGTGGCAGCTTATGAAACACCGGTATTGGTGATGGGCGAATTTGGTGTGGGAAAACGCACCTTGATGCAGAATTTACACGCTCAAAGTTCACGAGCAGCCGGTTCGTTTATCGAAATTAATTTGTCTCGTTTGGCACACGACAAAGAAGCTTTAGAAATTTTTGGCAGTGAAGTGGCGGGTAAGGTCACCGCTGGTGCGCTTGAACGGGCGCAGGGTGGTTCGCTGTTTTTGGATGATCTGGCACAGATGTCGGAGGCGTTGCAGTCACAATTGCTGGGTGTTCTGATGAACGGTCTTTTTACCCGTGTGGGGGGCGTTGAGCCGATACGCTGTGATGTGCGTCTGTTGGCGGCCAGCAGTAAAGATTTGGCGCTGCTGGTACAGCAAGAGGGGTTTAAAGCCGAGCTGTATCACTGTCTGAATGGCATCTCTTTGGAAGTGCCGAGCCTGCGCCAGCATCGCGAAGATATTCCAGAATTGTTGGAGTTTTTCGTCGATCATTTTGTGGAAACAGAAAAGTTGGGTTATCGACATTTTGGCGTGGCAGCGCAAAATTTTCTGCGTAATTATACCTGGCCAGGCAACATTCGCGAGTTGCGTACCTTGGTGCATCGCCTGATGATGTTGGGTGAAGAAGTGGAGGTGTCGGTGGAAGAGGTTAAGAGTGCTTTGGCCTCACCCAAAGTGCGGGCAGACATGCCCGATAACAGCATGTTGTTGCCTTTGAATTTGCCGCTGCGTAAAGCACGCGCTGAGTTTGAGCGTATTTATCTGCAGCGCCAGCTGAGTGTGGTGGGCGGCAGTGTTGGCGAGCTGGCCAAACGGGTCGGTATGGAACGCACCCACCTTTATCGTAAGTTGCGAAGTTTGGGGATTGAACACCTCAAACATCACGTTTAACAGTCCAGATGAAAATTATTATTTTGGGTGCAGGACAGGTGGGCTCTTCGGTGGCCTACAACTTGGCGCGTGAGGGTAATGACATTACCGTTGTGGATGTGGATAATGACATTTTACAAGAACTGCGCGATAAAATGGACATTGGTACGGTCTGTGGTGTCGGTTCTCACCCTGAGGTACTGCGGCGTGCGGGGGCGGATGATGCGGACATGTTGCTGGCGGTGACCAACAGCGATGAGGTTAATATGATCGCCTGTCAGGTTGCTGCGACACTGTTTCATACGCCGACCAAAATTGCCCGTCTGCGGGCGCGGGAGTACTTGCGTGAGCCGTTGCTGTTTGCCCCTGATGCACTGCCAATTGATGTTTTGATCAGTCCTGAGCAGATTGTGACCAATTACGTGCAGCGCTTGATTGAGTACCCAGGGGCGCTGCAGGTGCTGGACTTTGCCGGTGGGCGGGTGCGTTTGGTGGCGGTGAAAGCCTATTACGGCGGGCCCTTGGTGGGGCATGAGCTGCGCACGTTGAAAGAGCACATGCCCAATGCAGAGAACCGTGTGGCGGCCATCTTTCGTAACGGTCGTGCCATTTTGCCCAATGGCAATACGGTCATTGAAGCGGACGATGAGGTTTTTTTTGTTGCTGCCAAAGAGCATATTTTGGCAGTGATGAGTGAACTGCGTCATCTGGATAAACCGGTCAAACGTATTATGATTGCCGGTGGTGGCAACATTGGCCGCAATTTGGCAATGACTCTGGAGAACGATTACCGGGTTAAAATCATCGAGAGCAATGCTCGTCAAGCCCATCATTTGGCGGAAAACTTGGACAGAGCGATTGTGCTGCTCGGTGATGCGGCTGATCGTGAATTGCTACTGGAAGAGAACATCGAAGATACGGATATTTTCTGTGCAGTGACCAATGACGATGAGGCTAATATTCTCTCTGCGATGTTGGCCAAACGTATGGGGGCGACCAAAGTGATGGCGCTGATTAACAAACCCGCGTATGTAGATCTGGTGGAAAGTGGCATTATTGATATTGCTATTTCGCCGCAGCAGGTGACCATCGGCACCCTGTTAACTCATGTACGTCGTGGCGATGTGGTGGCGGTACATTCTTTGCGCCGTGGTGCCGCAGAGGCCATTGAAGCGGTGGCGCATGGCGACCGAAAAACCTCCAAAGTGGTGGGGCGACGTTTGGATGCTTTGAAACTACCTAAAGGCACCTCCATTGGGGCGCTGGTGCGCGGTGAGGAGGTCTTGATTGCTCATGATGATGTGGTAATTGAGGCGGAAGATCACGTGATCCTCTTTTTGGTAGATAAATCCCGTATTCAGGAAGTTGAGCAGCTGTTCCAGGTTGCGGTGACCTTTATTTAATCCCAACGATTGAATTTTTATGCAAGTTTCTATTATTCAAAAAGTGCTGGGTCTGTTGCTGATGTTATTCAGCTTTACCTTGTTGCCGCCAGTGTTGGTTTCGTGGTGGTACGACGATGGTCTGTTACAGACCTTTGGCAACGGTTTTTTGGTGGTGTTGTTGACGGGGCTGTTTTTTTGGTTGCCGGTTTACAGTGTGCGCCGCGAACTGCGCTTGCGTGAAGGCTTTTTAGTGGTGGTACTGTTTTGGGTTGTACTGGGTTTGGCGGGCGCGTTGCCCTTCTACTTTGCTGAGCAACCTCTGCTGTCGTTTACCGATGCGGTGTTTGAGTCGGTCTCTGCCCTGACCACCACTGGGGCAACGGTTATTGTGGGCTTGGATACGCTGCCTAAATCGATTCTCTTTTATCGTCAGCAGTTGCAGTGGCTGGGCGGGATGGGAATCATTGTTTTGGCAGTGGCTATTTTGCCGATGCTTGGGGTTGGGGGGATGCAGCTTTATCGAGCCGAGACTCCGGGGCCTGTAAAAGACACCAAGTTAACTCCCCGTATCACCGAAACAGCCAAGGCGTTGTGGTTTATCTATTTGGGTTTGACCATCGCCTGTGCGCTGGCCTATTTTGCGGCGGGTATGAGTGCCTTTGATGCCATCACCCACAGTTTTTCTACCGTGGCCATTGGTGGTTTTTCCACTCACGATGACAGTATCGGCTATTTTCAGAGTCAGTTGATTGAGATGGTGGCGGTGGTCTTTATGCTGCTGGCGGGAGTTAATTTTGGCTTACATTTTATGGCGGTGCGTAATTTGACCCTGTCACCGTATCGGCATGATTCTGAGTTTAAAACCTATTTTTTCTTTCTGTTGTTGATCGCTTTGATTTCGGTGGCCTATCTTTATGGTCATGAGCTCTATGATTTTAGTGATGCGCTGCATCACGGTATTTTTCAAGCGGTCTCTATCGGTACCACCACTGGATTTACCACCGCTGCTTATTTTGATTGGCCTGGCTTTTTACCGGTGTTGCTTCTGTTTGCCAGTTTTGTTGGTGGTTGTGCAGGTTCAACGGGCGGCGGTATGAAAGTGATTCGAGTCTTGTTGCTCTATAAACAAGGCATGAGGGAGATGATGCGCCTGATTCATCCTAATGCTCAGATCAGTGTGAAAGTGGGTAAAAAAGCCCTTTCGGATCGTGTTGTTGAAGCGGTTTGGGGGTTTTTTGCCGCTTATGTATTGGTCTTTAGCGTGATGTTGTTGTTGTTGATGTTGGCGGGTTTGGATCAGGTGACGGCGTTTTCAGCGGTGGCAGCGTGTCTGAATAATTTAGGCCCGGGTTTGGGTGAGGTGGGTGCTCACTATGCTGATTTGAGTGATTTTGTGAAATGGGTGCTGGCGTTGACGATGCTGTTTGGTCGTTTGGAAATTTTTACTCTGTTGGTGCTGTTTACTCCTGCTTTCTGGAACCGTTGATGGTGTTAAAAAAAAGTTCTGCTTTGGGTGCGGCGCGAGAACCTGAATTGACAGCGACCTTATTGGCACCCCGTCATTGGCCAAGTTGGTTGTTGGTGTTGTTGTTGTCTCTTTTTGCTTTGTTGCCGCGCCGTTGGCGCAATCGTTTGGCTGCTATTTTGGGTGGCTGGCTCTACCGCCACAAAGCCAAACGGCGCTGTTTTGTCTTGACCAATCTACGCCGTTGTTTTCCACAGAAGACGGAGGCTGAACGTGAACATTTGGCGCAGGCGCATTTTTGCAGCAGTGCTCAGGTTATGTTGGATATGCCGACGTTGTGGTGGAGCTCAAAAACACGTTTTTTGCGCCGCGTCACGTTACAGGGAGTAGAGCACATCGAGGCGGCTCAAGCACAGGGTAAGGGGGTGATTTTGCTTACTTGTCACAGTTTGGCGCTGGAGTACGGTGGTGTTCGCATTGGCTTGAATGCACCTCTGGTGTCGATTTTTAAACCTTTCAAAAACCGACTGCTAAATTGGTTGGTGTATCGTGCGCGCAGCCGTTTTGGGGTGCGTTTGGCGGCGCGTGCAGACGGTCTGCGGCCGCTGATTAAAGCCACGCGGGAGGGGGCGTTTTTTTATTATATCCCTGATGAGGATCTGGGTGGTGAGCAGAGCCGCTTTGCGCCCTTTTTTGCCACGGAAAAAGCGACACTACCGATGTTGGGGCGTTTGAGTAAGGGGTGTAATGCGCTGGTTCTGCCCTGTTACAGCTACTATTTACCCACTGAGGGGCGTTATCAAGTGACGGTTTTGCCGCCGTTGCAGGATTTTCCCACTGGCAATAAACAGGACGATTGTGAGCGAATGAATCGTGCCATTGAGGCGTTGGTTGAGATCGCGCCTGAACAGTACATGTGGGGTATGCGGTTGTTTAAAACGCAGCCGGAAGGCCAGCCGTACCCCTATGAAGAGTGTTGACCAGTGGATTGAGTGCTTTGCCTGATTTGCCCTAGGGGGTAGAATCTGCCTCATTTTTCGATTTAGAAACAAAGGTTTTCCCTTGAAACAACACTTGCAAGACCTGATTGGCCAAGCCATCCACCAGCTCCAAGAGCGTGGCCAGATTGATATTGATACTCTGCCGAAGATTCTGATCAGCGACAGTCGTAATCCCGAGCACGGTGATTTTGCCTGCAATGTGGCGATGATGTTGGCCAAACTGGCGAAAAAAGCGCCGCGTCAATTGGCACAGATGATCATTGAGGCGCTGCCAGAATCGGCGCGGGTCAGTAAGGTGGTGATCGCCGGGCCGGGCTTTATTAACTTTTTCCAAGCGGCGGATAACTTGTACGCCGTGGTGCCTAAAATCTTGACGGCTGCGGAGAACTACGGCCTGTCGCAATTGGGTGCCGGTAAAAAAGTGCAGGTGGAGTTTGTCTCTGCCAATCCAACGGGGCCGCTGCATGTGGGTCACGGTCGAGGGGCAGCCTACGGTGCAACGGTGGCCAATCTGTTGGAGGCGATCGGCTTTGAGGTGCATCGTGAATATTACGTCAACGATGCCGGTCGGCAGATGGACATTTTGGCTGCCTCGGTTTGGCTGCGTTATCTGGAACTCTGTGGCGAGGAGTTAACCTTTCCCAGTAACGGTTACAAAGGCGATTACATTTGGGACATTGCGGCTACGTTACATCGTGAACATCAAGAGGCTTTTCGCCAGCCAATCAGCGACGTGCTTGCGAATGTGTGCGCCGATGAACCGGCGGGGGGCGATAAAGAGCGCCACATTGATGATCTGATTGCAGCGGCAAAACGTGTGCTGGGCGAGTCTGATTATCGGGTGGTGTTTGATCAAGCCTTGAAGACTATTTTGGATGACATTCGGGATGATCTGGCTCTGTTTGGGGTTGAGTATCAGCGTTGGTACTCGGAACGTTCTTTGATGGAAGGTGGGGCTGTGGATCGCGCTCTTGAGCGGCTTAAAACGGCGGGGCATCTGTATGAAAAAGAGGGCGCTTGGTGGTTTCGTTCCAGTGATTTTGGCGATGAGAAAGATCGGGTGGTGCTGCGGGATAACGGTCAGAGTACCTATTTTGCTTCGGACATTGCCTATCATATGGAAAAATTGGAACGCGGTTTTGATCGCGTGATTGATGTCTGGGGTGCGGATCATCACGGCTATGTGCCACGAGTGAAGGCGGCTTTGACCGCTTTGGGCAGCGATGCGGACAAAATGGATGTGTTGCTGGTGCAATTTGCTGTTTTGTATCGTGGTGGTGAAAAGCTGGCCATGTCTACTCGTTCAGGGCAATTTGTCACGTTGCGTCAACTGCGTAAAGAGGTCGGTTCCGATGCGGCACGTTTTTTCTATGTGATGCGTCGCTGTGAGCAGCACATGGATTTTGATCTTGATCTGGCTAAATCTCAGTCGAATGAAAATCCGCTCTACTACATTCAATACGCTTATGCACGGATTTGCAGTGTGCAGCGCCAGTTGGCAGAAAAAGGCCTGCTGTTTGATCAAGAGCAGGGGTTGGCACATCTGGATCGCTTGGCGGAAAAACACGAAAGTGAGCTGTTGAGTGCCTTGGCGCGTTATCCTGATGTGGTAGAAAAAGCGGCGCTTAATGAAGAGCCTCATCAGTTGGTTCACGCGCTGCGTGAGTTGGCTCATGCTTTTCACAGTTACTACAACGCCCATCAATTTTTGGTGGATGATGAAGTGTTGCGTAACGCCCGTTTGAGTTTGGTAACGGTGACGGGGCAGACTCTGTTGAATGGCCTTTCTCTGTTGGGCGTTGCGGCACCGCAGGAGATGTAAATTTTGGTTCAAGATTATAAGAATACGGCAGGCAAAAGAGCGCCAAAAAAATCCGGTTTGCCGCGTTGGGCGGTGTTGTTGATTTTGCTGATTGTGGCTGCCTTCGTGACTTTTTTGTATTTCCTAAACCAGAAATTGCCGGTGGCGAGTAATCCATTGGAGATCATTAAACCTCGCAGTGATGTGCGGATTCCAAATCAGGCTGAGGTAAAACCAGAACCGAGTGAGGCAACAACGGAGCAGCCCGCTTCGCCTAAATTTGAATTTTACAATGTGTTGCCCGAGCTGGAAGTAGTGCTGCCACAAGTTAAAAATGTGTTGCAACCGTTGTTAACAAAGCCTCTGGAGAGGCCTAAAGCCGCTGCCATTGAGTCAAAAGTTGAAGTGGCTCCTGCTACAGCTAAACTTACTCCTGTGGTGGCAAATAAGTCGACCACATCGCGTTATTTTCAGGTGGGATCATTTAAACGACGTGGGGATGCGGAACGTCGTCAAGTTGAGCTGATTTTACTGGGGCTAGAGGCTAAGATTCAGAGTGCTAGAATCAAAGGCGTAACGTGGTATCGGGTCAGGTTTGGGCCTTATGACAGTGCGGCTAAGATTGCACGGATAAAAACAAAGCTGCGTAAAAACAGAGTCGATTTTCTGTTGATTAAAGGCTGATTTTTATAAAACTGCTGATGAATCTTCTTTAGATTCTTGAGCTAACCGTAAGGGTGCGCTATCGTGGCGGCACGGTTAAGTGCTGATGCAATTGGGCGTACTCACTTTTTACTCTTTGAGGAGCGATAGACAATGGCTGATTTGTTTTCTGATGAATGGATGAAAGGCTTTCAAACTGCGTGGAATGGTGAGCCTGATTTGGCTGGTGCGCTGGAAAAAATCGGTTTTAATTCGGTAATCGGTTACGGCTTTCCTGATGATGATGCGCCTCTGGGTGTGATTACCGTCGAGAACGGCCACATTACCGCAGCCGGAGCGTACAACGGTGAAGAGTTGAGCTGGGATATGCGCGCCAAACAGGCCAGCTGGGAAAAGTGGATTAAGAAAGGCATTGGCATGACCGGTTTGGGTATGGCAGCGGCTACGGGTAAATTGAAATTCAAAGTGGGTGACTATTCATCCATGTTGAAAGATCCGCGCATGGCAAAACCGTTTATTTTGAGTTTTAGCATGATGGCCAAAGCGTAACGTTTTGAGTTTTACTCGCGGCGTATGAAATAGGGGCGAAATTTTCGCCCCTATTTTTTTGTCCGCTGAATTCAGCAGTCAAAAATTTTGTGGACGGCAGCTAAACCTTCATCGACGATGCCTTGCAGCTCTTCGGGTTCATCGTCATGCTCGCAAGCGAGCATAGAGTAGGCTGCCAGAGATTTGAGGCTCATGGCAATGGTGGCAACATCGTTAACATCCAGATGTTCCACTTTTAATTGGCATTCGTCTGTGCTGGTTTCAATCATGATCGTTATCCTTTGATAAGTAAATTAGATTTTTCTAATATAGCATAGATCAATCTTTTTACTATAGGCATCAGTACTTTTTTTGACCTAGATCACAAAATTGGCAGCGAACAGAGATATCACATGCCAGGCATTTTCATTTCGCTGTAATCGGCAGGAATTTGGAATCTATCGTCGGCAAGGGCTTTTGTGGAGATGCTTTTAATGGTTTGCACACTGTTGTTTTCTAAATTTTTCGAGCGTACGGGAATTCCTCCCGCATCACCATGTTGCTCCCCCATCACCGCTCCGATTTTACCGGCCTTTTTTGCCATCTTTTCGCTGAAATCGAACATCTTGCGTAGGGTGTTAAAATCGGCCTCTGACATTTTCAAGCCTTTTGCATCAGCGACACAGGCTTCGCTGATCTGTTTATTGCTCCGATAGATCTCAACCACTTCGCACTTAAAGCCGTTGATGGTGTGCCATTTTCCGGTTTTTTTGATCTCGCTGGATTCGGTGGTGGATTTTTTATCGAGCGCCTGCATTGAGGGTAACCCCATTGATGCCATGCGGCTTTCGATCATGGTGCGCTGCTCTGCGGGCATACTTTGCATCCGAGCCATCATCTGTTTACGCATATTCTCCACCATGCCCATCTGTGCTGCCATGCGTTTTTCATCCATTCGAATGTAACTTTTTTTATTATGTTGCAGCACACTAAAGTTTTCGTTATTGCTGTCATAGAGGGCATTCATGTTGCCGTCTTTGTTGTCGATTAAGACTTTGCCTGCTTTGACATAGAGTGCGCTGGGTTGGCGTTTGTCGCCCTTTTCGAATTGAATGGTGGTGTCGGCTTGGGCATTGAACGATGTAAGTGCACAGATACACAGGGCTACGGTCGTTTTTTTGCTGGTTTTTTTGAACATATTCATTCCTTTACTAAAACGCAGTGCTGATAAAAAGATGAGTGTGTGACCCTAGCAGTTTAAATACTTATTTTCATCTCCAGAATTCTTTGTGGTTTTTCTTTCTGGTTTGGCAGAGTATCCTGAACCCTGCTGTTGGTTGAGGTTGGAGACGTTTGCAGATGAAGCTGTCATTGAAAGAGGCGTGGCAAGGTGAGTCAAATTGCCGTAACTGCACGGTACGCACTACGGTGTTGTTTGCCGGTCTGCATGAATCGGATTTTGAGAGCATTCATACCCCTATAGATGATTTGGTGTTTGAGCCGGATGCACTGCTTTATCGTGCCGGTGAGCAAGGCGCGCATATTTTCACCTTGCGCCAAGGTCTGTTGAAAATGGTGCAATATCTGCCCGATGGCACACGTCGGATTGTACGTCTGGCAGGCAACAGTGATGTGATTGGTTTGGAAAGCCTGCTCGGTGAACCCTATCAACACGATGCGGTGATTTTGCAGCGCAGTGAGCTGTGTCGTATTCCGATTTCTGTGGTACAAAATCTCTGTTCGGGCAACCCTGATCTGCATCAGGAGCTGATGCGCCGTTGGCAGCGTGCCTTGAGTGAGTCGGAAGCGTGGCTGACCGAATTGTCTACCGGCACGGCTCGACAACGTATGGCGCACTTGTTGTTGCGTTTGGTGGTGACGGAGGCGCAGCCGCAGCCGGTGTGCCAGCTTTTCAGCCGTGAGGACATCGGTGCTATGCTGGGTATTACAATGGAGACCGCCAGCCGCGTGATCGCGGAATTTAAACGCAATAATTGGTTACAAGAGTTAAAACCCACCTACTACCGTTGTGATATTCCTGCTTTGAACGTATTGATTTCTGCTTAAAATTTTTGTTTTGAAATAGATTTTTTCCTGTATTGATGTAAATCAATGCGCAGTTGCGGTAGTTTCCGTTACTGTTTAGGCGGTTTTAGCCAGCTTCTATAGAAAAACAACAGTGTAAGGGTGTGAAACGATGATTGATGAGAGTTTAGTCGATATATCGCGGTTGCAATTTGCAGTTACCGCGATGTATCACTTTTTGTTTGTGCCTCTGACCTTGGGGTTGTCTTGGTTGTTGGTGATCATGGAGACGGTCTATGTCATGACCGGCAAAGAGATTTACCGTGATATGACCAAGTTCTGGGGCAAACTGTTTGCGATCAACTTTGCTCTGGGGGTGACCACGGGCCTGACAATGGAGTTTCAGTTTGGTACCAACTGGGCGTATTACTCTCATTATGTCGGGGATGTGTTTGGTGCGCCTTTGGCCATTGAGGGTTTGATGGCCTTTTTCCTTGAGTCTACCTTTGTCGGCCTGTTTTTCTTTGGTTGGGATCGCCTCAGCAAAGTGCAGCATCTAGGCGTGACCTTTTTGGTGGCGATTGGCTCCAACCTCTCGGCGTTGTGGATTTTGATCGCCAACGGTTGGATGCAAAACCCCGTTGGTGCGGAGTTCAATTACGAAACCATGCGTATGGAGTTGACCAGTTTTTCTGAGCTGCTCTTTAATCCGGTCGCGCAGGTGAAATTTGTGCATACGGTCTCGGCGGGTTACGTTACCGGTGCTATTTTTGTGCTTTCCATCAGTGCGTGGTATTTGCTCAAGGGACGCGATATTGAATTTGCGAAACGTTCTTTTGCTATTGCGGCGGCGTTTGGTCTGGCTGCCTCTGTTTCGGTGATCATTCTTGGTGATGAGAGCGGTTACGAAGCGGGTGATGTGCAGAAGGTGAAACTGGCGGCAATGGAGGCGGAGTGGGAGACCCATGCGCCACCGGCTCCTTTTACCTTGATGGGCTTTCCTAATCAAGAGACTCAGGAGACAGATTACGCGGTTCGCATCCCGTGGCTGATGGGCATTATTGCCACTCGATCCATTGATACGCCGGTGCCGGGGATTAAAGATCTGACCGCGCTGCATGAGAAACGCATTCGTTCGGGCATGATTGCCTATGAAAACATGCAAAAATTGCGTGCTGGCGATAAGAGCGAGGCGGTCAAAGCGGCCTTTGAAAAACACAAAGCGGATCTCGGTTACGGTCTACTGTTGAAAAAATACACCGATAAAGTCACCGATGCCACAGAAGAGCAGATCAAAGCGGCGGCTAAAGGCACCATTCCCAATGTGGCGGCGATGTTCTGGGGTTTCCGCATTATGGTGGTGGCTGGTTTCTTGATGCTATTGGTGTTTCTGGTTTCGTTTTTTAACTGTGCACGACGTACCGCGACGGGCAATAAGTGGGTGCTGCGTTTTGCTCTGTTTAGCTTGCCCTTGCCGTGGATTGCGGTGGAAGCCGGTTGGTTTGTGGCCGAATACGGCCGCCAACCTTGGACGATCTCCGGTGTTTTGCCGACCCATTTGAGTGTCTCATCCCTGACTTACAGCGATGTGTTGATCAGCTTGATCAGCTTTGTGGTGCTCTATTCGATCTTTTTGGTTATCGAGATGTATTTGATGATCAAATACGCCCGTCTGGGGCCGAGCAGCTTGCACACGGGCAAATACCATCATGAAACGCTGGCGGTAGAAACAGAACCAAAATCCACTCTGGCTCCGATGGAGGGCAAATCATGATTTTTGATTATGAAACGTTGAAGTTGATCTGGTGGCTGTTTATGGGCGTGCTGTTGATCGGCTTCGCTTTGATGGACGGTTTTGATCTGGGGGTGGGGACGTTGCTGCCGTTCGTTGGGCAGACCGATGAAGAGCGACGGGTGGTGATCAACACCGTGGCTCCGCACTGGGAGGGCAATCAGGTCTGGTTTGTTACTGCCGGTGGGGCGTTGCTGGCGGCGTGGCCGCTGGTCTATTCGTCGGCCTTTTCGGGTCTTTACGGCGCTCTATTAATGGTGCTGTTTGCGTTCTTTTTGCGCCCCTTGGGGTTTGATTATCGCAGTAAAGTGTCCGATCCACGCTGGCGTAACGGCTGGGATTGGGGGTTGTTTATTGGTGGTATGGTTCCAGCGTTGGTGTTTGGGATTGTGTTTGGCAACCTCTTTTTAGGTTTGCCGTTTCACTTTGATGCGGACATGCGTTCTTTTTATGATGGCGGTTTGTTTGGCCTCTTTCATCCTTTCGCTCTGCTGGCAGGTGTGGTGAGTGTCTCCATGTTGGCGATGCACGGTGGGGTCTTTTTGGCGCTGCGTACCGAGGATGAGGTGCGCGAGCGCAGCTTAAAATACCTGACTTTGGCGGCGCGGATCTTTATGGTCAGCTTTGCGCTGGCTGGTGTTTGGCTCTGGTTTGGTATTGAAGGTTTGCGTATTGTCTCTATGCCCGACGGCAACAGCGCCTTTATGCCGTTGCAAAAGACGGTGGAGCTGGTGGAAGCGGGCTGGCTGGGCAACTACATGAACGATGCGCGCCTCTGGGCGATACCGGCTTCGGTGTTTGTTTTTGCCCTGTTGGCCTGTCGTTTGGCGGCGCGAGCGGCTGGAATGGCCTTTATCTTTAGTGCCTTATCGGTTGCTGGTGTGATTCTGACCGCCGGTATTGCGCTGTTTCCTTTTATCATGCCTTCCAGTGTGGATCTCAACAGCAGTTTGACCTTGTGGGATGCGGTTTCCAGCCATCGGACGTTGAATATTTTGTTTATCGTCACGGTGATTTTTGTGCCCCTGATTGTGATCTACACCACGTGGGCGTTCCGCATCATGCGGGGCAAGATGACCGTGGCGCGCATTCGTGAAAACGAACACACCCTGTATTGAGTTGAGGAGCAAGTTATGTGGTATTTCACTTGGGTTTTAGGGGTATTGCTGGCGGTCTCTTTTGGCGTGATCAACGCCATGTGGTTGGAGAGCCGTGCGGATCGTGATGAGGAGTAGGGGCAGAATATTTTCTGCCCGCATGTAAAAAAAGCCCCGTTTTCGGGGCTTTTTTTATGCAGTCGATAAGGTTTAACCTACGAGAACAACACCTTTAGAGTAGGAATCATGCTGGTAATAACCAGCAAAGCCAGCATCCAGGTCAGTAAATTTAAGCGGCCATTGATCTTGGCGTCCATCTCTCGCAGGTCTGCTTTAATGTCATGCAGATCGCCTTTGGTTGCCAAATCTTCTAGATTTGTTTCGTTAATCTCTATTTGCGCTTGAGCCAACGCTTTGGCCTGTTTTTCAGGCATCCCAGATTCAACCAAGCGTTCAACAAATTTTAAGGTATCAAATGTAATCGTATTCATGTTGTGATTGTAGCAGGAAATTTTTTTGGGAACGCTCAAACATGAGCCAAAATCTCCTATTATTAAACTGTAGTTGTTGTAGAAAATGACTAAAAAACTCGCCCTTTTGATTGGCAATGATAAATACAACGACGGTAGCTTAGGTAATTTAGTCGCCCCGCAAGCGGATGTGGCGGCGTTGG
>JAUZRS010000004.1 GCA_030950195.1 Gammaproteobacteria bacterium | reverse complement strand
GTCACCGTAGTCTTTGAATTCTCCACCCATCGCTTCCGCGCCCACTTTTGTCAACGCAGCGGTCAGTGTGGTTTTGCCATGATCAACGTGACCGATGGTTCCCACATTCACATGCGGCTTTGTACGTTCAAACTTTTCCTTAGACACGGTTCTGCTACCTCATCAAATAACGTAAAAAATCACTCAGGACGTTCTATTAATCACCGCAGCAGCGACTTTCGCCGACGCCACTGCATATTTTTCAAATTCCATCGAGTAAGTGGCCCGCCCCTGAGTTGCGGAACGCAAATCTGTGGAGTAACCAAACATTTCAGCCAGAGGCACTCCAGCCCTCACTACTTTACCGGCTGGGGCATCATCCATGCCCTGCACCAAACCACGGCGACGATTCAGATCACCCATCACATCGCCCATGTACTCTTCCGGCGTTACCACTTCAACCTTCATCATAGGCTCTAATAAAGAGGGCGTGGCCATCAAGGCGGCTTCACGAAAAGCCATTGAAGCAGCAATCTGAAAGGCCATCTCGTTAGAGTCTACTTCATGATAAGAACCGTCATAAAGAGTCACCTTAATATCCACCATAGGATAACCGGCCAACACACCACCTTTCATCTGATCCTGAATGCCTTTATCCACCGCCGTAACGTATTCTTTCAGCACCAAACTGTCCGCAATCGTGCTCTCAAACTGGTAACCAGAACCACGATCTGCGGGCTGCAAACGCAAACAGACGTGAGCGTACTGCCCGCGCCCAGCCAACTCACGCTCAAATTTAGACTCTGCTTCAGCGGCCACCGCAATGCTTTCACGGTAAGAAACTTGTGGTTTACCCACATTGGCCTGCACTGCAAATTCGCGGCGCATTCGATCAACAATGATGTCCAGATGCAACTCGCCCATACCGGAGATCAAAATCTGCCCCGACTCTTCATCGGTACGCACCCGAAAAGAGGGGTCTTCTTGCGCTAACTTAGCCAACGCCAGATCCATTTTCTCTTGATCTGCCAAACTACGCGGTTCCACTGCAACAGAAATCACCGGCTCTGGAAAGATCATTTTTTCCAGAGTCAGAGGTCGAGCTTGATCACACAACGTGTCACCGGTCACCACCTCTTTCAGACCCACCGCAGCAGCAATATCGCCTGTACGCACCAACTTCACCTCTTCACGAGCGTTGGCGTGCATCTGCAGAATTCGCCCAACGCGCTCACGGCGACCTTTGCGCGGGTTGTAAATCACCTTCCCCGCCTCCAGTACACCTGAGTAGACGCGGAAAAACGTCAGCGTACCTACATACGGATCAGTTGCAATCTTAAACGCCAAAGCGGAAAACGGCTCATCATCCTGCGGATGACGCTCCACATTTTTTTCATCCGAATCTTCGGCGTATCCCATCATGGCTGGCTTATCCAGCGGAGAGGGCAACAGCTCAATAACCGCGTCCAATACCGCCTGCACACCTTTATTTTTAAAGGCAGAACCCGACAACATCGGTACAATTTCACTGGCCAAAGTACGCAAACGCAAACCCAAATAGACATCAGAAGAAGAGAGGTCACCCTCCTCCAAATAACGATCCATCAGCTCTTCGTTGGCTTCCGCTGCCGACTCCAGCATGGTTTCACGCCACCGCTGTGCGTCATCCAGATGCTCAGCGGGAATATCTTTAGACTCATACCGCATTCCTTGAGATGACTCATCCCAATAAATGGCTTGCATGGAGACCAAATCAATCACACCGAGAAAAGACTCTTCGCTGCCCATGGGCAACTGAATCACCACTGGAGTGGCACCGAGACGGCTCTCAATCTGATCCACTACGCGCAGAAAATCTGCACCGGTACGATCCATTTTATTGACAAACGCCAAACGCGGCACGCGGTACTTATCCGCTTGCCGCCAGACCGTTTCAGATTGTGGTTCAACACCGCCCACAGCACAAAAAACCGCTACTGCACCATCCAAAACCCGCAGGGAACGCTCCACCTCAATGGTGAAATCTACATGCCCAGGGGTATCAATGATATTGATTCGATGCTGAGGGTACTGCTGCCCCATGCCAGACCAAAAACAGGTGGTAGCCGCTGAGGTAATGGTAATACCTCGCTCTTGCTCCTGCTCCATCCAGTCCATGGTAGCTGCGCCGTCATGCACCTCACCGATCTTATGAGAAACACCGGTATAATACAAAATTCGTTCCGTGGTGGTCGTTTTGCCCGCATCAATGTGTGCCATGATGCCGACATTGCGATAACGCTCAATAGGAGTTGTGCGTGCCACGGAGACTGACTCACACTACCAGCGGTAGTGAGCAAATGCCTTGTTCGCTTCGGCCATGCGGTGAGTATCTTCGCGTTTCTTAACCGCAGAACCGCGTTTTTCAGCCGCATCCATCAGCTCACCTGCCAATTTGCGGGTCATTGATTTTTCACCGCGTTTGCGCGCCGCATCAATAATCCAACGCATGGCCAGAGCACTGCGACGTACAGGACGCACCTCAACTGGTACTTGATAAGTAGCACCACCGACACGGCGGGACTTCACTTCCACAGCAGGGCTGACGTTGATGAGCGCTGTTTCCAGCACTTCCAACGCATCCCCTTTGCCTTTTTCAATCACCACATCCAACGCGCCGTACATGATGCGTTCAGCAACGGATTTTTTACCGCTCTGCATGATCATATTGACAAACTTGGTCAAACGCTCACTGCCGAACTTAGGATCGGGCAGTACTTGACGTTTTGTTATCTCTCTTCTTCTGGACATCTCAATAAACCCTTATTTCTTCGGACGCTTGGTGCCGTACTTGGAACGTGCTTGACGACGACCGTCAACACCCTGGGTATCCAAGCTACCGCGAACGGTGTGATAACGAACACCAGGCAAATCTTTCACACGACCACCGCGGATCAACACCACGTTATGCTCTTGCAAATTATGACCTTCACCACCAATGTAGGAGGTCACTTCAAACCCGTTTGTCAAACGCACACGAGCCACTTTACGCATGGCTGAGTTTGGTTTCTTCGGGGTCGTGGTATAAACACGAGTACAGACACCACGTCGTTGAGGACAAGCCTCCAACGCAGGAACATTACTTTTAACAGTCTTGCGCTTGCGCGGGTTACGCACCAGCTGGTTAATCGTTGTCATAAAAAGCTTCTCCAACCGTTACCGTGACCGGATGAGCAGCGGTACTATCCGCAACGCAACGGTCGTATAAACAACGCCTACCGACCCGTAGAACATCGTCTGATTTATTCGACGCACAAAATAAACAGCAGAGCAAAAAAATCGGCTCTGCTGCAAAAGAGGCGCAATTTTAGGGAGCTGTTCGCCCCCTGTCAAGCATCTGTGCTCTGTCAAGCACATTTACACCGAACCCTGTGAACCCTCCACAGGCATTAAGGGCTCTTCAATCGGTGTTACTTCCGGCTTATCTAAGCCAAAAGTATCACTGACCGTCAATTTTTGACGTTTTTTCTGTCGCTCGGCATGATACGCCAAGCCCGTTCCAGCCGGAATCAAACGCCCTACAATGACGTTCTCTTTCAAGCCACGTAAACTGTCTTTGGCACCTCGCACAGAGGACTCTGTCAAAACACGCGTGGTCTCCTGAAAGGAGGCCGCTGAGATAAAGGACTCCGTCACCAAAGAGGCCTTGGTAATACCCAGCAAGATATTGTCATAGGTCGCGGGCAATTTACCCTCTTTCAGCAACGTCTCATTGACATCCAAAACATGAGATTTTTCCAACTGCTCACCTTTCAGCATCAAACTGTCACCTGGGCTGGTGATTTCGATTTTCCGCAGCATCTGACGCACAATCACTTCGATGTGTTTGTCATTGATGCCCACGCCTTGCAGACGATAAACGTCTTGAATCTCTTTCACCATGTAGGCAGCCAACGCTTTCACACCCAAGAGGCGCAAGATATCATGCGGATTGGGTTCGCCATCAGCGACCATTTCACCCCGTTCAACCTGCTCACCCTCAAAGATGTTGACATTACGCCACTTAGGAATCAGTTCTTCGTAGCGCTCGCCGCTCTCTTCAGTAATCACCAAACGCTGCTTGCCCTTGGTCTCTTTACCAAAACCGATGATACCGGTCTTCTCAGCCAGAATAGCAGGCTCTTTCGGCTTACGAGCTTCAAACAGATCCGCCACCCGTGGCAGACCACCGGTGATGTCACGAGTCTTAGAAGAGGCCTGTGGAATACGTGCGACCACATCACCCACCTCCACCTTTGCGCCATCCGAAAGGTTAATAATCGCGCCTTGCGGCAAATAATAATGAGCAGGAATCTCACTGCCCGCGATGTAGAGATCTTTACCCTCTTCATCCAGCAATTTGACCATCGGGCGCATGTCTTTGCCCATACTGCCACGTTGTTTAGGATCGGTGATCACCATCGACGACAAACCGGTAATGTCATCGGTCTGCATCTCTACGGTCACACCTTGAACAAAATCACTAAATTGGACGATACCCTCCACCTCGGTGATCACAGGGTGAGTATGGGGATCCCACGTAGCCAACACTTGACCCGCTTTTGCAGGTGAACCGTCGGCAACGGTGATCACCGCACCGTAAGGCACCTTGTAGCGCTCACGTTCACGGCCGTTATCGTCAATCAAACCAATCTCACCAGAACGAGAGACCGCCACATAGTTACCGGCTTTATTCTCCACCACTTTGATGTTATGGAAACGAACTTGGCCATCACTCTTAATATCAACGCTGTTGGCGGCCACAGAACGACTCGCAGCCCCCCCAATATGGAAGGTACGCATGGTCAACTGAGTGCCTGGTTCACCGATAGACTGTGCTGCCACAACCCCCACCGCTTCACCAATGTTAATCAAATGGCCACGCGCCAAGTCACGACCGTAACAGTTAGAGCAGACCCCGTAACGGGTCTCACAGGTCATGGCTGAGCGCACCAAAATCTCATCAATGCCCAACTCTTCCAGACGCTCAATCCACGCCTCATCTAGGAAGGTACCGGCTTCGATCAGCACTTCATCGCTGTCGGATTTATAGATGTTTTCCGCCGTCACCCGACCCAAAACACGCACCCCAAGGGCTTCAACCACATCCCCGCCTTCAATCACAGGGGTCATGGTGACCCCATTTTGGGTGCCACAATCCACTTCGGTCACCACCAGATCTTGACCCACATCCACCAGACGACGAGTCAAGTAACCGGAGTTAGCGGTTTTCAGCGCGGTATCAGCCAAGCCTTTCCGCGCACCGTGAGTGGAGATGAAGTATTGCAGAACATTTAAGCCTTCACGGAAGTTAGCTGTAATGGGCGTTTCGATGATCGAACCGTCAGGCTTGGCCATCAAACCCCGCATTCCTGCCAGTTGGCGAATCTGCGCGGCGGAGCCACGAGCACCTGAATCGGCCATCATATAAATGGAGTTAAACGAAGTCTGTTTGACCGTTTCACCATCACGATTCACCACATCTTCCGAACCCAAACGATCCATCATCGCTTGAGCCACTTGATCGTTAGCATGTGACCAGATGTCCACCACCTTGTTGTAACGCTCACCGTCGGTCACCAGACCCGAAGCGTACTGTAATTGAATCTCTTTCACCTCTGCCTCAGCGGCAGAGATGATATCCACCTTGCTCTCCGGCACAATCATATCTTCGATGCCGATGGAAACACCCGCCAAAGTGGCGTATTTGAAACCGGTGTACATCAGCTGATCGGCAAAGATCACCGTCTCTTTCAGACCCACCTGACGATAACAGGCGTTGATCAAATTTGAGATCGCCTTTTTGGTCAGATCACGATCGACAATGTCAAACGCCAAACCCAGCGGCAAAATCTCAGAGAGAATGGCACGGCCAATGGTGGTTTTAACGCGGCGACGGGTTCTAATCCAGTTGCCATCGTCGTCCACCGCATGATCCATAATACGCACTTCGACCTGCGCCTGAATGTGTACCGCACCGGTGCCGTAGGCACGCAGTGCTTCAGCTACATCGGCGAACATCATGCCTTCACCCTTAGCATTAATACGCTCACGGGTGATGTAATAAAGACCCAAGACAATGTCTTGCGACGGCACAATGATCGGCTCACCGTTGGCGGGCGAGAGGATGTTGTTGGTGGACATCATCAAGGCACGAGCTTCAAGCTGCGCTTCAATAGAGAGCGGCACATGCACTGCCATTTGATCGCCATCAAAATCAGCGTTGAAAGCCGCACAAACCAAAGGATGCAGCTGAATCGCTTTACCCTCAATCAATTGCGGCTCAAAGGCTTGAATACCCAACCTATGCAAGGTCGGTGCGCGGTTGAGCATCACCGGATGTTCACGAATCACGTCTTCGAGAATATCCCAAACCTCAGCGCCCTCTTTATCCACCAATTTTTTCGCCGCCTTGATGGTGGTCGCCAAACCACGCAGCTGCAATTTGCTGAAGATAAAAGGCTTAAACAGCTCCAAAGCCATCTTTTTCGGCAAACCACACTGATGCAAGCGCAAAGTTGGCCCCACCACGATCACCGAACGACCGGAATAATCAACCCGTTTACCGAGCAAGTTCTGCCGGAAACGACCCTGCTTACCTTTGATCATGTCAGCCAACGATTTCAGCGGACGTTTGTTGCTGCCGGTAATGGCACGACCACGACGACCGTTATCGAGCAGCGCATCAACGGACTCTTGCAACATGCGTTTTTCGTTACGCACGATGATGTCCGGTGCATTCAATTCAAGCAAACGACGCAAACGGTTGTTACGATTGATCACTCGACGATACAAATCGTTCAGATCGGAGGTGGCAAAACGACCGCCATCCAACGGCACCAGTGGGCGCAGATCCGGTGGCAAAACCGGTAAAACGGTCATCACCATCCATTCAGGGTTATTGCCCGAGGCTAAGAACGATTCCACCAATTTCAAACGCTTGGTCAGACGCTTCAGCTTGGTCTCAGAGCCCGTAGCATCAATCTCTTCACGCAATTGACGCGCATCACTATTAAGATCCACATGTTTGAGTAAATCGTGTACCGCTTCGGCACCCATACGCGCATCAAAATCGTTGCCATGCTCCTCGATGGCTTCCAGATACTGCTCATCATTGAGCAGCTGGCCGGTTTCCATCTCGGTCATGCCGGGATCAACCACCACAAAGGCTTCAAAGTAGAGAATGCGCTCCACTTCACGCAAGGTCATATCGAGCAACAAACCAATACGAGAAGGCAATGATTTCAAAAACCAAATGTGCGCCACAGGGCTGGCCAAATCGATGTGACCCATACGGTCACGACGCACTTTGGTCAGAGTAACTTCAACACCACACTTCTCACACACCACACCGCGATGCTTGAGACGCTTGTATTTACCACACAGGCATTCGTAATCTTTGATCGGGCCAAAAATTTTGGCGCAGAACAGGCCATCCCGTTCCGGCTTAAAGGTTCGGTAATTGATGGTCTCGGGTTTTTTAACTTCCCCGTAAGACCATGAACGAATGATGTCCGGTGATGCCAAGGTGATGCGGATGCCATCAAAGTCATCCGATGGCCCCTGCTGTTTGAGCAAGTTCAGTAAGTCTTTCATGTTCTCTCCTACGATTCAGTCCAGCGACGAAACTCAGTCCTGTTCCAATTCGATGTTAATACCCAGCGAACGAATCTCTTTCAGCAGTACGTTGAAAGACTCCGGCATACCTGCTTCCATACGGTGATCGCCGTCCACAATGTTTTTGTACATTTTGTTACGACCATTCACATCATCGGACTTCACCGTCAACATCTCTTGCAAGGTGTAAGCAGCCCCGTACGCTTCCAGCGCCCAGACCTCCATCTCACCAAAACGCTGACCACCGAACTGCGCTTTACCACCCAGCGGCTGCTGAGTAACCAAGCTGTACGGCCCTGTTGAACGGGCGTGCATTTTGTCGTCCACCAAGTGATTCAATTTGATCACGTACATGTAACCCACAGTCACCTGACGATCAAACGCATCGCCAGTACGACCATCATACAAGGTCGTTTGACCCGACTCTGGTAGTTCCGCCAAGGTCAGCATTTGACGAATCTCAGACTCAGCAGCACCATCAAACACGGGGGTCGCCATTGGCACACCGCCGCGCAGATTACCCGCCATCTCTTTGATTTCCGCATCACTGAATGAATCCAGATCCTCGCGTGGACGATCATCGTGATTGTAAACTTTGGACAAGAACTCGCGCAGCTCGCCAATTTCACGTTGCGCATCCAACATCTTACCAATGCGTTTACCAATGCCTTTGGCTGCCCAACCCAGATGGGTCTCCAAAATTTGACCGACGTTCATCCGCGAAGGCACGCCCAGCGGATTCAAGACGATATCAACGGGGTTGCCGTCTTCAGTGTAAGGCATGTCTTCCACCGGTTTGATCATCGAGATCACACCTTTATTACCGTGTCGACCGGCCATTTTATCGCCTGGTTGCAGACGGCGCTTAACAGCCAAGTAGACTTTCACCATTTTCAACACACCTGGAGCGAGGTCATCACCTTGGGTGATTTTCGTTTTCTGCTCTTTGTACTTCGCCTCCACCATTTCACGCTGCATCTGCAACTGCGCGGCAATTTCTTCCAGAGAGGTACTGGCATCATCGTCTCGCAGAGTAATGCCCAACCAAGCAGCCTGTTCAACGCTGGCCAGATACTCAGAAGTTACTTCAGCACCTTTGGCCAAATTGTTCGGCCCTTTATCGGCTACTTGTCCCAGCAAAATCTTTTCAGCACGGGCATAAATATCATGCTCAACAATACGCATCTGATCTTCCAGATCCTTACGCGCTTGTTTCAACTCATCTTGCTCAATGGAGAGTGCCCGCGCGTCTTTTTCCACCCCATCGCGGGTGAAAACACGCACATCAATCACGGTACCGTCCATACCGGAAGGCACACGCAGAGAGGTATCTTTCACATCAGAGGCTTTCTCACCGAAAATGGCGCGCAGCAGTTTCTCTTCAGGGATCAGCTGAGTTTCACCTTTCGGCGTTACCTTGCCTACCAAAATATCGCCTGGCTTCACTTCTGCACCGACAAAAACCACACCGGTTTCATCCAGCTTGGAGAGCAGCGATTCATTCACATTGGGAATATCAGCAGTGACCTCTTCTGGCCCCAGCTTGGTATCACGCGCCACACAGCTCAGCTCTTCGATATGAATGGTGGTGAAACGGTCTTCTTGCACCACTCGCTCTGAAATCAAAATCGAATCTTCAAAGTTATAACCGTTCCAAGGCATGAAAGCGACGAGCATGTTCTGCCCCAACGCCAACTCACCTAAATCGGTGGAAGGGCCATCAGCCAACACATCACCACGAGCAATCAGATCGCCTGGTTTAACCAGTGGGCGCTGATTGATACAGGTGTTTTGATTTGAACGGGTGTATTTGGTGAAGTTATAAATATCCACCCCACCCGCTTCACCACCGGCTTCATCGTCATTCACGCGCACCACAACACGCGCCGCATCAACGGAATCAACCACACCGCCGCGTTTGGCCGCCACCGTGGCACCGGAGTCCACCGCTACTTTACGCTCCATGCCTGTACCCACGAGCGGTTTTTGCGCCCGCAAAGTAGGCACCGCTTGGCGCTGCATGTTAGACCCCATCAAGGCACGGTTGGCATCATCGTGCTCAAGGAAAGGAATCATGGACGCTGCTACAGAGACAATCTGTTTTGGTGAAACGTCGATATACTCCACTTTATCGGGAGCCGAAAGAGCAAATTCGTTTTTATGCCGACAAGAGACCAGTTCATCGGTCAGCGCACCGCTCTCATCAATGGAGGCGTTGGCCTGAGCAATAACGTAATTGCCTTCTTCAATCGCAGACAGGTACTCAATGTCGTCAACCAACTTACCATCACTGATTTTACGGTACGGCGTTTCAAGAAAACCGTAATGATTGGTGCGAGCGTAAATAGCCAAGGAATTGATCAAACCGATGTTCGGCCCCTCCGGGGTCTCAATCGGGCAAACACGACCATAGTGAGTCGGATGCACATCACGCACCTCAAAACCGGCACGCTCACGGGTCAACCCACCCGGACCCAGAGCTGAAATACGACGTTTGTGCGTCACTTCAGAGAGAGGGTTATTCTGATCCATAAATTGGGACAACTGGGATGAGCCAAAGAACTCTTTCACCGCCGCCGCAACCGGTTTGGCGTTGATGATGTCTTGTGGCATCAAGCCTTCTGACTCCACCATGGAGAGGCGTTCACGCACGGCACGCTCAACGCGCACCAAACCAACGCGGAAGACGTTTTCTGCCATTTCACCGACACAACGAATACGACGGTTACCCAAGTGATCAATGTCATCCACAATGCCGTTGCCGTTACGAATATCGATCAGGGTTTTCAACACTTCCAAAATATCTTCTTTGGACAGTGTGCCTTCGCCTTCCAGTTCTTCACGACCCACACGACGATTGAACTTCATCCGCCCAACGGCAGAGAGGTCGTAACGATCACTGGTAAAGAAAAGATTATTAAACAGGTTTTGAGTCGCTTCTTTGGTGGGCGGCTCACCTGGGCGCATCATGCGATAAATTTCGACTTGCGCCTCCAGAGCGGTGGTGCTGCTGTCGATGGCCAAAGTGCTGGAAACATACGCACCACGATCCAAGTCATTAGTGTAAAGCACCCGACAATCTTTCACATTCGCTTCAAACAGCTTTTCCAACAGCTCCAAGGTCAGCTCATCGTTAGCATTAGCAATCACTTCACCCGTAGCGGAATCCACCACTTCGTGCGCCATCACTTTACCGACCAAATAATCCATTGGCACTTCTAGCTTAGTGACCCCCGCCTGCTCTAACTTTTTGGTGTGGCGAGCAGTAACGCGACGACCGGCCTCAACCAGCACCTCATCACCAACCTTGATATCAAACAGTGCTGTTTCACCGCGCAGCCGTTCTGGCACCAACTCCAATTCCGCAGTTTCACCGTGGAAATGGAATGTATTGGTTTCAAAGAAAATATCCAAAATTTCTTGAGTGCCGTAACCCAACGCCCGCAACAACACCGTTGCAGGCAATTTGCGGCGACGATCAATGCGAGTGTAGATACAATCTTTGGGATCAAATTCAAAATCAAGCCAAGAACCACGGTAAGGAATCACCCGCGCCGAGAAGAGCAACTTACCCGAAGAGTGAGTTTTGCCTTTATCGTGATCAAAAAAGACCCCAGGAGAGCGATGCAATTGCGAAACAATAACTCGTTCAGTACCATTGATAATAAAAGCACCGTTTTGGGTCATGAGCGGCAATTCGCCCATATAAACCTCTTGCTCCTTAATGTCCTTGACGACTTTGCTGCTGGCAGGTGCGCTTTTATCAAAAATAACCAAACGCACCAACACCCGCAGAGGAGCCGCGTAAGTCATGCCCCGTTGACGACATTCACGTTCATCAAACGCCGGACGGCCTAAGCGATAACTGACGTATTGCAGCTCCACATTGCCGGAATAACTGATAATTGGCAGCACGGAGTTGAACGCACCGTGCAAGCCCACATCCTGACGCTGCTCTGGTTTTTTATCCAATTGCAGAAAATTGCGATAGGAGTCCAACTGGGTTTGCAGCAAATAAGGCGCTTCCAACATGGAAGGACGCTTTCCAAAATCCTTGCGGATACGTTTCTTTTCTGTAAAAGAATAGGCCATCGAGATTCCTCTTCGCTCAAACTAAAGCAGCTACCGGGATAAACATAATAAAAAACAATTGCTATAAGCAGGCAAAGGCCGGCGACACAAACGTGTCGTCGGCCTTACCTCGGTCAGCAAAGACCAGTGCGATACCGTCGTTATTTGATTTCGACGCTAGCACCTGCCTCTTCCAACTGTTTCTTGACGTCTTCAGCTTCGTCTTTAGAAACAGCTTCTTTCAGAGGAGCAGGCGCACTTTCAACAACGCCTTTGGCTTCTTTCAAGCCAAGACCCGTGATTGCACGCACCGCTTTAATGACAGAGACTTTGTTAGAACCAAAGCTTGCCAAAATCACATCAAATTCAGTCTGTTCAGCGGCCTCAGCCCCTTCAGCAGCCGCCGGAGCAGCTGCAACCGCAGTCGCTGCGGTCACACCAAATTTTTCTTCCATAGCGGAAATCAAGTCAACGACTTCCATTACGGTCATGTTGGAAATAGTATCCAGAATGTCTTCTTTAGAAACGGCCATCATAGCCTCCTCAAAGTTGTAATCGTTTTACAGCGACTCTAAAAGAGTCGCCAAACCAATGCTTTTATTCGCCCTTGCTATCTTGAACTGCTGCCAAGGTACGCACCAACTTGCCAGGTACTTCGTTAAGAGTACGAGCAAATTTATCAAACGGCGCTTTCATTACTGACATCAATTGAGCAATCGCTTCGTCACGGGTCGGCAGATTCGCCAGACGACCAATATCAGAAGGATCAATCACTTGCCCGCCAACGGCGGCCAATTTGATAATCAGCTTTTTATTTTCCTTAGCATAGTCCCTCAATATCCGGGCAGCGGAACCTGGGTCTTCTACAGAGAAGGCCAGCATCAATGGACCTGTCATACCGTCACTCATGCAAGCGAACTCGGTGTCAGCCATGGCACGACGTGCCAAGGAATTTTTCACCACGCGCAAATAAACACCGCTTTCACGGGCTTTAATGCGCAGTTCAGTCAACTGACTGACGGTCAGGCCACGATACTCAGCCGCCACCGCAGAGTGAGCTGAAGATGCAACTTCAGCCACTTCGGCCACAACCGCTTTCTTTTGATCGAGAGTAAGTGCCATAACACCTCCTAACTAAGAAACAGAACCTGTTCCTCATGTTAGCCTTAGCAGATGGCAAATCGCACCACCTACCCCTAAAAACGGTTAGCCCCTGCGAATAAATTCGACAGTTCATTCACCGTTTGCGCAGGTAATTAAGCCCCGAAAGGCACCTGCGGTCTTTAACGTGAATCGGCCAGGAGCCAAATCACAACAAAGTCTGTACTGCCCGCTTAATCTAAGCTGGACTGCTCAACCACGATTCCAGTACCCATGGTGCTGGAAAGCGTCACCTTCTTCATATACACGCCTTTGGCGGAAGAAGGTTTTAATTTATTCAAATCAGCCATCAGTGCTTCCAAGTTACCGCGCAGTGCCGCAACCTCAAAACCAGCTTTACCGATAGAGCAGTGAATGATGCCGTTTTTGTCGGTGCGGTAACGCACTTGACCCGACTTGGCATTTTTCACCGCTGCGGCCACATCAACCGCGACCGTACCCACCTTGGGATTCGGCATCAGGCCACGTGGGCCTAACAAGGGACCTAACTGGCCCACAACACGCATCGCATCAGGAGAGGCGATCACCACATCAAAGGCCAAGTCACCACCCTTGAGTTGTTCAGCCAAATCTTCCATGCCGACCACATCCGCACCCGCTTCCGTGGCTTTTTCAACGTTTGCGCCTTGAGTAAAGACCGCAACGCGCACGGTTTTACCGGTACCGTTAGGCAATACGGTAGAGCTACGCACGACCTGATCCGATTTACGTGGATCAACACCCAGATTAACCGCCACATCAACAGACTCATCAAATTTGACCGTTGCCAATTCTTTCAACAGCGCCAGCGCATCGTCAATTGCGTATTCTTTCGTTGCATCCACTTTGTCGCGGATTGCTTTCATACGTTTGCTTAATTTAGCCATTTTTAACCCTCCACATCCAAGCCCATACTGCGAGCGGTGCCCGCAATGGTGCGTACTGCCGCATCCAAAGAAGCCGCTGTCATATCCGCTTCTTTTGTATTCGCAATCTCTTCCAATTGCGCACGAGTCACAGTGCCGACTTTTTTGCTATTCGGAGTGCCGCTGCCCGACTTAATGCCCGCCGCTTTTTTCAACAACACGGACGCCGGTGGGGTTTTGGTAATAAAGGTAAAACTGCGATCACCATAAACCGTGATCACAACAGGAATCGGCAGACCTTTTTCAACACCTTGAGTTTTGGCATTAAACGTCTTACAAAACTCCATGATGTTAACGCCGTGTTGACCCAAGGCAGGGCCAACCGGAGGACTGGGATTAGCTGAACCCGCTGCCACTTGTAGCTTAATGTACGCTTCGACTTTTTTGGCCATAATTCACAACTCCTACGGGTGCAAGCGCCTTTAGGCTTCCCGTATCTTTTTAATAAAATCTGCTATTACGATTTTTCAACCTGACCGAACTCAAGCTCAACCGGTGTGGAGCGGCCAAAAATCTGCACCGCCACCAAAAGACTGTTTTTCTCAAAATCAACTTCTTCCACCACACCATTAAAGTCGTTGAAGGGGCCGTCAATTACCCGTACCACTTCACCAGCTTCAAACAAGACTTTCGGCTTCGGTTTTTCAACACCCTCTTGAACGCGCTGAAGAATATTATCTACTTCGCGATCACTGATGGGCGCTGGTTTGTCTGCCGTACCGCCAATAAAACCCAAAACACGCGGCACATCTTTAACCAAATGCCAAGTTTCATCGTTAAGCTCCATACGAACCAAAACATAACCAGGAAAAAACTTACGCTCGGAGCGACGTTTCTGACCATTACGAATCTCAACCACTTCTTCGGTCGGGATCATAATCTCGTCAAAAAGATCGTGCAAACCAAAACGCTCAATACGCTCTTCAAGAGAGCGCTTGACGGAATTTTCAAAACCGGAAAAGGCATGCACTACATACCAGCTCATTGATGACATATTAGCCTCCAGAGCCAGTCAGCAGCTGGTAGCCCCACGAGAGGAACATATCCAACAGCCACAAAAAGAACGCCACCAAAACCACCACAACCAATACGATCAAGGTGGTTTGCACTGTTTCCTGACGCGTAGGCCAAACGACCTTATGCATCTCAGTACGGGCATCCTGTATAAACAGCCAAGCACCCTGCCCCCTCGCGGTTTGATAAACCACAGAAACAGCAGCAGCCAAGACCGCCAACAGACCTAACACACGAAACAACTGGGATTCTTCGGAGAAGTAGTAAAAACCCGCCACCCCAGCAACCAACAACGCTGCTGCAAGAAACAGTTTCACCCCATCACCTCGGGATTCCCGAACTTCGGCCTTTGCGACCATCACATAACCTTCCCATCAGGAACCGGTTTTACCCGCCACAAAAAAATGGCAGGCCAGGAGGGACTCGAACCCCCAACCTGCGGTTTTGGAGACCGCTGCTCTGCCAATTGAGCCACTGGCCTGTAACACGTGGCGGCAAGCCAAAGGCTCACCGCACGAAACCGCTTAAATACTTACTCGAAAATCTTCGCGACGACACCCGCGCCAACGGTACGTCCACCTTCACGAATCGCGAAGCGCAAGCCGTCTTCCATCGCAATCGGTGCGATCAAAGTAACGACCATCTTCACGTTGTCACCTGGCATGACCATCTCAATCCCTTCGGGAAGATCACATGCACCGGTAATGTCGGTGGTACGGAAATAGAACTGCGGACGGTAGCCGTCAAAAAATGGGGTGTGTCGACCGCCCTCATCTTTTGACAAAATGTACACTTCCGCTTCAAATTTGGTGTGTGGGTTGATACTGCTTGCTTTACACAATACTTGACCACGCTCCACATCTTCACGCTTCACGCCACGCAGCAAAACACCGACGTTGTCGCCTGCTTCGCCGCGATCCAGCAATTTACGGAACATCTCAACACCGGTACAGGTGGTCTTGACCGTATCTTTGATACCGACAATTTCCACTTCTTCACCGACGTTAACCACGCCGCGTTCAATGCGACCGGTAACCACGGTGCCACGACCAGAGATGGAGAACACATCTTCAATGGGCATCAAGAACGGCAGATCAACAGCCCGCTCTGGCATTGGAATGTAGCTGTCCAGATACTCCATCAATTTAACGATGGAGGGGGTGCCGATGTCGCTGGTATCGCCTTCCAATGCTTTCAGCGCAGAACCAATAACGATGGGGGTATCGTCACCTGGGAAATCATACAAATCCAACAACTCGCGGATTTCCATTTCAACCAGTTCAAGCAGCTCGTCGTCGTCAACCATGTCCGCTTTGTTCATGTAAACAACGATGTACGGTACGCCAACCTGACGCGCCAACAAGATGTGCTCGCGGGTTTGAGGCATGGGGCCATCCGCAGCAGAACAAACCAGAATCGCGCCATCCATCTGCGCCGCACCGGTGATCATGTTTTTCACATAATCCGCATGGCCTGGGCAATCAACGTGAGCGTAGTGACGATTTTCGGTTTCATATTCGACGTGAGCCGTTGCGATGGTAATACCACGCTCCCGCTCTTCCGGTGCATTATCAATGTCACCGTAGTCTTTGAATTCTCCACCCATCGCTTCCGCGCCCACTTTTGTCAACGCAGCGGTCAGTGTGGTTTTGCCATGATCAACGTGACCGATGGTTCCCACATTCACATGCGGCTTTGTACGTTCAAACTTTTCCTT
>JAUZRS010000039.1 GCA_030950195.1 Gammaproteobacteria bacterium | reverse complement strand
ATTGATAATCGCATGAGTCTGGATGAGTATATGAATTATCTGAATGCGGAAGGTTTAAACGATTGAGTCAAGTGAAGGAAGCGTAAGGCTTCCTCCTTGAGCGGTTAACTTAACGCCGTTTGTGCAGCTCTGCCATCAGGGCTGGGGCGAGGAAAAAATCGGCCAGCAATGCCATGATGATGGTGAAGCCGGTCAGCAGACCAAAGTTAAACAGGTTACTCAAATCAGAGAACATGTAGAGGAAAAAGCCACTGGCCAGCACCAAGGTGGTGACCAGCATGGCTCGACCTGCACCTAACAGAGTCTGCGTTACCGCCGTTTGCACATCGGTATCCCCTTGGTGGTAGCGACGGTAGTTGTGCATAAAGTGAATGGTGTCATCCACCGCTAGGCCAATGGCAATGGAGCCAATTAAGATCGTAAACAGATCCATTGGCAGATCAAACCAGCCCATCAGACCAAGGGTTAAGATAATCGGTGCCAGATTGGGGATCATGCTGATCAAGCCCAGTTTTAGATCACCAATCAACAGAATCATCATCAGAGTAATTACGCCAAAAGCAATCATATAGCTTTCACTCATACTGACGATGGTGGCGTGCATGGTGCGTCCGAGCAGGGCGGTGAGGCCGGTAATGGTGATGTTAACGTCATCACCAAAGGCGCTTTGAAAGCGTTGGCGTAAGTCGTCGAGAAAATCACCGTAGAGTACGCTGTCTACCCACGGCATTTTGGCGGTCAGGCGCGCTTTACTGAATTGTGAATCGACAAAATCTTCCAGATCATCAGAGCCGCTGTTTTCAAACAGCAGCAGTTCTTGGGCGATCAACTGGCGATCTTCGGGGATACGGTACGCGCTCTGTTGGTTCTCGTTTAAGGCACGGTTGGTCTCTTTCAGAATGTCCGCCAGTGAGGAGGTTTTGCCGATAAACAGCTCGCCTTGATTAATCTGCTCCAGTTCTTTGCCAAGTCGTTCTAAGCTTGCCATCCGTTGTGGGTCGTAGAGGCCGTTCTCTTCTTGGGTATCGACGATGATTTCAACCGAGCTGGCACCGCGCATTTCAGTGTTTAGAAAGTCCGTTGCTTGACGAATGGGGTCTTCTTTGGGAAACCATTCATAGGGTTTGTGTGAGAAGCGCATTTGTGCCGCGCCGAGCAGACCGATGGTGATCAGAACGGCGCTGATGATCAGCACCAGACGAGAGCGCTGTACGGAAAAGTGAGCGATGCCGGTTAAGAGTTGATCCATGCGCTGGTGACGTTGTTGCGAGGAGCTGCTTTTTTTGGCTTTGATTGGCAGCAGCGCCAACAGCGCAGGCAGCAGAGTTAAGCTGAAGAGCAGTGAAACCAGAACGCCCAAAGAGGCAATGATGCCCAGATCACTGATGGGAGCCACTTCCGCGCCAGAAAAAGAGGCTAAACCGGCGGCGGTGGTGAGGGAGGTCATGGCGATGGGCAGCCCTGAATGTCCCAGTGTGTCGGCGATGGCTTGGGCTTTTTGTTGTCGTGCTGTTGTTTTGTCTTGCGGTGGGAATTGATCGTAGTGCTGTTGCAGTTGGCGGAAAAAAATCGACAAGACGTGTACCGATGCACCGACACCGACGGCCAATAAAAACGACGGCATAATTTGGGTGGGCAGTTTAAAGGGAATCTGCAACAGCGCCATCAGACCCAGTGTGGAGCCGAGAGACAAAAAGACCGTCAGCATCGGCAGCACGACACCAGAGAGGCGGCGAAACAGCAGCAGTAGAATCAGGGCGATGGTTAGAAAAGCCAAACCCATAAAGCGTTTCATATTGCTCTGCATGTCCCGCTTGAGGTCGTTACTGACCACCGGAGAACCGGCCAGATAGATTTTAAAATCAGCGCTTTGGTAGCGGGTAGTGATCTCGCGTACGGCGTTGACCAGTTCGCTGTTTTCGGCATCGGTGAGAAATTTTCGTTCTTTTTCGATGCTGCTGTCGTCATCAAAACCGGCCAGAGCGTCACTTTGATCCTGCCCCTCATCGCTGTAGGCGTTGGTTTTGAGGGCGATGGCGGTGATGTCGCCTTTTTCGGAGAGCAGAAAATTCTTGTAGGTTTGGCTCTGCATGGCGCGCTGTTTGATGGCGTTCAACTGCGCCGCATTTTGTGGCCAATTTTCCAGAAGGTCTTCTACGATTAGGCTGTTGGCTTCGCCGCGTGTGTTACGGGCGTTGATGAGGCTGGTGATGTCGTCAAGGTGAGGCACGCTCTCTTTTAGTTCGTCGTGCAGCTGTTTGAGTTTTTTCAAAAAAGGCTGTTGGAACAGGTCACCCTTGCTTTGGATGGCGATAAAGATCATTTCATCGCGGCCAAATTGATCCCGAAAGGCGTTGTAGTCGAGCAGTACGGGGTCTTCTGGGTGTAAAAAGCCTTCAGTGGAGGTGTCCATGGTTAGGCGGGGCAGCTGTGACAGCAGGCTGGCTGTTAATAGCAATAGGGCAAAGAGGGTTTTCCAGCGGTGCAGGGCGATGAGATGGCCGAGGCTTTCAAAGCCGTGTTCAATTCGTTGTCGAAAGGTACTGTTCATGGTTTTTTTCCACTTGTTGAGGGGTGGCTCAGTGAGGTTAAAATGTGATCATAAATCTCTTCAGCGGCCTGCTGTTGATTTATGAAATGTTCGGGGTGGTGTTCATTTGGATGTTGTTTGGCGCTGCGTTGGCGCAGAGGCTGGTTGGTGGCGTAGATGCTTAAACCACCGATGACCATCATGTGGATGATAAAGGGGTTGGTGGCACGAAAATCACCGCTTTCAACCCCTTGTTGTAGCAGTTGACGCAGGCTTTCAACAATTCGCCCCATGTGTTTTAGTGCTTGATCTGAGATGGTTTTGCCACCTGATGCCAATTCACGGAGCATGATGGGGGCGAATTGTTGGCTGTGTTTGGCGAGAAGAAAAATATATTGTTTGAGCTTTTCTTCTGCTGAGTTGCTCTTTTGCACGTTGTTTTCGATGGTGTCGGCGATTTCGGCGAGAATAAAATCCAGCACGGCAGCATAAAGTGCGGCTTTATCACCGATGCGATAGTAGAGAGTGGCTTTATTAACTTTGGCCGCTGTGGCAATTTGATCCATGCGTGCGCCTTCGAATCCTTTTTCTTTAAAGGCTTCTGTGGCAGCAAGAAGGATCGCCTGTTGGCGCTGATCTTTTTTAGGTGGCATTTAACTAACCAGTTGGTTAAGATAAGCCGTCAGTATCCAAAATCATCTGAATATTGTCAAGTGTATGAGCAATCAATTATCGTCTGAATCGACATGTATGAGTCGTTCAGTGACAGAAGAGAAGGTTTAATAATGTGTAAACTGTGTTGGGGTGTGGTGTTTGTTTTTGCTTTGGTGAGTGGTGGTTTGGTTTACAAATTCATCTTGTCTGGCAGTGTGTTGGAGGCCAGTGACGGTCGAGCTGCGATTCAGCTAAGTCAAGGCGAAAAAGATCTGGTTTTATCTGAGATGCGGGCGTTTTTGAGCAGTGTGCAGCACATTGTTGCAGCCGTAAGTAATGACAACTTGGCTGATGTAGCACAAGCGGCGCGTGAAGTGGGGCGTGAAGCGCAGCAAGCGGTGCCAGGTTCGTTGATGGGCAAGTTGCCACTGGGTTTCAAAAAATTAGGGCATGATACACACTCTAAGTTTGATCAACTGGCTTTGGATGCAGAGCAGTTGGGTGACGCTTCTCATACCTTGAAACAGTTGGCTGAATTGACTCAAAATTGTGTGGCCTGTCATGCGGCTTACCGTTTGGATCTGGAACAGAAATAGGTGATGAAACGCAGCAAAACCTCCAAGGACTTCCCAGCATGAAGCTGATCGGTCGTTATCATAATGCCGGCTTCGAGGCCATTGCTGATGGTGTAATGGGTTTCTTTGAGCGGCGGGTGGATTTGCAGCGGCCGGGTGTGGCTTTTGGGCCTGGCGGCAGCACCGCAGAGCCTGCCAAGGTCTCGACGGACATCAGCCTTGTGTCGATCAACCGTTCTGATCCCGAGTCGTTCGCCCTTGCCGATCTGATCGTGCGGGGGGTCTCAGCCGGTCTGGAGCACTACCTACAAGAGCGGCCTCTGTTGCGTCAGGTCTGCCCAGACCAGGAATTGTTTGTCATGCCTGTGTTCAATTTGCAGCGTTACGCGCCCGGCGAGGGCTTTCGGCAATGGCACTGCGATTGGACGATGAGCGACGAAGCCACCGAACCTATGAACCGTGTGTTGGCTTGGATTCTCTACTGCGATTCCGTGGCGGAGGCCGGTACGGAATTTCACTGGCAGGCGCACCATGAAGTGGCGGAGCGGGGCAAGCTGGTGATTTTTCCCGCCTCCCCCTCTCACATTCACCGTGGTCGGGTGAGCCCTGAACTGAGCAAGACGATTGCCACAGGCTGGATTAACGCGGGATCGCGTGAAGGTTTCTTAAAGCGTCTCGCTCGCTCCTGAGTGTCGTTCCCGCTCGGGTAAAATTTCCCCGATGAAGAGAGCTGATCCGCACTCTTGCCGCGCTTTCGGGTAGAATAGGTCACCTTTTTTATAACCGTCAGTGATCAAGAGGACAACTCCCCGTGCTTGAACAATACAGAAAACACGTTGAAGAACGCGCCAATGAAGGCCTGCCTCCCTTAGTCTTAAGCGCCGCCCAAGTGGCCGATTTGGTGGCGTTGTTAAAAACCCCAGCGGAGGGCGAAGGCGAGTTCCTGCTTGATCTTCTGACCGAACGAGTGCCACCGGGCGTGGATCAAGCCGCTTATGTTAAAGCCGCCTTTTTGTCGGCGCTGGCCAAAGGTGAAACGAGTTCACCGATGATTGATCCGCAGCACGCGACAAAACTGCTGGCCACCATGCTCGGTGGTTACAACATTCAACCCCTGATTGAACTACTGGATCGGGATGAGACGGCGGCGGCGGCGGCTGAAGGTCTGTCTAAAACCTTGCTGGTCTACGATGCCTTTCACGATGTGGAGGCGAAAGCCAAAACGAACCGTTACGCTCAACAGGTGATGGAATCGTGGTCAGAAGGCGAGTGGTTTACCCGTAAAACCCCGCTGGCCGAGTCGATTACGGTAACGGTCTTTAAGGTCGAGGGTGAAACCAACACCGACGACCTTTCTCCAGCCACGGAAGCGTGGAGCCGCCCAGACATTCCCCTGCACGCCAAGGCGATGCTGGTGAGCAAAATGCCCGACGGCCTACATACCCTTGAAGAACTGAAGAAAAAAGGCCATCCCTTGGCCTATGTGGGCGATGTGGTCGGCACCGGTTCATCACGCAAATCGGCGATCAACTCCGTGTTGTGGCACATGGGTGACGAAATTCCCTTTGTGCCAAACAAACGCCAAGGCGGGGTGGTGATCGGTGGCAAAATCGCGCCGATTTTCTTCAACACCGCTGAAGATTCCGGTGCATTGCCCATTGAGTGTGATGTCAGCCAGATGCAGATGGGCGATGTGATCATCATCCGTCCTTATCAAGGCACGGTGGAGAACGAAGCGGGTGAGGTGATTGCGCGTTTTGATATGAAGCCGGTGACGATGGCCGATGAAGTGCGTGCCGGTGGGCGTATCCCGCTGATCATTGGACGTGGTTTGACTGAAAAAGCCCGTGAATCGTTGGGAAAAGCAACCACAGACCTCTTTATCCGCCCCGCAGAAGCAGCAGAGAGTAATATGGGCTTTACCCAAGCACAGAAGATCGTTGGTCGTGCGTGCGGTGTGGCGGGGGTGCGTCCTGGGAGTTATTGCGAGCCGAAAATGACCACTGTGGGTTCACAAGACACCACCGGTGCCATGACCCGTGATGAGCTAAAAGAACTGGCCTGTTTGGGCTTTTCTGCCGATCTGGTGATGCAGAGTTTCTGCCACACCGCCGCTTACCCGAAGCCCATCGACATCACCTTGCAGCACGAACTGCCGGACTTTATGCACACCCGCAGTGGGGTGTCGCTGCGTCCGGGCGATGGGGTGATTCACTCTTGGTTGAACCGCATGGTGTTGCCCGACACGGTGGGTACGGGCGGTGATTCCCATACCCGTTTCCCCATCGGCATCTCTTTTCCTGCCGGTTCCGGTCTGGTGGCCTTTGGTGCCGCGCTGGGGATGATGCCCTTGGACATGCCCGAATCTATTTTGGTGCGTTTCAAAGGCGAGATGCAGCCGGGGATTACTTTGCGTGATTTGGTTAATGCAATTCCTTACGTGGCGATTCAGAAAGGCTTGCTGACGGTGGAGAAAGCAGGTAAGAAAAACTGCTTTAACGGCCGTATTATCGAAATCGAAGGCTTGCCGGATCTGAAAGTGGAGCAGGCCTTTGAGTTTTCTGATGCCTCTGCGGAACGTTCGGCCAACGCCTGTACGGTGCGTCTGGGCAAAGAGCCTATTGCTGAATACCTCACTTCTAATGTCACGTTGCTGAAATGGATGATCGGCAACGGTTACGGTGATGCGCGCACATTGGAACGGCGGGTGGCTGCGATGCAGGTCTGGCTGGATAAACCTGAATTGATCGAACCCGATGCCGATGCTAAGTATGCGGAGATTATTGAGATTGATTTGAATGAGATCAAAGAGCCGATTGTCGCCTGCCCGAACGATCCTGATGATGTGAAACTGCTCTCTGAAGTGGCGGGTACGGAGATTGACGAGGTTTTTATTGGCTCTTGCATGACCAACATCGGTCACTATCGAGCGGCGGGTAAAGTGCTGGAGGCAGCGGGTAAAACCATTCCTGGGCAGCTCTGGATTGCGCCGCCAACCAAGATGGATGAACGCCAACTGACGGAAGAGGGGTATTACAGCATCTTTGGTAAAGCCGGTGCGCGCATTGAGATGCCGGGTTGCTCTCTCTGCATGGGTAATCAGGCACGGGTCAAGGACGGCGCGACGGTGGTTTCCACTTCAACGCGCAACTTTCCTAACCGTTTGGGTAACGGTGCGATGGTCTATCTGTCGTCGGCGGAACTGGCAGCGGTGGCCTCGTTGTTGGGGCGTATTCCCACGGTGGCGGAGTACATGCAGCACATGCAGAGCATTACGCCAATGGCCGATGATATTTATCGTTATCTGAATTTTGATCAGATCGCGGAATATCAAAAGGTGGCGGATAAGGTGATTCCGCTGACGGTGGTTTAAGACGGTTGTTCTGCTGGGATGTTGATAGGGGCGAACCTTGTGTTCGCCCTTTTTTATGGGTTTAACAATTCACTGATGCGGATCGCCGTTTGCAGCGCCCGTTTGCCCTCTTCGCCACTGACAATGGGACGGCTGCCGTTACGAATGGCATCAACAAACGCTGTTGTCTCGGCCATAATGGCATCGCTGTTTTCAAAGTGGGTCTCTTGTTTGATGATCTGGGGAACGCCTGCTTCGTCTTTGCTGTCGCCTTTTTTATAACTGTTGAGGGTTTTGTTCTGGAAATCGACACTGATGCAGGCATCGTGTTGGAAAAAGCGCATTTTGCGTTCGGTTTTGAGGCTGACGCGGCTGGCAGTGACGTTGGCCACGCAGCCGTTTTCAAACAGCAGGCGCACATTGGCGATGTCAGTGTCGTTGGAGAGCACCGAGGTACCACTGGCGGCAATCTCTTTCACCTCTGAGTTAACGATGGTGAGAATGATGTCGATGTCGTGAATCATTAGATCCAAAATGACGTTCACATCGGCTCCGCGTGGGGTGAAGGGAGCCAGTCGATGAGATTCGATGAACATTGGTTTGAGCAACTGTTTTTCAACGCCCAATAGAGCAGGGTTAAAACGTTCCAGATGCCCCACTTGCAGTACTAAGTTCTTGTGCTTGGCAATATCGACCAGCTCTTGCGCTTGTTCGACGGTGACCGTAATCGGTTTTTCCACCAGAACATGGCTACCTGCCTGCAAAAAATCTTTCGCTACTTGGTAGTGTGAGGCGGTGGGGGAGGCGATGCTGACCAGATCAACCTTGCCGAGCAGCGATTGGTAGTCACTTAAAGCGTGAGTGTCGAGGCGGGTGGCAATCTCTTCGGCGCGGTTTGCATCGGCATCCACCACCGCCTTGAGATCAATACCCTCAATATTATGGTGTTTTTCGGCGTGATACTGACCCAAATAACCGACGCCAATGACGGCGCTGCTGAGGTTTTTCATAGTGTTGTTCTGCGACTGACCAAGAAGGCTGGCGAGTATTCCACAGATTTGACTGTTTTGGCTAGTGTATCCCTGCCAGTGCGTCTTTTAAATCCTGAGCAGAATCGTAACGCAGTACGGCTTTTTTAGCCAACAGGCGGTTTAAAATGGACTGAAACCGCTTAAGAGGTTTGGGTAATATCGGCAGTGGCGAGAGGCGGTGTTGGGCAATCACGGCAGCAATACGGTCGCTACGATAAGGCAATTCGCCAGTGAGCATTTCATAAAACACAATGCCGAGGCTATAGAGATCCGTTGCAGGGCTGAGTGGTTCGCTAAGGGCTTGTTCGGGGCTCATGTAATGAGGGGTGCCGAGTACTTCACCGTGCAGGGTAAGGTCGCTGTGGGAGATCATCTGCTTGGCTGCACCGAAGTCGATTAAGACTGGGGTATTGGCATCACGAAACATGATGTTAGTGGGTTTGATGTCGCGGTGCAGTACGCCGTGTTCGTGCATGTGGCTCAGAGCTTGGCTGAGCTGGCGGATGATACTCAGTGTTTCGTGAGGTTGGATTTTGCGGCGCAGCATTTTTTCGCGTAGGGAGCCGTTGCGCAGATACTCCATGACGATAAAGACGGTGCTATCGCTGATGCCTTGGCTGTGCAGCTGGACAATGTTGCGATGTTCCAGTTTGGAGATCATCTCGTATTCTTGCACAAAACGCCCCAGTACCTGAGGGTCAGAGGTGTTGCTGGGCAGCAGTTTTAGCACCACTTTTGGGCCTTCGTTGAAGGCTTCGGCTAGGTAGGTCATGGCTTGTCCTCCGGCACCAAGGCGATAGAGAGGGCGATAACCTTGCACCAACATATGGTGACCAAATTCGGCGCTGGAATTGACATCAGGAGCTTGAGGGGGGTGTTGAGGTTGCTGTTCTAATTGATGCGATAGCGCTTCGGAGATGCTGTTGAGGAAATCATTTTTACTGAAATTTTGTTTGACGATGTAGTCAAAGGCTCCGTTGCGAATCGCTTTGACCGCCAACAGTTCGTCGCCATGAGCGGTCATTAAAATAATGCTGCTTTTACATTTTAGTTGACGCAATTCACCCAGAATATCAAGGCCATTGCGCTCTCCTGGGGTGTAATCGAGCAGGTAATCAAGCAGGATAATATGGTAGCGTGCATGTAATACTTCATGCATAGCCATATTGCTGTTGAGGCCATCGCGCTCTTCAATTACGGCGTTGGGGTATTGTTTTTTTAAATAATGATGCAGCAGGCGACGAAAATCGGCACTGTCATCAATAATTAAAATTGAGGGCGGTTTTTCCAGTTCCGCTTTTAGGGTTTGCAATGAAAGCATGATCTACTCGTAAAAGACTTCGGTTAGGGTGAGTAGACTTTCCAGTCGCTCAATGAGTTGGTTTTCTTGGCTTGGGTTTTCTTGCTGCGCTGCTTGTTCTAATTTTTGCCCCAGCTGCGCCATGCCAGCAAAACCGTAACTGCCAGCAGTGCCTTTAAGGTTATGACCAATGCGAGCAATGGCATGGTGATTATGGTCATTGAGTGCTTGGCGTAAATAAAGTGTGTCTTTATGACGATTCTCTAAGAAGAGTGGAATCAGTTCTTTGAGATCCAGATCAATGGTGACACGGTGTTGGTTGTCGTTCACGGTCTTTGGCTCGCCTGTGAAAGTGAAGTGGTAATAAGGTCGATCAATCTTTGACGTTGTACGGGTTTGGTCAACAGTTCATCACAGCCCTTGGAGAGGTAATGTTGTTGCTGGCCGTGATTGGCAGTCAAACCGATGATGGTGCTCGCATTTCGTTGTTGCTCCGCCTCCCAGAGGCGGATTTGTTGAGTGGCTTCTAGGCCATCCATAATAGGCATTCTCATATCCATGATAATAATTTGGTAGGGCTGTTGTTGATGCATTGCAAGCGCTTGTTTGCCGTTGCTGGCAAATTCCAATAAACAATCACTTTCGCGTAAGTAAAATTTAAGCAACAGGTGCATCTCTTCCATATCGTCAACGATCAACAGGCGTGGTTTTGAGGCTTCGCTTCTGTTTTTTGGCTCTGCTGCCGTGGTGCTGCTTTTTAATGGCAGTTCAGCCCAAAACCGTGCCGGTCCAGTCATCTCACTCTCCATGTGCAATTTTCCCCCCATCTTCCTTATGAGCCGTTGACAGGTGTACAGATCTGGCATTGATCTGGAGTGCGTTTGTGCTGTGTTTGTATTTTTAACGTTGATGGAGAAAAAAAAGGGCGTCTGTTGGTACTGACCACCAAACTCCAACTTGATGCTGCCGCTTTCTGTTTGCTGGAGCGCATTATCTAATAGGTTTTCTAAAATTAATCTGAGTTGCTGAGGGTCGCCGCAAAAAAGATCTTGTCGAGTTGCAAAATGGTTTTTGAGAAAGAAGCCGAGGTGTTTGTTTTT
>JAUZRS010000038.1 GCA_030950195.1 Gammaproteobacteria bacterium | reverse complement strand
TGATCTTGACAGCCAAGGCCATGCGGCGATTGGAGTGGGGTGTCGGGCGGCGCGGCGAGCGGAGGAGCATGTGCATCAGTTGCTGCACCAACCGGAGTTGGCCTTGATGGATGTGGTGCAGTTAACGCCGATTCGCAATCTCTGTTTGGCTCCGGCGAATACGGATTTTTGCGCGCAGGAGTTGCCCGTGTCGCTGTTGAGGCAGGCCTTGAACAGTGAGGCGGTGGCGGTGGCCTTTGACCGTATTGTTTTGGATACGCCACCGACGATGGATTCGCTGTTAATCAGTGCGTTGGTGGCGGCGCAGGCGGTGTTGGTGCCGTTTGTGCCTCATCATTTGTCGGCGGTGGGGGTGCGTCAGTTAGCGAAGCTGTTTTATAAGGTGGCCACACTGCACAACCCTGGCTTGAGGTTGTTGGGTCTGCTGCCGATTATGTTGGATCGTAAGTTGAAATTGCAACAGCGGGTGTTGGCGGATTTGGGGCAGCAGTTTGGCCGTGAACGGATCTTGCGAGGCATTCGTAGCAACATAAAATTAGCGGAGGCGTTTGAAGCGGGTGAACCGATTTTTTCTTACGCGCCGCGCAGTTCAGGTGCGATGGATTATCGCTTGATGGCAGAGGAGATGGCGCTTCTTTTTTAGGGTTCATGTGGGGTTAAAACGATGAAAAAAATTATGCTGGTGGACGATTCAACAACGTTATTGATGAGCATGAAAGGCATTTTAAGCCGTGCGGGATTTGAGGTTTTGACGGCCAGCAGTGGCCAACAGGCACTGCAAAAGATAGAGAATTTTAAACCGGATTTGGTCATTACGGATTTGAATATGCCAGGTATGGACGGCATTATGTTTATCAAAGAGTCGAAGAAGATGGCGGCAATGCGCTTTAAACCGATGTTGATGTTGACCACAGAGTCGCAGCAGTCAAAACGAGATGAGGCCAAGCAAGCCGGTGCCATGGGTTGGTTGGTCAAACCCGTTGCGCCGGAGCAGTTGACTCAGGTGGTCAAACAAGTGTTGCCGGGAGTGTAGGGTCATGAAGTTATCTACCCCCCCCCATATTACAAATCTAATTCTTTTTTTGGCGATAGAAATGCCAGCGTTGAGTCATTGGAAGAACATATGAAACAAAATTCAGTGTTGTCAGGAGGGTTTCGTTATTTGATCGGCACTGCTCGGTTTTGGTCTTTTGTGAGCGTTGGTTTTTTCATGGTTTTTGTGCTGATGCTGTTGTTTGTTAATGTCGGCGATGAAGGGGGGCTTATTTTAGGTTTTTATCATCATTCTCTGTTAGCGGCCTTCAGTGGCAGTGTGGTTTTTAGCGGGCTTTTTATTTATGAATTTAAACAATTTCAGCGACAGCGCGGCGTTGATTTAGCGCATTATCAGCGATGTACTGAGCAGCAGATGTTGGTTTTCTCACAAAATAAGAATAAATATTCACATCAGTTGGTGAAGCATCTGGCTTTTTGCCAGCAGAAAGTGGTTGAATTTCATCACCAATTGCATCAGCAGTTAATCATACCGATTGATTTTATTGCGGGTCGCCAAAAGCAGCGTATGAATGATCTTAAGCTGTGGTGTGAAGAGCATATTAGCGCCTTGCAAGTGGAGTTGAAGCACTCCTCTGACGTTGTGATGGCCTCTCTGGCTGATGTTAATGACGATGAGGATCTGGTGCAGAAGCAAGCCGATTTAATTGAAAAAATGTCTCAATTGTCTTTGCAGAGTGTGGCTGCCAGCCAACGTGCTTTTTTGGCCTGTTGGCAGGCACTGTTGCCCGAGGAGGTGTCAGAGAAAGCCTCTGATGTGGGTGCTCAGCTTGCTGTGGTGCGTGAACAAGGAACGGATTACGCGCTGGATGTGGTGGAACAACTCCTAGCTACACACAAGCAGGTGGTGGAGTTTCATCACATTCTTGATTCGCAGTTGGATGGTGTGGCGCAGTTGACCGAAGAGGCGGCATTGGGTTTGATGGAGAAAGTACAGGAGATTGAAACTGCTGCTGAAGGTTCGGTAAGAGAGGTGCAGCAAGCGATACAGCAGTCCAGTACGCTTACCGGCAATGATCAGAGTAGAGTGGAGCGCATTCACAACAATGTACGGGAGTTAACAGCGTATGTGGCGCAACGAAAAGAGGAAAATGTGAGCCACTCGCAACAGATTGAGGCGGTATTGGAAGAAATTGCCAAGCTCAGTAATTTGACTGGGATGGTAAAAGACATCGCGTTTCAGACCAATATCTTGGCACTGAACGCTGCCATTGAAGCGGCACGAGCAGGACAGGCAGGCAAAGGGTTTGCCGTGGTGGCCGGTGAGGTGCGTCGATTGTCTGAGCAGTCAGAAGAAGCCGCTGGTCACATTGATACGGGGATCGAAAAAGTGATTCAGATTGCCGATCAGCAGATGAAACACATTTTAGATCCTGATCGAATCGAAGCAGAAAGCCAGCGTTTAAATGGATTT
>JAUZRS010000037.1 GCA_030950195.1 Gammaproteobacteria bacterium | reverse complement strand
GCTTCCACCTTACGCTGCGCGTTTTCAATCGCTTTCGTGACCCACGGATGTTCAATCGCCTCACCCTCTTCCATGCCCAATTTTTGCATCAAATTGGCGACCCGATCTGAGGCAAAAATGCGCATCAGGTTGTCTTCTAATGAGAGATAAAAACGGGTCGAACCCTCATCGCCTTGGCGACCGGAACGCCCGCGCAACTGATTATCAATCCGCCGAGATTCGTGCCGTTCGGTACCGATGATGTGCAGCCCACCGGATTTTAAGACCACGTCATGGCGTTGTTGCCACGCCGCTTCCAGCTGCTCTTTTTCCGTGCTGCTGATCTCACCCTTCTCTTTTAACTCCACCACCAAGCTGCCACCCAACACAATATCCGTACCCCGACCGGCCATATTGGTAGCGATGGTAACGGCACCAGAGCAACCGGCATTGGCAACAATGCCTGCCTCACGTTCGTGCTGTTTGGCGTTCAACACTTCGTGTTTCAACGTCTTCTTTTTCAACAGCGAAGAGAGGTACTCAGAGGTTTCAATCGAGGTGGTACCCACCAACACCGGTTGCTGACGTTTCACACACTCTTCAATATCTTCAATAATCGCCTGATATTTCTCTTCTGTGGTCAAAAACACCAGATCCGGCAGATCTTTACGCTGCATTGGCAAATGAGTCGGTAATACCACCACTTCCAAACCGTAAATCTGCTGGAACTCAAACGCTTCCGTATCCGCAGTACCGGTCATGCCAGACAGCTTCTCATAGAGGCGGAAGTAGTTTTGGAAGGTGATTGCAGCCAGAGTCTGGTTCTCGTTTTGCACCGCCACATCTTCTTTTGCTTCCACCGCTTGATGCAGACCTTCCGACCAGCGTCGTCCTTCCATGGTACGCCCCGTGAACTCATCCACAATGACGATCTGGCCCTCTTTGACAATGTAATCCACATCTTTTTGGTAAATCACATGCGCTCTTACAGCGGCATTGATGTGGTGCATCAGGCTAATATGAGCCGCGTCATAAAGACTTTCACCCTCTTGCAACAGCCCCTCTTTGCTCAATAATTGCTCAACTTTTTCGTGACCGGCTTCGGTCAAATAAACCTGCTTGCTCTTCTCTTCAATACTGTAATCACCAGGCCCCTCTTCCTCTTCTTGCAAGACCAATTCAGGTACCAAAACATTGATACGCTGATAAAGCTCAGCGTTGTCATTAGCAGGGCCGGAGATAATCAGGGGGGTACGCGCTTCATCAATGAGGATCGAATCCACTTCATCGATGATGGCAAAGTTCAATTCGCGCTGTACTTTTTCTTCTTCAGAAAAAGCCATGTTGTCACGCAAATAATCAAAGCCAAATTCGTTATTGGTGCCGTAGGTGATGTCCGCTTCATACGCCGCTCGACGTTTTTCTTGATCCATATTGGCAACAATAACGCCGTAACTCAGCCCCAAAAAGTGATAGAGCTTGCCCATCCAATCGGAGTCACGATGTGCCAAGTAGTCATTGACCGTCACCACATGAACCCCTTTGCCCGAGAGGGCATTGAGGTAGACCGCCAGAGTTGCCACCAAGGTTTTACCCTCACCGGTACGCATCTCGGCAATTTTGCCTTCATTCAAGACCATCGCACCAATCAGCTGCTCATCAAAATGACGCATCCCCAAAGCACGTTTACCCCCTTCACGCACCACCGCAAACGCCTCTGGCAATAGGTCTTCTAAGGTTTCTCCTGCTTGCAAACGCTGGCGGAACGTCTCGGTTTTGGCTCTTAAATCATCATCGCTCAAGGACTCACAATCGGACTCCAAAGCCGAGATCGCGCCAACCTCTTTCGAGAGCTCTTTAATCACGCGATCATTACGACTGCCAAACACTTTTTTAAATAAATTACTGATCATGAAGTTACGGCCTGTGGAAGTTCAACCATAGAAAAACCATTCAGACATTACAGCTGAATGGCAATCGTTATGTGTCTAAAAAAGGGAGTATGTTAATGCCTGTGGCGCTTGAATCCAACCGGATTAAGTATTGCTTGTCTTATTAGTGGCTTTTTCGTCGAGATCGAACGAATTTGACCGGATTAATCTGGCGCCCCTTTTTAAGTAACTCAAAATGCAGATGAGGTCCGGTAGAACGACCACTGGAACCCATTTTAGCAATCTCCTGCCCCTGACTGACCAACTCACCCTTCTGCACCAGAACTTTGGCACCGTGTGCATAACGGGTACTGTAACCGTTGCCATGCTGAATCTCGACCAACTGACCGTAACCGTGCCGTTTACCCGCCCAGCTCACCACACCGCTGGCCACTGCATAAATGCTGCTGCCCATTTTACCTGCGAAATCAATGCCTTTGTGCATTTGTGGTTTGCCCGAGAAAGGATCGGTTCTTATCCCATAAGCCGAAGACATCCAACCTTTTTTAATCGGCCGACCTGCGGGCAAAGTTTCATTGCGCAGACGACGTTTAAATAACACCGACTCCAAAATGCTCAATTTTTCTTCACGCAACTGCATCTGCATCTGTAAAGTTTGAGCCATTCGCCCCAAGTCTGACAGCGTGTATTCGGCGATTTGCGCATCGGATACCGGCCCACCTAAAGGAGGCACTTGGCTAAAGTCAAACTCTTGGCCGTCTAATTTTGCCACTTCAACCAAACGTGCCCCTAACGCATCCAAACGAGTCATGTACGCTTGCAGCTGACCTAAATGGCGTGTCAGAGCTGTAACTTCTGATTTTGCCTGCTGTAACTGCTCTTGACTCTCACGCTGCTGACGAATGTCAGCGTAATTCAATTCAGGTATTTCATTTGAGTTTTGATGCACACCCAGTTGATAACCCCAATAAAGCGGCGTGATCAATAGGGATAAAAACAAAAATCCCAGTAGAAAAAACTGCACAGGGGAGTTGATTTGCCGTGAGCGAGCGCCCGACTTACTGAAAATAATAATGTTCATAACAGAACCGCGCTGACAAACAGGGGTGGCCACCACCCGCTTCTGTGGGATACTCTATTCATTATGAGACTCAAACAAAAATTAACTGATTAGATAGACTATGCAAAACCTCTACCTCCTTGTACCCAAAAACGTGGGGCGCAAAGCATCTCGGCTCACCATGTTAACCCAGCGCCTACACCACTGCTTGCCCATCGAGTGCCATTCACACTGCCAAGTCATTGAGCTGGTCGGGGAAAAATTAGAAATTCTTGCAGATTCACCCGCTTGGGCAACACGCATTCGTTTTTATAACAAAGAAATTGTCCATAACCTCAACAAAATTGCTGCCGTTCACTTACAGACGATTAAGATCAAAGTCGGGGCAAAAAAAATAGCTCTACGAAAACCTGCCACGAGCAAAAAACGCTCGGCAATCAAGTCAACCCAAGCCGCCGTTTCACTCCAGCACCTGGCCGAGAGCATCAACGACCCAAAACTAAGTCAATCACTGCAACGTCTGGCAATCCACGTCGGACAAACCGCGAAAAATCAAAAGAACTCTTTTTAAGTCAACTCTGTCTCAGTAAGAGGCTCTATGTAAGAAATAGGCAGATCTGCTACGTCTTCAAACACCACCTCTTCCCAAGCAGACGTATCCTTAAGCAACGATCTTAACAAGCGATTATTCAGGGCATGACCTGATTTATGGCCGGAAAAAGCCCCAATCAAACTGTAACCCAGTAAATAAAGATCACCAATCGCATCAAGAATTTTGTGTTTTACAAATTCATCTTCATAACGCAGACCATCTTCATTCAAAATACGACAATCATCCACCACGATGGCATTGTCCAAACTGCCACCCAGAGCCAAATTATTTCGACGTAATTTTTCAATGTCTTTGGCAAAACCAAACGTACGTGCCCTACTCACTTCTTTAACAAACGAGGTGGTGGAAAAATCAATCTCGGCTTTTTGATCGACATCCTTAAAGATAGGATGATTAAAGTTAATGGTGAAACTAACCTTAAAACCATCAAATGGCTCTAATTTTGCCCATTTTTCGCCATCTTCAACAATGACTGTCTTTTTTATCCGAATGAATTTTTTCGCCGCATCCTGCTCAACAATGCCAGCAGACTGAATCAAGAAAACAAAAGGACCCGAACTGCCGTCCATAATAGGTACTTCCGGAGCGCTCAAATCAATATAAGCGTTATCAATTCCCAATCCCGCCAAAGCCGACAACAGATGTTCAACAGTAGAAACCAACACCCCATTATTACTTAAGGTTGTCGATAGCTCCGTGCTACCCACATTCAGGGGGTGCGATCTAATATCAACGTGCGGTTCCAAATCAACACGACGAAAGACAATACCGGTATCAATCGCTGCGGGTCTGAGAGTCAAGTAGACCTTGTCCCCCGTATGCAGCCCAACGCCCGTAGCATGAATTTTATTTTTTAATGTGCGTTGCCTAATCAATGGATGACCTCATTCGCTCAATTTTTCACGTTATCGCAGCGCCTAGCTCCATTATTCTCCCTATCCCACATGGTTCTCAGGAACCAATGACAACGCCAACGGCTGCCGATTCTATCTAATTCAAACCGACATCTCCATAAAAATAACAAGAGGAGAGGCAATGAAACCTCGTTCCTTGCATTAATCGGCCTGTCTACGCAAAAATGCAGGAATATCGAGATACTCTAGATCGATTTCAGACGAACTTTTTTTACGCCCCATATCCGTTGATTGATGACGAATGATCGTTGGTTTATCGTATTTTCCGTAATCCATCTCACCATTGCTGGTGGGTTTCAATGAACGTGCGGGTGTCGTGGCTTCCGAAGCGTTGCCCAATCCGGTTGCCACCACCGTGACTCTCAGCTCTCCCTCCAGCTCAGGTTCAATTGAAGTACCGACAACAACCTCAGCATCTTCGGAAGAGAACTCTTTCACCGTATTGCCCACCGTAGCAAACTCTTTCATGGTGAGATCCATACCGGCAGTCACATTAACTAAAATCCCTTTCGCACCGGCCAGGTTGATGTCTTCTAATAGAGGACTCAAAACCGCTTTTTCAGCCGCTTCTTGTGCTCGATTATCGCCGGTGGCCGAGCCCGACCCCATCATTGCCATGCCCATTTCCGACATCACCGTTTTTACGTCAGCAAAATCCACGTTGATCAAACCGGGGTTGGTAATCAATTCCGAAATGCCTTGCACTGCCCCTTTCAAAACATCATTGGCCGCCTTGAACGCATCCAAAAGACTCGTGTTTTCACCCAAAACCGTCAACAGCTTTTCATTCGGAATGGTAATCAGAGAGTCAACGTGCTGCGCCAGCTCTTCAATGCCCGTCATAGCCGCCTTCATCCGCTTTTTACCTTCAAACGGAAACGGTTTGGTCACCACCGCCACAGTCAGAATACCCAGCTCTTTAGCCAACTGAGCAATCACCGGTGCGGCTCCGGTGCCGGTACCGCCACCCATGCCAGCAGTAATAAACAACATGTCCGTGCCTTCAATGATTTCCTGAATCCGCTCCCGATCTTCATGCGCCGCCTGACGACCAGTTTCTGCATTAGCACCTGCTCCCAGACCTTTGGTGATACTCGAACCAATCTGGAAGGTGGTTTTAGATGATAAATTCTTCAGCGCTTGTGCATCTGTATTAACACAAATGAATTCCACGCCTTCAATATTGGAACGAACCATATGCTCGACAGCATTCCCACCGCCGCCGCCAACACCGATTACTTTAATCACTGCGTTCTGGACGTAGGAATCTTCTAATTCGAACATGACTCTCTCCTCGTGCTGCTTAGCACATCGCTTAATGCGAAGTTATACTCATAAAATTTAGCTTAAAAATTGCCTTTAAACCAGGATTGCATACGATGCCATATCGTGACCGACTCACCGTCTTGACCTGAATCTAAAGCAACATCCATTCGATTATGATAGCCAAATTGCAATAATCCCACCCCAGTGGCATGAATTGGATTACTGACCACATCGCTCAACCCCGATACATGTTGAGGCAATCCCAATCTTACCGGCATGTGGAAGACCTCTTCCGCCAGTTCAATCACTCCTTCCATTTTCGAACTTCCACCCGTTAGAACAATGCCTGCCCCAACAATATCCTCGAAACCACTGCGCCGCAACTCCACTTGTACCAAGTTCATCAATTCTTCATAACGAGGTTCAACCACATCGGACAAGGTTTGACGTGCCAGACGACGCGAAGGGCGATCACCCACTCCCGAGACCTCAATGTTTTCATCTGCCCCAACCAACTGCCTCAGAGCACAGGCGTATTTAATTTTAATGTCTTCCGCATTTTGGGTTGGAGTACGCAAAGCGACTGCAATGTCATTGGTGACCTGATCTCCAGCAATAGGAATCACCGCCGTATGACGAATGGCACCCTCGTTAAACACCGCAATATCCGTAGTACCACCCCCGATATCAACTAAGCAGACACCCAACTCTTTTTCATCCTCGGTCAAAACAGCGTAGCTTGAGGCCAACTGCTCAAGAATAATATCATCGACCTCCAAACCACAGCGACGCACACATTTAATAATATTTTGTGCCGCACTCACCGCACCGGTGACTAAATGTACTTTGGCTTCCAAACGCACCCCAGACATGCCAACAGGCTCACGAATGCCATCTTGGTTATCAATCACAAACTCTTGTGGTAGAACATGAATGATACGTTGGTCTGCTGGAATCGCGACGGCTTTCGCCGCTTCAATCACCCGCCCAACATCAAACGCGCCTACCTCACGATCTTTAATAGCCACAATGCCGTGAGAATTTAAACCCTTGATGTGACTGCCCGCAATGCCCGTAAACACAGAGCGCACCTGACAGCCCGCCATCAATTCAGCCTCTTCAACCGCACGCTTGATTGAGTGCACAGTCGCTTCGATATTGACCACCACACCCTTCTTTAACCCGCGAGAAGGGTGGGTACCAATACCAATAATTTCAATGCCTTCATAACCAGCTTCACCAACAATGGCACTCACCTTTGAAGTACCGATATCCAAACCAACAATAACGCGCTTTTCACCTACTTTAGACATCTATGCATACGCTCCTAAGATGGCTCCCGCTGCACAGAAAAACCGTTTGTATAACGTAAATCCACACTCACAACCTCTAAAAACCGTGTTTTTAATACTTGGTAAGCCCACACCAAACGTCGCAAACGACTCATCATTTGGCTTCTACCAAGATAAATTTTCATACCGTTATTCAATTCCAACAACCATGAACGACGCTCATTTTGTACCACTCGACGAACTTCATGCCCCATCAGCGTCACGAGCGCATTAAAGCGGTGAAACTGACTCATCACTTCCTGTTGATGCCCCAAAGGCCCAGAAAGCACCGGTAGAGCCCCTAACAGTACATCTTCTTCTGCTAATGACCGAGGTGCAAACAAAACACCTTCATCACTCAGCAATTCATCCTCATTCCAATACGCCACCGGCCGGTGTTCCGTAACATAAAGATGCACCGTATCAGGCCAAATTCTACGCACCGAAACGGTTTTAATCCATGACATGCGTTGCAAAGCATCATGCAAAGCGTTCAAATCCAAGACAAAAAAGCTGCGATCCATAAAACGACTCACCACTCGTTGTAGCTCATCTCTATCCACATGGCTCAACTCCCCTTCCACTTTGATCGAATTGACAGGGAAACGTCGCGCATCATCTGCAACACGTCCCGCCCAAACCATCAAAGAGACCACCAATAAAACCAACAATACTTTCAAAAATGCACTAAAAAACGGGTCTCTGTTCACAATATTCAAACGTAGTACATCAATCAATAGCATAACGTGCCCGAATCATATATTTCTCACTTACAGCACAAGATCGCAAAAACCAGCTCATCAAAGTCCAAACCCGCTGCTTTGGCTGCCATCGGCACCAAACTGTGACTCGTCATTCCAGGTACCGTATTCACTTCAATCAGCCATGATCCGCCATCTTCATCACACATAATATCGACCCGTCCCCAACCACAGGCATCGATGCTCTCAAACGCAGACAACGCCAAGAACTGCATATCCTGCTCTTCTTCTCGCGAAAGACCCGAAGGACAGTAATAAGATGTACTGTGAGAATGATACTTCGCCTCATAATCGTAAAACGAATGGGGTGTCTGCAAACGAATCACCGGCAGCGCTTCACCGTTTAAGATGGCCACCGTGTACTCATTGCCTTCGATAAACTGTTCTGCCATCACCGCGCCAAATTGAGCCGCAGCTACATAACCCTCATGCAACTCATCCAACGAATTCACTTTGCTGATGCCAATGCTGGAGCCTTCCAAAGAAGGTTTTACCATCAAAGGCAGACCCAAGTGCTCCAGCGCCAGTTGACAATCACTCTGGCTGTTTAACGCCATCCAACGAGGTGTTGACAAATCCAAACCTCTCCAGAGCTGCTTACAACGCTGCTTATCCATCCCCAACGCCGAACCTAAAATACCGCTGCCAGTGTAAGGCAACTGCATAATCTCCAATGCACCTTGCAGTTGACCGTCCTCACCGCCTCGACCGTGCAGCATGATAAACACCCGATCAAAGACACCGCTGGCCAAGGCCGCCAAACCCTCACGCTGAAAATCAACACCGTGCGCATCCACCCCCGAACGCAGCAAAGCTGCCAGCACCGCCGCACCGCTCTGCAAAGAGACGTCACGTTCCGCTGACCAACCTCCCATTAAAACAGCCACCTTACCTAAGGCGTTAATCACTTCCGCCGTTGGCACAACAGAACTCACAATTTCACCCCCACCATGCGTACCTCGGGTTGCAACAGCACACCCTGCTTCTGCCTCACCACCTGCTGCACATGAACAATCAGTGATTCAATCTCAGCCGCTGACGCCCGCTCTTGGTTAATAATAAAATTGGCGTGTTTCTCCGAAACTTGCGCCCCACCGAGACAAAACCCTTTCAAACCCGATACCTCAATCAGACGCGCCGCATAATCACCAACAGGATTACGAAATACTGAACCACAACTGGCCAAACCAATCGGCTGGCTAGCGGAGCGTTTGGCCAATAAGGTTTTTATTTCAGGACGCGAAGATGGGGCATCAACAGCAGAAAATTCCATTTCAACGGCCACAAACCACTCCTCTTCAGGCCCGACTACCTGACGATAAGCAATATCATACGCTTCAGGCTGACGACAATGCACCTCACCCTTACGGTCAATCACATAAACCTTTTTCACCCACTGCCACGTTTCCGCGCCAAAGGCACCGGCGTTCATCGCCAAAGCTCCGCCGATCGTACCGGGAATACCGGCCAAAAATTCACCACCTGCTAGGCCATGCCGAACACAAAAGCGCGCGACTTTAGCACAACTTGCCCCCACGCCCAGCAATAAATTCGTATCCGAAAGAGACTGCAATGAGTTCAACACCCCAGACATCGCAATCACCGTCCCAGCAATACCACCGTCACGCACCAACAGATTACTGCCCAAACCCAACCAAAACAGGGGCTCTTCCGCTGGTAAAGAGGCCAGCAGCGCCTGTAAATCCTTTTGATCAGCGGGCTGATAATAACGCTCAGCCGCACCACCCACCCGCCAAGAAGTGTGTTTGGCCATCGACTCATTCAACACCAAACGCCCCCGTAAAACATAATGACTGTTTGCCTGCGGCCAAACATCACTCATGCAAATCGACACTAGCGCACCTGCCAAGCGTCGTTTAAAGACGCTGCCACCGCACCGATATTACCGGCCCCCAAAGTCAATAAAAGATCCCCCTCTTGCAACACCCCCGACAACACCTCTGGCAAGGAAAATACATCATCGACAAAAATCGGATTCACCACACCACGGGAACGCACCGCTTGGCAGAGCGCCCGCCCATCAGCACCGACAATCACACGTTCACCCGCCGCGTAGACCTCACACAGCAACAACACATCCACCGAGACATCACTCAAAACCTGAGCAAAATCATCAAACAGATCATGGGTACGGCTAAAACGATGCGGCTGAAAGGCCAACACCAAACGCCGCTGCGGCCAACCGGCACGCACCGCCTCAAGAGTTGCGGCAATTTCCGTTGGATGATGACCATAATCATCCAATAACAACACCGAACCAGACCCCGATGACAACTCACCGTAGGTTTGAAAACGGCGCGAGATACCCTCAAAACCCGCCAAGGCTTTTTGCATCGCCGCCACCGAAACCACCAACTCATTGGCCACCGCAATCGCCGCCAAGGCGTTCAAGACGTTGTGCTTGCCTGGCAAATTAAGCGAAACTGCCTGCATTTTTTTGCCCTCAGGCAACAACACATCAAAATAACTCAAACCGCCCTTTTGAGTCAGGTTCACCGCCCGCACATCGGCCTCTTTGGAAAAGCCATAGGAGAGCATTGGACGCGAGACCTGCTGTGCAATTTCTGCCACCACCGGATCATCAATGCAGAGCACCGCCAAACCGTAAAAAGGCAAATTATGCAAAAACTCCACAAACGCCCGTTTCAGACGCGAAAAATCACCCTCATAGGTTGCCAAGTGATCGGCATCAATGTTGGTCACAATGGAGATCATCGGTTGTAGGTGCAAAAAAGAAGCGTCACTCTCATCGGCTTCAGCAACCAAATAATCGCCGCTGCCCAAACGAGCGTTGCTCGCCGAACTGTTCAATCGCCCACCGATCACATAGGTCGGATCCAAACCACCCTCGGCCAACAGACTGGCAACCAAACTGGTGGTGGTTGTTTTGCCATGAGTACCCGCCACCGCAATGCCGTGGCGAAACCGCATCAACTCCGCCAACATCTCCGCTCGGCGCACCACCGGAATGCGTTGGCGCACCGCTGCCACAATTTCAGGATTTTGACGTGGAATCGCAGTAGAAGCCACCACCACATCCACACCCTCAACTTGCTCCATCGCATGGCCAACAAACACCGTTGCTCCCAAGCTGATCAAACGCTGGGTCAGGGCATTTCCCCCTTGATCCGAACCACTCACCTCGTAACCCAAATTCAGCAACACCTCAGCAATGCCACCCATTCCAACACCGCCAATGCCGACAAAATGGATGCGTTTAACACGACGCAAACTGTGGGGTAACGCCATCTGTACATTCATACCTTAAGACTCTCTCCGCTGCGCCAAACACAGCTCTGCCACTTTATCGGTAGCGTCTAATTTTGCCAAACGACGAGCCTGCACCGCCATCTGTAACAACGATTCTGGTTGCTCCAGCACCCCTTGCAAGCGCTCTGCAAAAACCCCAGCCAATAAATCCTGCTGAGCCACCCGCAACGCCGCACCGGCATCCGACAAATAATGGGCATTCAAAGTTTGGTGATCGTCCACCGCCGAGGGCAACGGCACCAGTAACGAAGCCACCCCCACCGCCGCCAGTTCTGCCACAGTCATTGCGCCAGCCCGACAGATTACCAAGTCCGCCCATGCGTACTGCTCGGCCATATTGTCCATAAAAGGCACGACTGTAACCGCCAAATCTGTGGTGTTATAAGCCTGCTTGGCAACCTCAACCCCTCGCACACCCGATTGATGGCGAACATCCAACCGACAGCCTGCCGCCAGTCTCACCTTTGCCAACAGCTCTGGCAGATCGCGATTAAAAACCAAGGCTCCCTGACTGCCACCGACAATTAATAAACGCCGAACCGCAGGATCTCGCCCAAAAAAACGCACCTCAGGCAGAGGCACATCCATCACCTCGGTACGCAACGGATTACCCAAACAGAGCGCCTGACGAGCTTCTGGAAACGCCCCGGGAAACGCCTCAATGGTTTGGGTGGCCAAGCGCGCCAACAGACCATTGGTCAACCCCACCACCGCATTCTGCTCATGAATCAACAGTGGCGTTCGTAGCAGCCAACTCATCAGACCACCTGGGCCGGAGACAAAACCGCCCATGCCCAACACCACACTGGGACGACGGCGTCGCAAAATGCGCCACGCCTGCCAACAGGCTTTGAGCAGACGAAAAGGGGCGAACAGCAGAGCCAATTTACCCTGACCACGCAGACCGGTAACGCTGACCCACTCCATCTCAATGCCCGCAGCAGGCACCACGTCTGCCTCTATGCCCTGATGCGTTCCCATCCAAACAATGTTTTGCCCCTGCTTCCGCAACCGTAAAGCCACCGCCAAAGCCGGAAAAACATGACCACCGGTGCCGCCGGCCATAATTAAAATCGGTTGATCCTTTTTTACCGCAGCCCTCGTTATCACGATGCTTTTTCCTTAGGAGTCGTGATCTCTGGCGGCAACTCATGATAAACCCTCAACAACAGACCGATCACCAAACACATTACCAAAGTGCTGCTGCCACCATAACTCATCAACGGCAAGGTCAACCCTTTGGTGGGCAGCACCCCCATATTGACTCCGATATTAACAAACGCCTGCAAGCCAATCCAAATCCCCAAACCGTAAGAAAGATACGCCGCAAAAGGTTTTTCAGCCTGTAGAGACCAGTAAGCCAACCGAAACGCCCGCCAAACCATAAAAGAGAATAAGACAATCACCATCGACACCCCAAGCAGACCCAACTCTTCGGCTAAAATCGCAAACAGAAAATCCGTATGAGCTTCAGGCAGATAAAACAATTTCTGCACGCTGCCACCCAGCCCTGTTCCCGTCCAAGAACCACTGCCAATGGCAATCAACGATTGGGTTAACTGAAAGCCCTTATCATAAGGATCTGCCCACGGATCCAAAAAAGAGGTGATGCGCGCCAAACGATACGCTGCCGAAGTCGATAACCACACCACCACCGCGCCCCCCAACAAAGAGAGAATACCAAACAGCCAAAGGCGAGCACCAGCCAAAAACAGCACCCCCATCATCGTGGCTAACAGCACCACTGCTGCACCAAAATCAGGCTCAATCAACATCAAAACCGCGACCAAAACAAACACCAATAACGGACGCAAAACCCCCCAAGGGTTTTGCCGCACCTCCTCTTGATGGGCCACCATATAACCGGAGAGATAGACCAACATCAACAACTTAACCAACTCCGAAACCTGAAAACGAAACAGACCAAAATCCAACCAACGGGTGCTGCCGTTGACGGTTTTACCCAGACCAGGCACAAACACCAGCAGCAATAACACCAACGAAATAACCAACATCCACATGCGCATGTTTTGCCAGTTAAGCAGGGGAACACGCCCTACCACCAGAATCAAAAACAGACCCATAAAAGCAAACAAAGATTGCCTGATCAAATAGTGATACGGGCTGCCAAAAATCCTTTCAGACATAGAAAAAGAGGCTGAACCCACCATTACCACACCCAGCAACATCAAAATCAACGCACAACTGGCCAACAGCCAGTCAACGCGCAAATCAAAACGAAACAGCACTAAATCTGAGGTCACTGCATCAAACTCCGCACTTCAGCGATAAAACAGTTGCCTCGCTGTTCGTAATCGGCAAATTGATCAAAACTGGCACACGCCGGAGAAAGCAAAACCGCATCGCCTGCGTGAGCCAATTGAGCCGCTCGCTGCACCGCCAGCGACAAATTTTCGGCGTGATACACCGGCACAACGGACTCTAAAACCGCAGCCATTTTATCCGCATCTCGACCAATCAAAATGACCGCTCGCGCTGATGCTTTAAGAGCCTGACCCAGCGGGGTAAAATCAGCCCCTTTGCCCACTCCACCGGCGATCAAAACCAACGTCTGTAGCATTCCTTCAATGGCCGCCAAAGTCGCCCCCACATTGGTGCCTTTAGAATCATTAAACCAACTGACACCGTTAATTTCAGCCACCCACTGAGTACGATGCTCCAAACCGGTAAAAACCCTCAAAGCAACCAACATCGCCTCCAAAGGCAAAGCAACCGCCTCACCCAACGCCAAAGCCGCCAAGGCATTCGCCTGATTGTGTTGCCCTGGAATTTTCAATGCTGACACCGGCAACAACGGCTGCTGCCTGTGAGCCAAACAGAGTTCATCCACTTCATTTTCCATAAGGTGATAATCAGCCGCCACACCCTCAGTCAGGCTAAACCCACAACGCCTCCCCTCCGTCGGTAAAGCAACAACCACGTCATCATCCAAATTGACCACACAGACGCTTGCCCCTTGATACACCGCCCCTTTGGCCAGCGCATACTCAGACAAACCACGATAACGATCCATATGATCAGCGGAAATGTTCAACACCACCGATGCAGCGGCACGTAAAGAATAAGTGGTTTCTAATTGAAAACTGGAGAGTTCCAGCACATAAAAATCAGGAATAGGCTGTTGCAGCAACTCCAAAGCAGGAACACCTAAATTACCCCCCAACAGCACCTGCCGTCCTGCTGCCACCCCCATTTCACCCAGCAACGTCGTCACCGTGCTTTTGCCATTGGAGCCGGTGATTGCCACAATCGGCGCTTGAGCGACACGGGCAAACAGTTCGATGTCACCGATCACCTCAACCCCTGCGACCACCGCAGCTTGAATCGCTGGCTCTTGCAGACTCACCCCAGGGCTGACAATCAGCCGTTTGGCACAACTCAACAGCGCAGCGGAAAAGGCTCCGCAATGACAAACAACCTGCGGAAACCGCTGCTGCAATTCACCCAGGCCCGGCGGCGGCTCACGGCTGTCCACCACCGTACATTGCCCACCCAAACCGAGCAGATACTCAACACAAGAGAGGCCGGTTTTACCCAGCCCAATAACCACATCTTCCACGCTATTTTGCTTCATCATCAGAACACTTAACGAAGTTTTAAGGTCGCCAACCCCACCAAAACCAAAATCACTGTGATAATCCAAAAGCGCACAATCACCCGAGGCTCAGGCCAGCCCTTTAGCTCAAAATGATGGTGCAGCGGAGCCATGCGAAACACACGACGACCGGTCAATTTATAAGAGGAGACTTGGATAATCACCGATGCGGTCTCCATTACAAACACGCCACCCATAATCAAAAACACCAGTTCCTGGCGCACCAGCACCGCCACCACACCCAGCGCCGCGCCCAGAGCCAGCGCACCCACATCGCCCATAAACACCTGCGCGGGATAAGTGTTAAACCACAAGAAACCCAAACCGGCACCGGCCAAGGCCATACAAAAGACCATCAACTCACCCACACCCGGCACATAAGGTATGACCAAATAGTTGGCAAAATAGAGATGGCCGGTTAAATAAGCGATCAAACCCAAAGCACCAGCCACCATCACCGTTGGCATAATCGCCAAACCGTCCAAACCGTCGGTCAGGTTCACCGCGTTACTGGCACCGACAATCATCAAATAGACAAACGGCACAAACCACCAGCCCATATCCCAGTTAAAGGCTTTAAAAAAGGGCACGATCAAACTGGTTTCCGCACTGCTCTGCGCCGTGAAAAAGATCACCAACGCCGCCGCCAGCGCAATCACCGACTGCCAAAAATATTTAGAGCGAGCCGACAACCCTTTAGAGTTGCCTAAGGCCAATTTTTTATAATCGTCCACCCAGCCCACAGCACCAAAAGCAAGCGTCACCAACAGCACAATCCAGAGCTGCTTGCTGGCCAAATCACCCCACAACAGCGTGGTGATGGTCACCGCCATCAAAATCAACGCCCCACCCATGGTTGGGGTACCCGCTTTTGAGTAGTGACTCTCAGGGCCGTCGTCCCGCACCACCTGACCAATGTTATTCCGGCTCAAACGCCGAATTACCTTAGGGCCGATCAACAACGCAATACTCAAAGCCGTCAACGCACTTAAAATGGCACGCAGAGTCAAATAACGAAAAACATTAAAGCCATCATGAAACTGAGTCAAATAATCCGCGAGATAGAGCAACATCTAAAAAACATCCTCAATAGAACCTGAGTAACTCCCTGCTTTTAACACCAGTTGATCCACCAACTTATCCAACCGCATACCCCGAGATCCCTTTATCAGTAATACGTTATTTTTACCCAATTGACTCTGCAACGCGGCGCTTAGAACAGAAAGGTCAGCAAAATGCTCCGCACCTTGACCAAAACCGGCACAACTGTGACGGCTCAATTCACCTAAGGCAAACAGACGCTTTACCCCAGCGCGCTTGGCCTGCTCTCCCGCTTGGAAATGAATCGCACTACTCTCCTCACCCAGCTCCAGCATGTCCCCCAACACCAACCAAGGTTCACCATGCTGTTCACAGATCACATTCAGAGCCACGCTCAACGAGGCCAGATTGGCATTATAACTGTCATCAAACAGGAGCGAGCCATTAATCCCTTGCTTCTGCTGCATCCGACCCTTGACCGCCCGCATGGAAAGTAACCCTCGCTTGATCTGCGTCATTCCGACCCCCAAAGCCAAAGCAGCCGCGCTGGCCGCCACGGCGTTACGCGCGTTGTGCTCACCCAATAACGGCAAATCCAATTCAATCAATTTGGCTTGATAACGAATCTGCAAGCGACTGGGAGCCATCCAACGACCACTGACATCAGCGGCCCCTTGCAAACCAAAGGTCAGTTTTTGATGTTCGTTAGCCAAAGACAACCACAGCGGCGCAAAATCATCGTCCACGTTAATCAGTGCAACACCGTCCTCTGGCAGGTCAGCGTAAATCTCCCCCTTGGCGCGCGCCACGCCCTCAAGCGAACCAAACCCCTCCAGATGCGCCGCAGCAGCGTTATTAATCAAGACCACCTTCGGTTTAGCCAAAGAACAGAGGTAAGCAATCTCCCCTGCATGATTCGCCCCCATCTCCACCACGGCAAATTGATGCTCTGGTTGCAGAGCCAACAACGTCAGTGGCACACCAATTTCATTGTTAAAGTTGCCCTGAGTCGCATGAGTCGAACCCACTTGACTCAAAATCGCCGCCAACATCTCTTTCACCGTAGTTTTACCGTTGCTGCCGGTAATCGCCAGCAACGAAAGAGTCTGCAACGAACGCCAATAAGCCGCCAAGCGACCTAGAGCCAAACGGCTATCGTCCACCAGCAACTGAGGCGCTGCAACATCTAAAGGCCGCTCCACCATCAAAGCGACCGCGCCCGAATTCAGCACCGATTCAGAAAAATCATGGGCATCAAAACGATCCCCACGCAAAGCAACGAACAGATCACCGTTCTCCACCTGCCGACTGTCGATGCTGACACGATGAAACAGAACATCTTCGCCCAACAACTGAGCGCCAATGGCCTTTGCCACTTGCTTCACGCTCAACTCAAACAAGAGCCTCTCCTTGTAACCCCAGTTGCACCGCATCACGATCACTAAAAGAAAAACGTTGGCTGCCCACCCATTGATAATCTTCATGGCCTTTACCCGCCACCAACACCACATCATCGGCTTGGCTCTGCTGTAAAACCCACTGAATCGCCGCCCCACGATCATGCTCACAGTGGGCTTTTTCAGGCTCCTTCATGCCAGACAGGATCTGCTGCATAATCATTTCTGGCGATTCCGAGCGAGAATTATCATCACTGATTACCACCTGATCGGCCAACTGCTCGGCCACCGTAGCCATTAAAGGCCGCTTGCCCACATCACGGTCACCACCGCAACCAAACAAGCAAAATAGCCGACCTCGGGTATGCAGTCGCAAGGATTCCAAAGCGGCTTTCAGCGCCTGTGGCGTGTGGGCGTAATCCACCACCACCAGCGCTCGATTTTTGGCCCTAAACGACTCCATACGCCCAACCACCGGTTTCATGCCTTGCAAACGCCGCACGATCTCATCTAAACCAAACCCCAAAGCCAACAAACTCGCTGCCGCCGCCAGCAGGTTGCTGACATTAAAACGCCCCAGCAAAGCCGTGCTCAACGGCATGGCCTGACCCTGCCAATGCAAAACAAAACGGACACCCGAGCCATCAAACTGCACTTGATCTGCCCAAAGATAACCCTTGATCTGAATCTTCGAACTCAGGCCGTAAGCGATGACCGAAACGTCTGATCTACGCTGCTGCATCAATTCACGGCCAAATTCGTCATCCAAATTCAACACCCAGCCTTTTAGTTCCGGTCGATAAAAAAGCCGCCGCTTAGCCTCACGATACGCTTCCAGAGTGTGATGATAATCAAGATGGTCTCGACCTAGATTGCTCAGCACCGCCAGATCAAATTCAGCACCGGCAATGCGCTGCTGCTGCAAGCCATGCGACGACACCTCCATCACCACCTGCTTCACACCCTGGTGTAACCACGCGGCCAAGGTCTGCTGTAGCTGCAACACATCAACGGTGGTGCGACTGCCCTGCTGCACCGAATCATGGTGTAGCTGATCCACCGTGGTGGCTCCCAAGGTGCCTAAAATACCGCAGGGTGTTTGAGCGGTGTTGAGAGCTTGAGCAATAAAATGACTGACTGACGTTTTACCGTCGGTGCCGGTCACGCCAATCAAAGTCTGCTGGCGGCTGGGGTCATGATAAAAACGTGAAATTAACTGCCCCGACATGTGCCGGATCTGTTTTACCGGCAGGTCAACAACATCGGCATTTAGCAGCACAGACCGTTGCTCAGACGTTAACGGCACCTCTTCGGGGCGTAAAACAGCCACTGCACCCGCAGCAACCACTTCAGCTAAAAAATCAATGCCCTGTTGCAATCCTTCGCCAGGCAAGGCCAAAAAAAGTGCGCCCGCTTGAACCATACGACTGTCGATGACAATCGACTCAATCAGACAATCCGCCCCATCGTACTCAACAATCCCTTGCACTAAAGTTGACAAAGGCTGAGCACGACTCATAGGCCGCCTCCAATAGAGGCGTATTCCATTGGCGGCTCTGGCAGGTCATCGGGCAACACATTTAGCAAGCGCAAGGCTCCCGACATCACCTTTGAAAACAGCGGTGCCGCCACCTGCCCACCGTAATATTTTTTCCCTTGAGGCTCATTTACCACCACCACCGCCGCCAAACGTGGGCTACTCACTGGCGCAAAGCCGCTAAAAAGCGCCACATGACGATCTTTAGCGTAAGTTCCCGAAGCACTTTTACGCACGGTGCCGGTCTTACCCGCCACCTGATAACCCACAATACGCGCACGCGCACCGGTACCACCTTTGGCCACCACCGCCATCATCATCTTACTGACTCTGAGCGCTGCCTGACGGGAGAGTACCCGCTCCCCTTTCACCCCATCGGTCACTTTTTGAAAGAAAACCGGCGGCAAAATACCCTCCGCTGCCAGAGCACTGTACGCACGCACCAGTTGCAACGGAGTCACAGAAAGCCCGTAACCGTAAGACATCGTGACACGCTTCACTTTGCCCTTTTTACCACTGCGGCTCAGCAAACCGGCTGATTCACCGGGAAAGCCACTGCCACTGCTTCGCCCCAAGCCCAAACGACTGAAGACATCCCAAAGCTGTTCAGGAGCCAAGGAAAGCGCAATTTTACTCACTCCCACATTGCTTGACTTACGAATGATGCCGGTCAGATCCAACAACCCATAATCGTGGCTGTCCTGCACGGTGAGACGTTTCACCATAAACCAACCAGGGGAGGTTTGAATCAGCGTATCAGGGCGATACTGCCCCGACTCCAGAGCCGCCACCACCGTCAAAGGCTTAATCGTCGAACCTGGCTCCAATACATCGGTTACAGCACGATTGCGTAACGCAGCACTGCGTCGTTCTGAACGTTTATTGGGGTTATATGAGGGTTGATTAACCATCGCCAAGATCTCCCCCGTATGCACGTCCATAATCACCACCGAACCAGAACGTGCCCGATATTTTTGCACCGTGGCTTTCAACTCACGATAGGCCAAATATTGCAGCCGTTTATCAATACTCAAGGTCAAATTTTTACCTGGTTGCGCTACCGTCAACTGCTGCAAATCCCCCACCGGTCGCCCTAAACGATCCTGCACAATCAACTTTCGCCCTGGCACACCGGTCAACCAACGATCAAAGGCCAGCTCCAAACCCTCTTGCCCCTGATCATCGATATTGGTAAAACCCACCACATGGGAGGTCACCTCACCGGCAGGATAATAGCGGTAATATTCACGCTGCAATCCCACCCCCGCAATCTTCAGAGCCATCACCTGCTGCCCCAGAATCGGCGTTACCAAACGCTTCAAATAAATAAAACCTTTCTGCTGGTTTTTAAAGACTTTCTTCTGAATAGCAGAGAGGGGCAGATCCAACAAAGCCGCCAATTGTGGCCATAGATCTTGATCTGAAAGGAGTTTTTTTGGGTTAGCCCAGACGGCATCAACGGGCGTACTGACCGCCAGCGCTTCACCGTTACGATCCAACACCATACCTCGATGAGCCGCCGTGGTAACCACCCGCTGTTGACGCACATCACCTTGGTTTTGCAAAAAAGCCTGCCGCAGCACCTGCAAGTCAACCGCCCTTACCAGCAACCCTATGGCAATTGCAGCAAACAACAGCAATAAAAAACGGTGTCTCGCCTGCTGCATTAAATCATCCCTGCCTTTGCCTTTCATGGCTTAATCATCTCTACCTGAGAAAGAGTCGGCACTCCCATCTGCAAACGCTCGCGTGCCAAACGTTCGATACGCCCATGGTCACCCCACGTGCCTTGCTCCAGTTGCAATCGACCCCATTCAAAATCCAATTCATCCAACAGCCGTTGCTGCTGCTGGATCTCCACAAATAGCGTCCGGCTGCGATGTTTACTGTAGATCACCCCAAGAGCCGACCCAACGATCAACACCCCCAGCAGCAACAGGCCGAACCACTTTTCCACCGTCAAATTCGCTCAGCAATTCGCAATACCGCACTGCGCGAGCGCACGTTGGCCGATTTTTCTGCCTCACTGGCAAAAATGGCTTTGCCTCTGTTTTTCAAGGTCGCTTGAAACTCAACCTCTGCCATCGGCAAGCCCCGTGGCAAACGTCGGTGCAACGGTGAGGCCGTTGGAGGCCGTACGCAGGAGCGAATAAAACGCTTCACAATGCGATCTTCCAACGAGTGAAAGCTGATCACCGCCAAGCGCCCTTGCGGTTTTAACAGCGTGGGCACCTGTTCCAACGCCTCGCTTAAAGAAGCTAACTCACGGTTAATATGAATTCGAATCGCTTGAAAAGTACGAGTTGCGGGGTGTTTGTGTTTGTCTCGTGGCAAAATTTTCGTAAGCAAGGTTGCCAATTGTGCGGTGGTGGTAAAGGGCTGCTTTTGTCGATCCATCACAATCGCTTTGGCAATGCGACGACTGAGACGCTCTTCACCGTATTGCCACAGCACATCGGCAATCTCATCGGCCTCCGCACGCGCCAACCACTGAGCAGCAGACTCACCA
>JAUZRS010000036.1 GCA_030950195.1 Gammaproteobacteria bacterium | reverse complement strand
GTAGTACAGGTAAGCCAAAATCTGCTTTGTATGCTCCTATTTTTTCAAATATCGATTCAATGGATGTCGGGGTGTATTCCACAGGTACGTGAGGATGATGAACGGTCACTTGTTGAATTTTGGCTACCCTGTCATCAGTGTTCCAGTTAAAAAACAGCTGATCTTTAATGCCTTGATGTTGCGATTTTCTGAGACGCCTCAGCAAGATGAGATGCAGCTGTTTTTACGCGGTTGTTTGGATCAGCGTGTGGTTACCCTTATGCGATAATCGTGATTTTAGGTTGGCAATTGCAAATCAACGGAGGTATCTACTTTGGCTAATTCAGCCGTTTCTAACGTTATCCCCCACATCATCTCCCAACACGCCGAAGAGGCCGCTTTTCTCTGGCTTCTGCGCGATGCCGCTGTGCATGCCCCTCACTACGACCTGAAAGATCTCGCGAAACTGGACGGTCGCATTGAAGCGCATCTGGATGGCTTGCGCATTGCCGGTGAGGCCGGTTGGTTGGCCTGTGAAGAGAATCTCTCTTTTGAGGAACCAGGCGAGGTGTTTGCCGCTGCGGTGATGGCGCTGGAGGGCAATCGCATGGAGTGGTTGCAGAGGGTGTCTGCGCTGATAGAAAAAGTACCAGAGACCAAACGAGCGTTTGTTTCGGCGCTGGATTGGGTGGAGGGGCGTTTTTTACAGGGTAAGGTTAAAGGTTTGTTGGACTCTAACAGTGCCTTTTGGCTGTGCATTGGCATTGCCGCGTGTGTGCATCATCGAGTTAACCCTGGCGCTGTTTTGCTGAGTTCATTGCAGAGTGATGATCCTGTTTTGCGCGCCTGCTGTTTTCGAGCGGTGGGGCAGTTGGGCCTGAAAGATCAGCGGCCACAGTTGAAAGCGGCTCTTGCTGATGCCTATCCTTTCGGGCGTTTTTGGGCTGCGTGGTCTTTGCTGTTATTAGGAGAGCGAGGTGGGGCTCTGGGGGTGATCAAACAGGTGGCCTCAGAGTCGCCTTCGGCCTTGCAGTTGGAGGCGCTGAATCTTTTGCTGCGAGTGTTGGATTGCGCTGAAGCTCAGGCTTGGTTAAAGGCGTTGATGTCACAACCTGATCGATTGCGAACGGTGATTATTGGTGTGGGTTTTAGTGGTGATCCGCTCTATGTGCCATGGTTGATAAAACAGATGGCGGCGGCTGAATTTGCACGGGTGGCGGGTGAGGCGTTTAGTAATATTACAGGAGTTGATATTGCCTACGATGATCTGGATGGGGAGTGGCCAGCGGGTTTTGAGGCAGGGCCGACGGAAAATCCGGAGGATGAAAATGTGGAGATGGACGCCGATGAAGATCTGCCGTGGCCCGAACCGAGTTTGATTCAAGCGTGCTGGCAAGAGCAGCAGGGGCAATACAGAGCAGGGGAGCGTTACTTGGTGGGTAAGCCGATCAGTGAAGCACATTGTCAAGAGGTGCTCAGAACGGGGCAGCAGCGGCAACGTTTGGCGGCAGCGCTGGAACTGGCGTTGATGCAGCCAGAGTCGGTGTTGTTTGAGGTGGGTGCGTCTGGCGCTCGGCAGCAGCGGTTGTTGGCGCTGTAGGCATTGATATGCAACTGCCCTTCAATACGCCTGACTTGCTTCAGATTGTTTTTTTCCTTGGCTCGGTGTTGTGGTTCTCTTTGGCTGTTTGGGATTATGTTACCGCCGGTCGTCGTTATTCACCGCGTTGTAAAGCTTGGACAAGAGTTGGGTTGATCTTTTTATTGGTGGCAGGACTGCTTACATTCTAATCACTGTCATCCTTGACGAGTGTCACACTTGTTTCTGCACAGCGCTTAATCGGCTACTATCTTCTGCGAGTTTGATGTGATGGGGTGGACAGATGTTATCTATAAGGTTTGAGTAGACGATGCTAACAAACAGCGGTGATACATTACAGCCAGGCTATAAATTGCATTGGTACATTATTGAGTCGGTTTTGGGCCGTGGTGGTTTTGGTATTACCTATCTGGCCTTGGATGAAAACCTGAATCAAAAGGTGGCCATCAAGGAGTATCTGCCGTCGGATTTTGCCTCGCGGGATAACAATCAAACCGTTCATCCGACCACGGGCGAACAGGGTCAACTTTATGATTGGGGCTTGGAGCGTTTTCTAAAAGAGGCGC
>JAUZRS010000035.1 GCA_030950195.1 Gammaproteobacteria bacterium | reverse complement strand
TGCTGCTTAATTTTGGTAACTGCATTTCTTTCAGCGTGACACCCAAGGTGCGTAAGGTCTCGGTGCTGGTTTTCAGTAGCGGTTCCAGAGGCAGGTCATTAAACTTGTTTAACAACTTATCCAACTGCTGTTGCAGCCCGTCGATCACACTGGGTTCACTCTGTGTATTATTGGTTTCTGTAGCAGCGGCTTCACGATTGGCAAAGAGCTTGAAATGCTCACCGTTAATTACTTTTTTGTCCGTTGTCTGTTGGCCTAACTCTGCGAAAGCGATGCCGCCATAAGCCAGTGATTCAAGGGATTCCATTTGCACTCTGACACCACTGCTGTCGAGTGTCACCTCAAGGCCACTGACGTTCCAAAAACGACTGTTGGGCGTAATTAATCTGTGGTGGGGCGCTTCGATAAAAAGATCAAACTCCACCTGTTGATAATCATCGCTAAAGCGGCGTGCTTCAACTTGCCCCACCTGCACCTGACGGTAATAAACCGGCGAGCCGACCTGCACCGAGCCCGCCTGCTCAGCGCTGACGGCCAGACGCAGACCAGCGGCATTATTGCGTCTTAGTGGCGGCTCTTCAAGGCCGTGAAAAAATTCTCGATAGTCGCCTTCTTTCACTGGATCAACTTGAATATAGGCACCCGAAACAAGGGTGCTTAAACCCGAGATGCCGCCTGCGCCCACTCTGGGGCGTTTGACCCAAAAGCGGCTGTTTTCGGTGAGGTATTCATCAAAACCGACCACCATGCGCGCCACCACGCGTACTCGCTCCAGACCTTTATCGAGAAAGACTTTTTCTACCTTACCAACGGAAACATCACGGTATTTGATCTCGGTTTTGCCCGCTTTCAAACCCTGTGCACTTTCGAAGGTGAGGGTGATTCTAGGCCCCAATTGAGTAAAGTGTTGATAAGCCAGCCCCAGTCCTAGCAGTGCGGCCACAATCGGCACCAGCCAGACCAGAGAGAGGCGTTGATGGTGTGCTGTTGAATCAATCATCGGTTCTGCAATTTTTTTAGGGTTCATATTTTTCCACTCGATCCCAAATAAGGCGTGGGTCTAAGGACAACGCCGATAACATGCTCATCACCACTGTGGCGGCAAAGGCAGAAGCGGCAGGGCCAGGGGCAATCTGCGCCAATGCACCCATCTGTACTAAGGCCGCCAACAGCGCCACCACAAACACGTCAACCATTGACCAGCGGCCAACCAGTTCTACCAAACGATAGAGGCGCATTTTTTCCCGCAAACGCCGAGGTGAACGGCGCTGAATGGAGAGCAACAGGTAGAGCAGCGCCATAAATTTCAGCACCGGTACCAAAATACTGGCGACAAACACCACCGTCGCAACCAGCAACGAGCCGTGTGCCACCAGCTCCAAAACGCCGCTCATAATGGTGCTCTGTTGCACTTGCCCCAGCAGTTCGCTCTGCATCATTGGCATTAAATTAGCTGGAATATAAAGAATCATGCCCGCCAGCAGCCATGCCCAAGAACGTTGCACGCTATTAGGTTTGCGTTGATGGAGTGTTGCTTCGCAGCGCTGGCAATGTTTTTGATCGTCTACTTGATGCAACTGAGCACAGGAGTGGCAGCGCAACAGACCTGCTTGCCGAGCGGTTAACGAATTCGATTCAATGCTTGGCATAAGTGCTCCCCATCGTAACGAGACGAGATCCAGCTGCTGATGACAATCAGAGCAGCAAAAGCCCAAAAAGCCGCCCCCAGCAGTAGGGTAGCGACAGAGGCGAGTTTCACCATCGTCACCAGCGCCCCGAGCAGATAGATTTCCATCATGCTCCATGGGCGCAGCCATTCCAGCAGATGAAACAGTTTCAGGTGGCCTTTCAAGCGATGGCCACGGTGTACCATCCAGAGCAGAGATAAAAGAGAGAGCAGACGCAGCTGCGGCACCAGCAAAATCAACACAAAAGAAAAACCGGCCAAAATCCACATGCCGCCAGAAAAAAGCGCCAGTACGCCTGACACCAGAGAAATTTGTTGCTGCTGACCGTTGAGGTCAATGGTCAAGAAAGGCAGCAAATTGGCGGCAACATAAAGTATCAATGCTGCCACCGTCAAGGCCAAAAGCTGCTCCAGATTTTTTACGCCATCCACGTGCCGATAAAGCACGGCGTGACAACGGCGGCAACGTGCGGTACTGCCGTTGGCCAAGGTGCGCCGATGGTGCAACAGATCGCATTCGTGGCAGGCGAC
>JAUZRS010000034.1 GCA_030950195.1 Gammaproteobacteria bacterium | reverse complement strand
CTGGCGGTGTCGGTGCATTCAATTGTTTCCGCTGATTTTGCGGTTTCTATTATGCCGGGCTGGCATGTGACCAGCTTTCCACCTTATTTTGTTTCCGGTGCTCTTTATTCCGGTTGTGCGGCGATCATTACTTTGTTCATTATGCTGCGCTATTTTTTTAAGTTTGAGCAGTACATGACCAAGCCGATTCTCGAAAAAGTCTGTTTGTTGACATTTTGTATCGCGATGATTTGGAGTTACCTCAACTTGGTTGAGTTTGCCTCGGTCTGGTATGGACATGATGTTTACAGTAAAGAGGTGTTGATTGGTAAGGCTACGGGGGCGTATGCGCCGGTTTTTTGGACAATGATCTTTTGTGGTTTTATTGTGCCTTTTGCTTTCTTATCAAAAAAATTGCGTAACAATTTGACCGTCATGTTTATCGTTTCGTTGTTATTGAATTTGGGCATGTTCACTGAACGTTGGATGATTGTGGCACCGACGTTGGCAAATCCACATGAAGTTCATCAAGCGGGTGTTTTATGGGGTACCTTTGTCGAGTGGGGGATTATCTTCGGCAGTTTTGGCTGGTTTGGTATGTTGTTTTTACTCTTTGTTAAAGTCGTACCTTCAATTTCAATGTACGAAGTTAAAGAACTGGTCTTTCATCACCGTAAGGAAATTTTCCGTTGGAATAAGGGGTTTAGTGTGGGCATTGAGTCCATTGACAAACAACATAAAAGTTTGGTTGATTTGACCAATGAAGTGCATTTCGCAATATCGAATCGAAAAGATCGAGATGTATTGCGCAAAATGGTGGCTCAGCTTGCTGACTGTATTCAAATTAACTTCAGTCATGAAGAAGAGTTGATGTCTAAGAGCGATTATCCCGCTTATAAAGCGCATAAAGCAGAGCACAATTTGTTGGCGGGTCGAGTGATTGAGTACCAAAACCGCATAGAATTTGGCGATGAAACGGTGTTTGATGAGTTGCCTGATTTTTTGAACTCACTCTTGATTAATCATCTCAAGGGAACAGATATGAAATACGTGTCTTACTTCAATCAGCATGGAATTACCTGATCATTAGGTCAGAGGGTTTAAAATGAAAAAAAATTATCGAGTGCTGGCTTCATTTAAGGATTTTGAGTATGCCTTTGATGCGATCAAAGACATACGCAGTGAAAGGGTGATGGGAGTCAGTATTGATGACGTTACCCTTAATTCACCTATAGAACACCCAGAAATTGATGAAGTGTTGGGGCATCGGCCGGTTTATATTGCCCGTTTTGCTTTTTTTGGAGCTCTTTTTGGACTGGTTTTTGGTTTTATTTTTCTGGCTTCAGCGCAAGCTGGATTTTTGGTGCAACCGGTGGGAGGGAAGCCGGTTATCCCGTTGGTGAGCAACACGGTTTTGATTTACGAGATGTTTATATTTTTTGCCGTGTGGTCTATTTTTTTCGGTTTTATGATTATGTCCGGCCTGTTTAAAAACAGCATGTCGATTTTGTTTCGACGTAAGAGAAAACTGTACATTGAATCTGTCAGCGTTGATGAGGTGGCGGTTATTGTTGAAACGGATGAGTTGTTGATCGGTTATCTTAAAGAGCTGTTTGAAGAACATCATGCGGTTACGGTTAAATGGGAGAAGATCACATGAGGAGGTGGTTGTTTACCTGCTTCACCTTGCTGGCGTTCGGATACAGTGTGGAAAGTTATGCTTGGCCTTGGTCGACGGATATGGGCAATCAAATAAGCATAAAGCCACAAGAGCCTTATGGCTCTGGTGGCGATGGGGGGCTGAAAATGCGTGATTTCCCCAAACGTTCAGTTTCTATAAAAGGCAAAGCAACCAGCGTTGTTGACCGTGCTGAGGCAGAGGGTTTGTTAAACCCAATGCCGGTGACGGCGGCTTCTCTGCGACAGGGACGGCAGTTGTTTGATATTTACTGCTCTGCTTGTCACGGTTATGACGGCAAAGCAGATACACCCGTGAGCCGTAAGATTTTTGCGGTGCCTTTGATTAATGAGCGGGTACAACAAGAGATCAGTGAAGGTTGGCTGTGGGGCACGATTACGTTTGGTAGTGCAATTATGCCTGCTTACGGAGTGCCTGGTGCCGGTGGTGGCAGTAATGATTTGACCGTCGAAGAACGTTGGCACGTGGTGAACTATGTTCGCCATGGATTGATTGATGTGGCAGATCGCTAGGTGGGTCTGCTGTTCGCTGTGTTAAATAACGTATCAATGAAGTGAAGAGTTTATAGGTTATGGAATTTTTTGGTAGCTGGTCCATTTTGACGACGAATTTTTTAATCGTCTTGTACGTCGCCATCGGTGGAGTGCTGCTTTCCTCTATTTTGGTGTTGGTTAATGCGCAGTGGCGTTATCAGGTTTATGGTTATGCAGCGGCATTTAATTCTCTATTACCCATTGCCTTTATTATGCTGTTGGTCTTGTTGTTTAACGGTGAGTCGACTTTTCCGTGGTTGGCAGATGCTGAGAACCAGCATCTTTCAGGTTGGCATAATTATACTTTTTTGGTGGCTCGGGAAATTATTGGATTTTTTATTGTCGCTGCGACGTGTGTCTATTTTTGTAAAATGCAAAAAAAGGTGATTTCACGTGAAAGCTCGGCTAAGGATAAGGCGAACCTGAAGTTCATTGCGGTTATTGTTCCGTTTGTGTATGTCTTTTATGGAACGATGGTGGCTTGGGATTTTGAAATGACTTTAACACCGGGTTGGCACAGTGCCATTTACGGTGCTTATCATTTTTTAAGTAATTTTCATGGCTTTTTGGCTTGCTTTTCACTTTTTCTAATCTACCTCGATCTTTCTGGAAAAAGAAAAAAACCGTATGATGCTCGGGTGCTGAACTTTATGGCTCAGTTGATGTTGGGTTTCACTATTCTCTGGACCTATTTTTACTTTTCCCAATATTTGTTGATTTGGTATGGCCGCTTGCCCGATGAGGTGGCGCGTTTTTCCAGTATGGATGAGGGTTTGGGGTTGTTATGGACGACATTTTTGGTGTTCAAGTTTGTGATTCCTTTCACAGCCTTGGCGGCAATTACAGCGGCTCGGCATAATCCAATTTTGATTGGGGCGGTGGCATGCTCTATTTTGGCAGGTACTTGGCTGGAGCGTTATGTTTGGATTTCTGGCTCCGTTGACAGTCAGTATTACCACATGCCTTTTACTCATTGGTTTGATGTTGTGGTTACCGTTACTGTCATTGTGATTTGTTCGGTGGTAATGCATCTTGGTCTCAGGCGTCGCGCCATGATTAAATAGATTTTGTCCGTGTTGTTTTTATAAAACAGGGGTGTTTTATAAATGAGATGGTTTAAAACAGTTGTGATTTTTTTGTTTCACGGCAGTTTTTTTGTTTCTGCTGCGGCTGCTTCTTTGGCGGCCTCCTCTTTTCTATTCTTCAATCTTGAAGTTGACTTCCTGTTGTTGCTGTTTGTTTTTTCTGCAACGTTATTTTCCTATAACTTTGCTCGCTGTTTCTCTTTTTTATCCTTGTTTGACTCCTCCTCTGAACCTCTTGCGTGGTATTTGGAAAATAAAACCGTTCTGTTGCTGACCATTTTTCTTTCTGGCGGCCTGTCCACACTGCTGGTATTTCAATTTGAGCTGAAAGAGTGGTTGTTTTTGGGTCATGTGGCGGTGATTGTTTTACTCTATTCGTGGCCGATAAGAGGACGTTGTCTGCGCATGGTGCCCTGTTTGAAGATTGTCTTGATCGCTTACTGTTGGGCAACGGTCTGTGTGGGGTTGGTGTTATTACACAGTGGTGTTGAGCTGTTCTCTGATGTTGCGTATGTTTATCTTTTTTTGGATCGTTTTTTATTTATTGTCGCAATTACTCTGGCTTTTGATGTTCGGGATATGGCCTGTGATCGCAAAGATGGTCTTATGACTTTGCCACTGGTTTTGGGCGAGAGGGGGGCTAAGTGGCTGAGTTTGTTTTTATTGCTGTTGGTTGTTTGTTTGGCTTTTCAGTATTTGCACTCGTCATTGCAGTTTGTTTTTGATCTGGGGGTGTTGCTTCTGGCGGCCATTTTGGTCGTTTTTTCTACTGGAACTCATCACTATTATTACTATTTGGGGCTGATTGATGGTTTGATTTTTTTTCGAGCCATGAGTGTGATGTTGTAAGTTACTTGTGTGATGAAGGGGATTGCGGCACCCTAAGCCTATTTTTCCGCTCTTAAGAATGTGTTATGAAAAATTTAACTGCGATCTATCCGGGTACCTTTGATCCCATTACCAATGGCCATATTGATCTGTTAAGTCGTGCAGCGAAGATGTTTGATCGTGTTGTGTTGGCGGTGGCTGAAAGCCCAGCTAAAAAACCAGTTTTCAGTCTTCAAGAGCGACTTGCTTTTGTTGAGCAGATGTTGCTGGATTACCCCTCTGTGAGTGTGCTGGGTTTTTCGGGTCTGTTGGTGGATTTTGCCGAGCAACAGCAGGCGGCGGTGATTATTCGTGGTTTGCGTGCCGTTTCTGATTTTGAATATGAGGTGCAGTTGGCGGGCATGAATCGGCGCTTAAACCCCGATGTTGAGACGGTGTTTATTTCAGCGGCACAAGAATATGCCTTTGTTTCCTCTAGTCTGGTGCGTGAAATTGCATTTTTGGGTGGTGATGTGAGCGACTTTGTGCCTTTGTGCGTGAAAGCTGCGTTACAGCAGCGCATCGGTTAGACTGTACCGATTTTTGAATTTTTTATGACTTGAATGAGGACTGTGACATGTCGTTGATGATCACCGATGAATGCATTAACTGTGACGTTTGTGAGCCAGAATGCCCCAATGATGCTATCTCGCCTGGCGATGAGATTTATGTAATTGATCCTGCGTTGTGTACCGAGTGCATCGGCCACTACGAAGAGTCTCAGTGTGTTGAGGTCTGTCCGGTAGACTGCATCCCAAAAGATCCCGAACATGAAGAGACGGAAGATGAATTGCAGTTGAAGTACCACCAGCTGACAGGGGAGTAAGCAAGATGACCGGTTTTGCAATGGGGCGATGGAGTTGTTTTGTTTTGCTGTTGTTGTTATTGCAGGGTTGGTCGGTGGCGGATGAAGCAGTATTGCCGCCAAAGGTGGCTGTGGCTTCGGCACATCCTCTGGCAACGGCGGCTGGGATCAAGATTTTAGAATCCGGTGGCAATGCGTTTGATGCTGCGGTAGCGGTGGCGGCAGCCTTGGCGGTGGTGGAGCCGTACGGTTCTGGGTTGGGTGGCGGCGGCTTTTGGTTGTTGCACAGTGCTGAGGACAACGTCGATGTGATGTTGGATGGTCGTGAACGTGCGCCATTGGCGGCTGATCGCAATCTCTATCTGGATGCTAAGAGTGAGGTTGTGGCGGAATTATCCATGAACGGCCCTTTGGCAGCGGGGATTCCGGGTGTACCCGCAGCGTTGGCTCTGTTGTCGGAAAAATACGGCCGTTTGCCGTTATCGGTCAGCTTAGCCCCTGCGATTACGTTGGCGCAAAAAGGCTTTGTGGTTGATAAGGTGTTTCAGCAGATGGCGCGTTTTCGTCTGGCTGCTTTGCAAGCCTCAACGGATGCCAGAATGCTCTTTTTGCGTTCAGGGCAGGTGCCAAAAGACGGCACACGTTTGGTTCAAAATGATCTGGCTTGGACGTTGGAACAGATGGCTGAACGCGGTGCAGCCGGTTTTTATCAAGGTGAGGTGGCGCAGCGGTTGTTGAAATCCGTTACGCAGTCCGGTGGCATTTGGCAGCAGAAAGATCTGGATCAATATTCGGTGGTGGAACGTGAGCCGATACGCACGGAATATCACGGTATGCGTTTGGTTTCGGCGGCACCGCCTTCTTCGGGAGGGGTGGCGCTGGCGACGATATTGAACATTTTAGAAGAGTTTGATATCGACATGCGTGACCCTGTGGTGCGCAAACATTTGATTGTAGAGGCGATGCGCCGTGCCTATCGAGATCGGGCTGAGTTTTTAGGCGACCCTGATTTTGTCCCTGTGCCAGTGTCGCGTCTGATTCATCCTCTGTATGCAGCGGGTTTGCGCGCCTCGATTCGTGAAAACAAAGCTACCCCTAGTGAAATTTTGCCTGGTGTGGCTCCGGCAACGTCGGGCGGCAATACCACTCATTATTCGATTTTGGATCGTGAGGGTAATCGAGTGGCAGCGACGTTGTCAGTGAATTATCCCTTTGGCTCTGGCTTTGTCGCAGAGGGAACAGGGGTGCTGCTGAACGATGAAATGGATGATTTTTCTGCCAAGCCAGGAGTGCCGAACCTGTACGGTTTGGTGGGCGGCGAAGCCAATTCCATTGCGCCTGGCAAACGTATGCTTTCCAGTATGTCGCCGACCTTTCTGGAGTACAAAGATCGAGTGGCGATTTTAGGAACTCCAGGTGGTAGTCGCATTATTACGATGGTGTTGTTATCCAGTTTGGCCTTTCAGCAGGGTGCGACGGCAGCAGAGATGGTGGCATTGCCACGTTTCCATCATCAATTTTTGCCCGATCAGATTCAGTATGAGAAGGGGGCTTTCAGTCGTGAAGAGGCGTTTGGTTTGCAGTGGATGGGGCATGAATTGCAGGAGATGGAACGATCCTATGGCAATATGCAGGTGATTGTTTGGGACAAAAAGAAACAGAAGGTTGAAGCGGCTGCCGACCCGAGGGGCATTGGCGCGGCGAAAGTAAAGTTAATTTCTTTGCAGAGATGATGACGGTTTTTTGTTTGAGCGAAAAAAGGCGGCCTTGATGGCCGCCTTTTTTTATTGCTACTTGGAGTTTTTGAGCATGGTTTCCATAATGGGAGCCAAGATGACCTCCATAGCGAAGCCCATTTTTCCACCAGGAACTACGATGCTGTTGCGACGTGACATAAAAGAGCCGTCGAGCATGTTGCGCAGATAGGTGAAGTCGATGTCGAATTTTTTCGGATCGGCAAAACGGATGATGACAAAACTTTCATCGGGTGAGGGAATTTCACGCGCGATAAAGGGGTTTGAGGTGTCAACGGTGGGCACACGCTGGAAGTTGATGTCGGTGCGTGAGAACTGCGGGGTGATGTGATTGATGTAATCGGGCATACGACGCAGGATGGTGTCGACAGTGGCTTCTGCGGAGTAACCACGTTCGGCTTTGTCGCGATGGATTTTTTGAATCCATTCCAAGTTGACAATCGGAACCACGCCCACACCTAAATCAACGTGTTGTGCAGGATCATCAGCTTCGGTTTTTACCAAGCCGTGTAGACCTTCGTAGAACAGCAGGTCGCTGCCCGCTTCGATGTCTTCCCAAGGGGTGAATTCACCTGCTGCCTTATCGATACCCAAACGTGCATTGTGTTCGGCGGCTTCAGGTTCGCTGTGCAGGTAATAACGTTTTTGGCCGGTACCGTTGCTGCCGTAACTTTTAAAGGTCTCTTCCAATTTGTCGAACAAGTTGGCTTCAGGGCCGAAGTGGCTGAAGTTTAGGTTACCCGCTTTTTCAGCTGTTTGCATGGCAGCACGCATTTCAACGCGGCTGTAACGATGCAAGCTGTCACCTTCAATAATGGCGGGGTTGATTTTTTCGCGGGTAAATATGTGTTCAAAAGCACGTTTTACGGTTGAGGTTCCAGCACCGGATGAGCCGGTAACAGCCACGATAGGATGTTGTTTAGACATAAAATTCTCCTGATGGTCTAGTCTAGAAAACGATTTGATTCGAGGACAAGAGGTGACCGTTCGTTTGCAGGGTTTAGTTGCACGGGTGGTTCGCTCAGCCAAAAATAAGCCCTACATTCTACCCTAGCTTCTGGCGTTGCGCGAATGGGTTGTGTCGATTCGAGAATGGCAAACCTCACAAGATGGGAAAGTTATCTGAAATAAGGCCATTTTCATGACTGGATTTGCCCTGTTGAAAGAATTTAGGCACTATGCCGCCATTGTGTTCTAGGAAGGCTTGGCATCAAGCCGGTTAGATCTTTCCCTATCTTGAAAGGATACGTTTTATGTGTGCGTTGACTAAGAGGCTTACTGTCTCGTTGTTGTTGTGGCTGGGTATTAGCCCTGTTGTTTTGGCTTCAGAGGTGGCTGCAATGAATTTGACCGGAACGTGGTTTGGTATTGCGGCGGTGATTATTTTTACCTTGGCCTACGGCTTGGTCATTGCCGAAGAGCAGATTCATTTGCGTAAATCCAAGCCGATGATGGTGGCGGCGGGGCTGATCTGGATTTTGGTGGCGTTGGCTTTCGCCTCTCACGGCGACATCCATACGGCTGAAAAAGCGGTGCGGCACAATATTTTAGAATATGCCGAACTGTTGCTGTTTTTGTTGGCGGCCATGACTTACATCAATACGATGGAGGAGCGCGGCGTGTTTGATGCTTTGCGGGGTTGGTTGGTCTCGCGCGGCTTTTCTTTGCGAAGTATTTTTTGGATTACAGGGGGGTTGGCATTCGTAATCTCTCCGGTGGCCGATAATTTAACCACGGCGCTGTTGATGGCGGCGGTGGTGATGGCGGTGGCGGGTGATAATAAAAAGTTTGTCGCGGTGGCCTGTATCAATATCGTCGTGGCGGCCAATGCAGGTGGGGCTTTCAGCCCTTTTGGGGATATCACCACCTTGATGGTGTGGCAAAAAGGTTTGGTTGAGTTTAGCGGCTTTTTTGTCCTGTTTATCCCTTCTTTGGTGAATTGGTTGATCCCTGCGGTGATCATGTCGTTTGCAGTACCCAAAGAACAGCCTCCTGCTACAGAAGGTGAGGTGAAGGTAAAGAAGGGTGGCTATGTGGTGATTGTGCTGTTTTTGGGCACCATCGCGATGGCGGTGTTGTTTCACAGCTTTCTGCATTTGCCACCGATGTTGGGCATGATGACTGGCTTGGGGGTTTTGAAGTTGTATGGTTATTTTTTGAAGTTGGATGAGCATCGTGAGACACGGGGTTTGGGTGATACGACGGGTAGTTTTGATATTGCAGCGCGTCCACAAAAGAAACCATTTGATATTTTTCAGCAGCTGCAGCGTGCCGAGTGGGATACCTTGATGTTTTTCTACGGGGTGATTCTCTGTGTGGGTGGTTTGGGTACCTTGGGTTATTTGAGCAACGTTTCAACCTTGATGTACGCTGGTTTGGGGGCGACGACCGCCAATATTTTGGTGGGTCTATTGTCGGCTATTGTGGATAATATTCCCGTTATGTTTGCCGTGCTCTCCATGAACCCAGAGATGTCTACTGGTCAGTGGTTGTTGGTGACCTTGACCGCAGGTGTCGGTGGCTCTCTCTTGTCTGTAGGATCAGCTGCCGGTGTGGCTTTGATGGGGCAAGCGCGGGGTATCTACACCTTTTTCGCCCACCTGAAATGGAGTTGGGCGATTGCCTTGGGTTATGCGGCCAGTATCTGGGTTCACTTTTTGGTCAACGGTGCCGTGATGTAATAATTTCGTTAGATTGGTGTAATGTAAGGCCGCCTTTGGGTGGCCTTTTTTTGTTTTTGTTTTTGTGAAATGAGTGGCTTTTGTTGTGAATTTCGGGCGTATGATTTGAACTCTAGTGTTGTGATGGAGATGGAGGGGCAGGGTTATGCCGGAGTCTGATGGTTTCAATCTGTTTTTCAATCGTGAGTTGAGTTTGTTGGCCTTTAACCGACGTGTTTTGGAATTGGCCGAAGATGTGTCACAGCCGATTTTAGAGCGGTTGCGTTATCTTTGTATCTCCAGCACCAATTTGGATGAATTTTTTGAGGTGCGAGTGGCGGGTTTGAAGCAGCAGTTGGCATTGGCTTTGCCCAAGCCGGGTGCTGATGGGCTTGGCGCACAGGAGCAACTGCGTCAAATTGGTGAGCTGACTCACGAGCTGGTGCAGGATCAGTACCGCTTGCTGAATGAGGGGTTGCTGCCGACGATGGAAGAAAAAGACATCCGTTTTGTGCGCCGGACCTGTTGGAGTCGGGCGCAAGCCGAATGGGTGAGGGGCTATTTTCAGCGTGAAGTTGCACCGGTCTTAAGTCCCCTGGGATTGGATCCGGCGCACCCTTTCCCACGTTTGTTGAATAAAAGCCTCAATTTTGTGGTGAATCTTTATGGCCTTGATCCTTTTGGTCGGGACAGCGGAGTGGCGGTGGTGCAAGCCCCTCGTTCTTTGCCGCGTTTAATTCGCTTTCCTGTCGAGCTGTCCGAAGGGCCAAACGATTTTATTTTTCTCTCCTCAATGATCCATGCTCATGTGGGTGAGCTGTTCCCCGGGATGACCATTACGGGGTGTTATCAATTTCGGGTGACCCGTAACAGTGAGCTGTTTGTGGATGAGGAGGAGATTGATAATTTGCTCAGCGCCTTGAAAGGTGAATTGCCCTCAAGAAACTTTGGGCAGGCGGTGCGTTTGGAGGTGGCAGACAACTGTCCTGAAGAGACTGCGCAGTTTTTATTGCGCCAGTTTGAATTGCAGGCGGAAGACCTTTATCGCGTGCATGGCTTGGTCAATTTGAATCGTTTGCTTAAGGTGTTGGATCTGGTGGATGATCCTGAGCTGAAATACCCACCCTTTACCCCGAGTCTGCCAAAATCCTTTGTTGCCGAGACGAATCTGTTTGAGCTGTTGCAGCAGGGTGATATTTTATTGCATCACCCCTATGAATCTTTTCTGCCGGTAATCGAGCTGCTGCGTCAAGCGGCGCTGGATCCCAATGTATTGGCAATCAAACAGACGTTGTACCGCACGGGTCGCGATTCGGTTTTGGTTGAGTCGTTGATGGAGGCGGCGCGGTCAGGAAAAGAGGTGACGGTGGTGGTGGAATTGCGCGCTCGTTTTGATGAGGAGGCCAATATTCACTTGGCAGACCAACTGCACGAAGCGGGTTGTCAGGTGGTGTA
>JAUZRS010000033.1 GCA_030950195.1 Gammaproteobacteria bacterium | reverse complement strand
GCAGGTTCGCATTGCACCCAAAGACAACTCCAAAGAGTTCATCAAGGATTGGGCACCAGGGCAAGGCGTAGAAGAGTACGTTCTTTCGGCCACCATTGAAGCGATAAAGCCTTAGTCTCAAAGATGGGCGTAGGTTGGGTTGCAGGCCAAAGGCCGAAACCCAACAGACCCCAAACCCAACGCAAAGCCATCTACCCACCACAACCAATCCCCTCAAACCGACCCCGCCAACTCCCGCACCTTATCCCAAAAATAACAGAAACTCTCAGAACAGTTATTATCCACATTCATGTGCGGTGTGATCTTCTCCGCCCAAGCGAATTTTTCCGCTCCCGTAGCCGACCACCCTCTTTTCGTCAACGCTGAGGCACCACCCTCAAACACCGCATCTAAACATTTACCATCCAGATCACACACTACAATCACTGCCGCCGAACAATCATCTGGGTAATTCGTAAAGGTTTTGCCATAACCTCATTTCAAGGGCTTTGCCACCCGACTGATCTTCCACCAAGACCTCAAAATGCATATTCGCTAATCCTTTTCCAAATAATCGCTGTACCAAAGACCGCCCAGAGGCAAACCTTCACTCACCATGTTCACCACCAGCGGATCGCTGCTGGCGCGGCGAATATGGGAAAAACCATCACTGCCCTTCTCCAGAATCCACACCTCAGCAGGGTCGAGAGCATCCACCAGATAAGGTTGATGGGTGGTGATAAAGATCTGCGAGCCACCTGCATCACTGGCGTGTTGACGACACTCCTGCACCAAGGACTCAAGCAACTTATGGTAGAGGCCATTTTCTGGCTCTTCGATGCACAGAAAAGGCGGGGGCGTGGGGTCTTCTAGCAGCAGCAGGTAAGCAAATATCTTTAACGTACCGTCGGACATCTGCTGAGTGTAAAAGGGGTCAACAAAACCACGGTTATTAAAGCGCAGTAGCAGACGACCATCGCTGGTTTTTTCTGTATCAATTTTTTTGATGCAAGGGATTTTTTTGGCGATGCGATCCAAGATGGATTGAAACTGTTGTGGGTGTTCTCGCTCCATAAACTGCACCACATTGCCTAGGTTGTCGCCGTGGCTGTTGAGGTGTTTTTGCGCTCCCGCAAGGGGCAAGCTGCGAGCGGCATTGGGGCTGAAGTAGCTCAAATACCAGACTTCGATAAAGTGGCGAAAGGCACTGATTCAGAGGTGCTGTTTTAATGAACCAAAAGTGGCGATACCCAGTTTGCCTTTGTCATCCAGCTCAACTTTTTCCCAACCATCACTAGTTTTATTTTTAGAAAACAATAACTCAACAAATTGACTCAAATCAAAACCTTCTTGGTACTCAGCAGAAGAATCATTATCCCCACCTATCCAGACTACCCCTCTACCATCCGTTAATACTAAAAAATACTTATACCAATGCCCCTGTTGATTTTTAGAGACTTCTATAAGAGTCTCTTTCTTCACAACGGGGCGCTGTGATAAATCAAGGTCAATAGTAAGCTTATAAGTAATGGGCTGGGTTTCCTCGCGCTCTCGGTAAGTCACTTCAAACTCAATGGCTCCCGTTTCGCCTTGGCTTCGCAAGGCATTAAAGCCACCTCGGCCTCGGGCATCACACGCCTCCTCCACACCCAGCTTTAGGCAATCGGCCAGAAACCCAAAGGCATCAAAAAGTGAGCTTTTACCGGAACCATTTTTACCGATAACAGCAGTGAGTGGGGTGAGAGATTCGTCCTTATCATGTTTCCAAAGTCGGCCTAAACTCACCTCTTTGAGTGAACGGTAATTTTTAACGCAAAACCCTTCTATTTTTGCCATTTTGTTCTCCCAACACTTCGATCAAAAGGTGCAATGCCCTACGGTTATTTCACCCTACGTCAACCGTCAGCAAAAATACAAGCCCAACATTGCCGCAAACCCAAACGCAAAGCCACCTACCCACCACTCCCAATCCCCCTTACAATAGCCCTCCCTTCATTTTCAGGTCAGCGCGTGAACAAAACACACCGTTACTCCCAAGCCGAATGCGATGCCATCTATCGTGTCATTGCCGAACGCCGCGACATGCGCCATTTTTGTGATGAGGCCATCGACCCCGAACTGCATCGCCGCCTGCTGGAAGCGGCACATCAAGCCCCCAGCGTCGGTTTAATGCAACCGTGGCGATTGCTGCGCATCAGCTACCAAACCCTACGCAAGCAGATTCACACGCTGGTAGAAGAGGAGTGCCAACGCACCGCCGAAGCACTGGGAGAGCAAAAAAAGGAGTTTCTAAAGCTGAAAGTGGAAGGCGTTATGCAGTGTGCGGAACTGTTAGTAGCCACCCTGCCCGCCCACTAAGCGACCTGTTGAGCGAAAACCACTGGCCTAAACACACCAGCCAATAAAAAACCCAGCAAAAGCTGGGTTTTTTATTGCAATGGCTTAAAGCCAACATTTAAACATCAACGTTTGGCACAAAACCCCACCTTCGTTGAAGACAGTGGCTTAAGTCGTTCATTCCAAGTTAACCCCGTGATCTCCACTTGGCCGCCCGTTTGCACCATATTGGAACTCCAAGAGGTGCTAATCACACCCTCAATCGGCAGAGAAACCGTCCAAATCGCTAAAATATCATTCGGATTTTTTACCGTGATTTTTTCACAGTAACCTCTACCCCAATCTGTAAACACATCCCGAGTAATAATCAGATCGCTGTTCGAGACCTGACGCACCGGTTTTTTAATACAGTAACCAAAGCGTTTTGATGCCCCAGCTGCCAAGCCAAAACCTTGCGCTTGCAGCACACCTTCTTCCAGCATCTGCACATTCGCACTCCAAGCATTACTCAAGGTACCGTTCACCAGCAGATCAATAGTCCAATCTCGGCTGCGGCTGTCTGGATTTTGTACCGTTACCTTTTCACAATAACCGCTGCTCCAACTGGACGTTGTAACCCGAGACACCTCCAACGCATTCAGAGGCACATCGACCACTGCACTGGAGTTAATCCGGCTGACTTTAATGTAATCAAGGTCGTAACGATAATGCTGATTCAGGCTATTATCGGAAGTGGCCATCAACGCAGGGCCATAGGCCTGCGACCAATTACTGTCTGCCGCCCAAAAATTACTGCGAATGGACATGGCCAAATCAGGCACGGGGCTGTTGGTCTGTTTAACCAAAGTACCGTTCAAATACCACTCAACTCGATCAGAAAACCAACGAATCGTATAGGTTTGCCACGCAGTGTAATCGTAATTTGCCAAGCTCAATTGTGTACCGGCGTGGAACACCCCATCGTTATAAGAACCGTTAGGATCACCCCAGTTATTCCAACTGGTGGCCAAAAAGCTGTCACTGGGCTGAGCACTCAAGACCTCAACATCAATCTCATCCGCCCAACCTTGACTGTCTTGTGCGTATAAAAACAGAGAAGAAACCAACCCTGGAGTCACTACTGAAGAGCGTACCCGCGCTTCAAACTCCAGACCGGTATCAACTGGAAAACTCGCCACACTGTAAATTTCAGCACCATACAAACTCGCCCCAGGCTCATTGGGGTTATAGGTATCCAACGACATCGAAAGGTAATCCGTTGTTCCTTCTTGAGCAAAGGTCAAGGCATTGCCAAATTGAGTTCGTCCCAAATGCCACGTTGCCTCATCCCAGAGCTGTGAATCAAGTGTCACACCGTTAAAATCATCAAACAACAAGACTTCCGCAGAAGCCGTCATCTGCAATCCCACCCATAAAACAGCTGCTGTAAACAGCTTACGCTTAGCACCTAACCACATAAAAAAACACCTTAAATAACCCCTAAATAAATAACAACCAAATCCATGCCATCGTTTAGATTTAATCATCCCTTTACAACACCGTCTTTTTTATCAGCCCAAACACAAAACAAGACTTGACCCTAAAAAACAGCACACTGATCCTACTCCATAAGCAGAGCCGACTCAAGATTTAAACGCATTCAAGAACGCATAAGTGGCCATCCCCAGTGCCTCGCTTTACAATACCCCTCTCACTCGTTTACAGGTCAGAACGTGAAACAAACCCATGCTTAACCACGGCGGCAAGCTGCGCGATGCGGCGCAACACTACGGCATCGAATACGATCGCTGGATCGACCTTTCCACGGGAATCAACCCCCACGGCTACCCCATCGCCCCCCTTGAAGCGCACCACTGGCAGCGCCTGCCCGAACTCCGAGACGGCTTAGAGGCCGCTGCCAGCCACTACTACGGCACGGACAATCTGCTCGCCACCGCCGGTTCACAGGCGATCATTCAAGCCCTGCCCGAGCTGCTGTTTCAGGGTAAAAATCGCGCTGAGATCTGCATCGGGCTGCTGGAGCCGAGTTATCAAGAGCACGGCCACTGCTGGCAACAGGCCGGGTACAGAGTCAAACGCCTCTCCAGCAAACAGATCATGAGCGCCAGCGAGAAGACCAAGGCGCAACTGGACGCGCTGATTTTGGTCAACCCCAATAACCCCACTGGTCAGCGTTTCAGCTCAGACTGCTTACACAGATGGCAGCACCACCTGCACCACAAAGGCGGTTACTTGATCGTCGATGAAGCCTTTATTGATGTCACCCCCGAAGCCAGTTTGCTCAAACCGCAAGCGCCAGCGGGGCTGATTGTACTGCGTTCACTGGGTAAATTTTTTGGCTTAGCCGGTGCGCGCATCGGCTTTCTCTTTGCCCAGCCAGAGCTGCTGCACCAGATGCGCGAACACCTCGGCCCTTGGAGCATCAGTGGCCCGAGCCGCGTGGTGGCCTGTGCTGCGCTTTCCGATTTTGCTTGGCAAGAGCAGATGCGCCAACAACTGAAGAGCGAGGGCGAGCGACTGAAACAACTGCTGGAACAGCACGGTTTTGCCAATAACGGCACCGCGCTG
>JAUZRS010000323.1 GCA_030950195.1 Gammaproteobacteria bacterium | reverse complement strand
AAAGTGTTTGATGTAAAACTGTTTATTAAAGATTCGCAGCACAGGTCGCTAAAACAGCTCCTCTTATCGGAAACCATCATGCTAAAACACGCCTACTTCACCGTGCTACTGCTCGCTGGCCTTGCCAACAGCGCACACGCGCAACACCCTTTTGACCACAGTCCGATCAATAACAACAAATCAGCCCAGTGGATCAAGCAAGGCATTCAATATAAAAAGGACGTACCCAGCGATGTGGATCTGCTGGTCAGCCTCGACCAACAGCAGTACCCCGCTCTAAAAAAACTCATCCAACAATTTGCCCAACAACATCAGCTCAACATTTCCGTCAGCGACGGCACCTGCGGCATTTCTGCGGGTTTGCTCTCCCGAAAACAGGCCGACATCGGCGGTTTTTGCTGCCCTCCAGGAGCCAATGACCGCTTGCCTGGACTGAAATTTCACACCCTTGGCATTGCCGCTGTGGCCATGATCACCCACCCCGATAACCCCACTGACAACGTCAGCTTTGAACAGGCACAAAAACTCTTCAGCGGTGAAATCGAAAGCTGGAATGAACTGCCGAAGATCGCCGATGCCCGCAACGTTCAGCCCATCACCCGCCTGCACTGCAAAAAACGCCCAGGCCATTGGAAACTGTTATTGGAAGATGAAAACTTTTTCAGCCCGATGGCGGTAGACATGGGTGCCATTCCTGATGTCATCACCCACACCCATCAAACACCCGGTGCCATAGGCTACGAAACCCTCGACATGGTTCAGCGTTACCAAGGTTCAGAGAAAGTCAAAATACTCAACGTCAATGGCAGCAGGCCCGACGACCTACAAGCCTTGGCCGCAGGGCGCTATCCACTCTATCGAACCTACAGCATTACCACTTGGCAAGGTACAGCCCACAACCCCTTGGCCGATAAACTGGTTGCCTACCTGATCCAACAACTGGAATCACAGGCAATTGAAAAAAATCTGTTAACCCCGAGCAAGTTACGCCAAGCGGGTTGGCAATTTAACGGCGATGAGCTGATTTCCGCTCCACCGCCACCCCACAGCAAACATTGACAGAAGGCCAGGGATGGACAGCAAACAGAACATATCTTCCAAGCAACACCCCAGATGGCGAGTCTCTCTTCCCATCTGGATCAAAGCGACCCTGCTGACCGCCGCGCTGGGTTTGTTTACTTGGCAACTACTGGAGTGGCAACAAGCACCCCGTCTACAAATCATTTTAGAACACAGTCTGGAACAACAGCTGGATAAAGAACTGCAAACCGCTCGCAACCAATTTGACCACTACCTCAAACGTCATCAACAACTCACCGACCTCTTTGCGCTCAATCTAAATCTCAAACAGCACCTTAAATCTCTCGCCTCATCGCCCAGCGACGAAAAAATTCAAACCCACCGCCGCCCTCCGGCTTGGCTGCCAAAAATATCCAGCTGGCGCGGCCTAGTTCACCCCAGCCACATCTTACTGTTTGACAAAAATCAACTGCGCGAACTCTACAAGCTCAGAAAAAAGCCGTTACCGCACCCCTTAATCAACCCCGAACCCAACCTTTTACAACAAGCCGAAGGCGGTTATTTTACGGTTCTGGAAGAGCAACCCTATCTGCTAAACCTGAAAAACACCCATGATTCAAAAGGTCATCTATTGGGCAGAATCATGCTGCTCACGCCGCTGGACAGCCAGTTTTTACAACATTCACAACGGGATTTAAGAAGCCGCGATGTTATTACCGCGCTGTTCTACGGGCAACAAAATCAACAGCGGGTCTTTACCAGCAGCGCGCCCGAAATCATTCCAGCCCAAACTCCCTTGCCGTTGCTGGAAAAAAAATACCTCATCAGCGGTAAAAGTTTCTTTGACTACGGCAACTCGGAACTCAAACTGCGCTTCTCCATCCTATTGGCTAAAACCCGTCTAACGGAGTTAAACCACGACGTCAATGACCTCGAACGGCAGCAACGAATCACCGCTGCGCTTACTTTCATCACTCTATTTCTACTCATCAGCGTCTACTACGCCTTTCGGCTACGTCGTTTGAGTCAAAATACCCGCACAGTCTGCCAAGATCATTTTCATTTAGAGTTCAACCTCAGCCAGCACCGCGACGAACTGAGCCAATTGAGTGAAAATATTGCACAGCTCATGCAGAGCCTACTGCAACAGCAACAGCTCAACCAAGATCACTACGAAATCGAAAAAAAAGCCAAGCAGTTCCAAGTCTTGCAAGCAGCCACCGAAGCCTTAGATGTGGGGCTAATTTTGTGCGAACAACCCGGCGAAGGCCAAGTGCTCACCCAACGCATGCACGAGTTTATCCAAGAGTGCGGTAGCATCATCCCCTTTCTTGATCATCCCCACACCCACCACCAATTAGAGTGTATGGATTGCCACTCTCAACAGCGTATCTTTAAAATTCGCTACCTGCCACTGCCCGACGGGGCTTTGGTGCTGCTGGTAGAAGAGATCAGCGAGTTGGTCAAAAGCGCCCACCAAGCTCAGCACGATACCCTAACCGGCCTGCCCAACCGCAGCCTGTTTATGGATCGCTGCCAACAAGCGCTGCGCGCCTACCAACGCAACAACACCCCCTTCAGCCTGATCCAAATGGATCTAAATAAATTTAAAGAGGTCAACGACACCCTTGGCCACCACATCGGCGACCTGCTGTTACAACAGGTCTCCCAACGTCTGCACCAGCACCTGCGTTCCGTGGACACCTTGGCGCGCCTCGGCGGCGATGAATTTGCCCTACTGCTGCCCGACACCAACGGCTCTCAAGCGGAGGAGGTCGCCAAACACCTGCAACAAAAACTGCAAAAACCAATGCAACTGGAGGATCACAGTCTCACCATCGGGGTCAGCATGGGCATCTGTAGCGCTCCCAGTAACGGCAAAGACCTACACAAACTGCTGCAACGTGCCGACGTGGCCATGTACGATGCAAAACGCAAGCAACTCGGTTACAAACTCTACGACCCCAAACAAAATCCCGACGACAACGAACGCCACCAGCTCATTAACGAGCTGCGCGAGGCGATTGAAAACCAGACTCTGGAGCTGTTGTTTCAACCGCAACAAAACCTCAGCAGCGGCCAACACACGGTGATGGAAGCTCTGATTCGCTGGCCACACCCTCGTTTAGGTTTGATGGAACCAAGCGATTTTCTCCCCCTAGCAGAGCAAAATACACTCATTATTCCCCTCACTTCATGGGTGTTGGGCAGCGCCATCGAACAGTGTGGCCAGTGGCAAAAAAGTGGCCTAGGGCTAAAAGTAGCGGTCAACCTAACCTCCCACAGTCTGCAAAATGAAAATCTAGCCGCCTTTATTCGCACCCAATTGGCCATTCAAGAACTGACCGGCACACAGTTGATTCTGGAGCTGACTGAAAACACCTTGATGGACAGCTCACCGCGTGCTCGGCAAATTTTAGATGACCTCGATGAACTGGGGGTGCAACTCTCCATTGACGACTTTGGTACCGGCTACTCTTCCCTCTCTTATCTACAACAGCTCCCAGTGAACGAACTAAAAATCGACAAATCCTTTATTTTAGGGATGCAAAGCAGTGACAACGATAACCTAACCGTCCATTCCAGCATCTATCTGGCACACAAATTTGGGATGAAAGTGGTTGCAGAAGGGATAGAAGACCCCGGGGTATTAGACAAACTCAAAAAAGCCGGTTGTGATCGAGTGCAAGGCTATTATATCGCCAGACCGATGCCCGCCAACCAAGTAGAAAAATGGATAAAACAACAAGAAAAGGTAAGGGCGAAAGAGTTTTCGCCCTCTTAAATCAATCCTAAATCAGGGCAAAAGAGTTTTCGCCCCTACAGATCCGTCTAGGATTTGCTCAAGGTCATCAACATGCCGTTCAAACGCTGCACAAAACCAGCAGGGTCTTTCAAGCTGCCGCCTTCCGCCAACACCGCCTGATCCAGCAACAGAGAAGCCCACTCACCAAACTGAGCGTCATCACTCTCACTGTTCATGTGCTCCAACACCGGATGAGTGGGGTTGATCTCCAACGTCGGTTTGCTGTCGGGCAGATCGTGTCCCGCCTGCTTCATCAACTGCTGCATGTGCAGCGCCATATCCTGCTCTTTCAACACCAAGCAGGAGGGCGAAGAGGTCAAACGGTGTGATACCTTAACCTCTTCTACTTGATCACCCAGCGCCGTTGTGATTCGCTCCAACAAACCCTTGGCGCGCTCTTCTGTCGCTTCCTGAACCTCTTTATCCGCTGGGGTTTCGATCTCATCCAGATCCAGAGCGCCTTTAGCCACCGAGACCAATTTTTTACCCGCGTACTCTTGAATGAAGGACATCATCCACTCATCCACACGGTCAGACATCAACAGTACTTCAATCTCTTTTTTGCGCAGCAGCTCCAGATGGGGGCTGTTTTTAGCAGCCGCAAAACTGTCGGCGGTAATGTAATAGATCTTCTCCTGACCCTCTTTCATCCGTTCGATGTAGGCATCCAGACTGACGCTCTGTTTTTCAACGTCCTCGTGAGTGGAGGAAAAACGCAGTAGAGACGCGATCTCTTCACGATTGGCAAAATCTTCTCCAGGGCCTTCTTTGATCACCTGACCAAATTGATCCCAGAAACTCTGATACAACTCAGGCTCTTTTTTGGCGGTTTTTTTCAACATCCCCAGCACCTTTTTCACCGAACCGGTGCGGATGCTGTCGATCACTTTGTTGCTCTGTAAAATCTCACGCGAGACGTTCAGGGGCAGATCACTGGAATCCACCAGACCGCGCACAAAACGCAAATAACGCGGCAGTAGTTTTTCCGCATCGTCCATAATAAAGACGCGCTGCACAAACAATTTAATGCCGTTAGTGGTGTCCCGCTCCCACAGATCAAACGGCGCTTTGGAAGGAATATAAAGCAGAGAAGTGTACTCTAATTTTCCCTCAACACGGCTGTGACTCCACAACAACGGGTCTTCAAAATCGTGACTGACGTGTTTGTAAAACGCCTTGTACTCATCGTCACTGATCTCGTTTTTACTCCGCGTCCAAAGAGCAGAAGCGTCATTGATGGTTTCGTCTTTTGGCTCTTCTGCTTCTTCACCTTCCGCAGCGGGCGCAGGCTCAGAAAGCATCACCACAGGGAACGTGATGTGATCAGAATATTTTTTAATGATCGAACGCAAACGCCAACCGTCAGCAAACTCACTGCTCTCTTCACGCAGATGCAGCACCACTTCGGTGCCACGACTGTCGCGCTCCACAGCCTCTAAGGTGTATTCACCATTGCCGGTAGAGTCCCAGCAGACCGCCTCTGTTGTGCCTGCACGGCGAGTGGTCAAGGTGACCCGATCCGCCACCACAAAAGCGGAGTAAAAACCGACCCCAAATTGGCCGATCATATTGGCGTCTTTGGCTTGATCGCCACTGAGGGATTCCAAAAATTTCTGCGTACCCGAGTTGGCAATGGTACCAATGTTGGCAATCACTTCGTCGCGGCTCATGCCGATGCCGTTGTCGCTCAAGCTAACCGTGTTGGCCTCTTTGTCAAAGGCGATGCGAATCTTCAATTCCGAATCGCTTTCCATCAAAGCATCATCGGTCAATGCTTCAAAACGCAGTTTGTCACAGGCATCGGAGGCGTTTGAGATCAGCTCACGCAGAAAGATCTCTTGATTGGAATAGAGCGAGTGAATCATCAACTTCAACAGTTGGTTCACCTCGGTCTGAAACTTGTGGGTCTCTTTGGCAGGGGTCGCGGTACTCATTTTTTGGCAAAGCTCCTAAAGTATTCAAAATATCGTCCCACTCTTAATGGGGCTTTTCCAAACAGTTTCAAGAGCCAAGCAAAAATTTGCCACCCACTCAGTGACACAGATCACCCCATTAAGCTCTTCATCTTCTCCAAGCTGGGCTGCCAAACCACCCCGCGCTCGGTGACAATCACATCCACCAATTCAGCAGGCGTGACATCAAAGGCCGGTGTCCAAGCCTGTGCGCCTTCGGCAGCGATGCGCTTTCCCTCCAGCTCTAACAGTTCATCAGCACCGCGCTGCTCAATGGGGATCAAGTCACCTGAGGCAAGCTGCATATCCACCGTGCTGCTCGGTGCCACCACCATCATCTTCACCCCAAAATGCCGCGCCAACACTGCCAAACTCAAGGTGCCGATCTTATTCGCCACATCGCCGTTGGCCGCGATGCGATCCGAGCCTACAATCACCCAGCCAATTTTGCCCTGCTGCATCAAACGCGCCGCCGCCCCTTCGCAGAGCAGTGTCACCGGGATCTGCTCCTGCACCAGCTCCCAAGCGGTCAAACGCGCCCCTTGCAACCACGGGCGCGTTTCATCGGCAAACACCTGATCTATTTTGCCACTGGCAAACCCGGCTCGAATCACCCCCAGCGCCGTTCCCACCCCACCGGTGGCCAGCGCACCGGCATTGCAGTGAGTCAACACCGCCGAGTCGGCAACCAACAGATCCGCACCCAAGCCCGCCATTTTTTGATTAGCAGCAATGTCCTCTTGATGAATCAGTATTGCCTCTGCTTCCAGCGCCCCAAAGGGATCACCTTCCAATGTCAGTACCAACGTTTTCATCCGTTGCAACGCCCAACAAAGATTGACGGCGGTAGGGCGAGCTGCGGCCAGTAGCTCTAGATCCGGCTCAAGATCTCTCTGCCACGTCTGTCGATTTTCTGCGTAACGCTGACGTGCTGCAATCACCACCCCGTAAGCAGCGGTGATGCCGATGGCAGGCGCACCGCGCACCACCATCTGCCGAATCGCATCTGCTACGGCAGCCACATCATCCAGCTGAAGATAAACCACCAGTTGAGGCAACTGACGTTGATCGAGCAGTTTCAGTTCTTCTTGCATCCACACGATGGCAGATGGGGTGTTGTCAATAATGGCACTCATTTGATTGGTTACCCTTAAAAAAACAGTGGCCGATTATGACAACCTTTCCAGCACCTGCAACCAACCTAGACGATGCTTATCGAGCCTGTAACCCTGATCGCCCAATGATCCACGTTATCTGGATGTGGCTAAAATTCGCGGCACACATAATTTTGCAAAATCAATCACACGCAGCATTCGCCGTGAGACTACACGTAAGCAACTTGAAAAAGAACTTCCGCTTTTTATTAACAAACTGAATGTCTTAATCTCAACATCACGTCAAACAATACAGAACAGCGTTAATGACTACCAAGATTTAGTCCCAATTATTGATGGCAATAAAAACCCAGAGCGTTTGAGTAAAACCGAGCGGCGTGAATTCCCACAACTGAAGAAAAGCACCCGTAAAACAGAGAAGGGTCTGGCAGAGGCAGCGGCCTTATTGATCCTCGAAAAAAAAGCCCAGTCCAATGAAAAACGCTACCATGCTGGCCACATTGCATGGGTTCATGAATTTGTTCAATGGTATATAACTGAGAAAAACCGGACAACTTTGTTGACAAACATCGCAAAGCAAACTCACCCACCAAAAAAACTCAAACCCCCTACACAATCTGCCGCAACAAAACCTCATAATCCAAATTTTCTGGATCATAAAACACCACCTCAGGGTAACTTCTCAACCACGTCAATTGCCGCTTAGCAAACTGGCGAGTGGCGATAATACCGCGCTCCAACAGCTCCGCCTCATTCAACTCACCGTCGAGGTGCTGCCACACCTGACGATAGCCGATGGAACGCATGGAAGGCAGATCCAAATTCAGCTCGGGGCGTGCTTTCAGCTCCCGCACCTCGTCTATAAACCCCTGCGCCAACATCTGCTCAAAACGCTGGGCAATGCGCTGATGCAGCACCGCACGATCCGGCGGTGAAAGCGCCCATTTCAGCAGTCGGAACGGCAACGCCTCTCCCGCCTGTTGCTGCAACTGCGTGAGCGTTTTGCCCGTCAAACGCCACACCTCCAGCGCCCGCTGAATGCGCTGCGAATCGTTGCTGTGAATGCGCTCTGCCGCGACGGGATCAACCTGAGCCAGCTCCCCATGCAGTGCTGCTAACCCCCGCTGTTCAATCTCTCGATTCAACTCCGCACGCACCCCAGCATCGGCCTTGGGCAGCGGTGAGAGACCCAATTCCAACGCCCGAAAATAGAGCATACTGCCGCCGACCAGCAGCGGAATACGCCCCCGTGCGACGATCTGATCCATCTCGGCACGGGCATCCGCACAAAAACGCGACACCGAATAAGCCTCGCTGGGATCAAGCAGATCAATCAGACGGTGCGGCGCACGCGCCAACGTTGCCGCATCGGGTTTGGCCGCGCCAATATCCAAGCCGCGATAAACCATCGCCGAATCAACGCTGATGATGTCACAAGGCAGACGCTGCACCAGCTCCACCGCCAAAGCGGTTTTACCCGCCGCCGTTGGCCCCATAATAAAAAGAGCCAGAGGGCGTTTATCCTCTGTTGTTAAAGCCGTCATTCGTACCTCAAAGGGTAACCAAGTTCGTAGGTTGGGGTGATAACCCCAACATCCCTCCCAACATTCCATGATCAGTTGGGGTTCGTTCCTCACCCCAACCTACAGGGTAAACACCGTTCACCGTCCGCGCAAAAAGAGCGTATCCAGCTCCTGCATGGAGAGCAGCGTCCAAGTAGGGCGACCGTGATTGCACTGGCCGCTGCGCTGTGTTTGCTCCATGTCACGCAACAGGGCGTTCATCTCGCTCAGATTCAACTGCCGATTGGCGCGCACCGAACCGTGACAAGCCATGCTAGAAAGCACCTCGTTCATAGCCGCCTGAATGCGCTCCGTCTCACCAAACATAAGCAGATCCGCCAACACATCCTGCACCAATTTTTCCACCTCGCTGCCGTGCAGCAGCGCCGGAATCTGGCGAATACGCAGCTGCTCTGCGCCGATGCAATCCAGCTCAAAACCC
>JAUZRS010000322.1 GCA_030950195.1 Gammaproteobacteria bacterium | reverse complement strand
CCCTAAACCTCCTTATAAATCTCCGCGCCCTGCTTTTTAAACTCAGCCGCTTTCTCTTTCATCCCCACCTCAACTGCCACTCCAATGTCTTTCAAGCCGTTCTTTTTTGCGTAATCACGCACGTCTTGTGAGATCTTCATGGAACAGAAATTCGGTCCACACATGGAGCAGAAATGCGCCACCTTGTGCGCCTGTGCGGGCATGGTTTCATCATGAAACTCTTGCGCCCGCTCGGGATCGAGACTCAGAGCGAATTGATCCACCCAACGAAATTCAAAACGCGCTTTAGAAAGTGCGTTGTCACGCAACTGCACCCCAGGGAACCCCTTGGCCAGATCCGCCGCGTGAGCTGCGATGCGGTAGGTGATAATGCCTTCACGCACATCGGCCTTATTCGGCAGACCCAAATGCTCTTTCGGAGTCACATAACAGAGCATCGACGTACCGTACCACCCGATCTGTGCCGCACCGATACCCGAGCTGAAATGATCGTAACCGGGTGAAATGTCCGTCACCAACGGCCCGAGAGTATAGAAAGGCGCTTCGAAACAATCTTTCAGCTCCTTATCCATGTTCTCTTTGATCATCTGCATCGGCACATGGCCAGGACCTTCGATCATCACCTGAACATCATGTTCCCACGCGATTTTAGTCAACTCACCCAAGGTCTCCAGCTCAGCAAACTGCGCCGCATCGTTGGCATCGGCCAGACAACCGGGACGCAAGCCATCACCCAGAGAGAAGGAAACGTCATAGGCTTTCATGATCGCGCAGATGTCTTCAAAATGGGTGTAGAGGAAATTCTCTTCGTGATGCGCCAAACACCACTTCGCCATAATCGAACCACCACGAGAAACAATGCCCGTCACCCGTTCAGCGGTCATCGGCACATAAGCCAGACGCACACCCGCATGGATGGTGAAATAATCCACCCCCTGCTCCGCCTGCTCGATCAAGGTGTCACGGAAAATTTCCCAAGTCAGATCTTCCGATTTGCCTTTGACTTTTTCCAACGCCTGGTAAATCGGCACCGTACCGATGGGAACCGGTGCGTTACGCAGAATCCACTCACGGGTTTCATGAATGTTTTTGCCCGTGGAGAGATCCATCAAGGTATCGCCGCCCCAACGGCACGACCACACCAGTTTTTCAACTTCTTCGGCAATGGACGAAGTGACCGCCGAGTTACCGATGTTGGTGTTGATCTTGACGCGGAAATTACGCCCAATGATCATCGGTTCCACTTCAGGGTGATTGATGTTGGCAGGAATGATCGCCCGACCGGAAGCCACTTCAGAGCGAACAAATTCAGGGGTGATTTCATCGGGAATGTTGGCACCAAACGATTGACCGGCGTGCTGACGCAGCAAGGCTGCGTATTCGGGCTTGGCCTGCAACTCTTGCAGACGGTTGTTTTCCCGAATCGCCACATACTCCATCTCAGGGGTGATGATGCCCTTGCGTGCGTAGTACATCTGACTGACGTTTTTACCCGCTTTGGCTTCACGCGGCGCACGAATGTGCTCAAAACGCAGCTTGTCTAACAGGGCATCGGCTTGGCGCTGCTGACCGTACTCAGAGCTGGGGCCGCTCAACGCTTGGGTGTCTTCACGTTCCGCAATCCAACCGCTGCGCAGCGCAGGCAAGCCCCGCATCAGATCAATCTCCACTTCAGGATCGGTGTAAGGGCCAGACGTATCGTAAACGGGAATCGGCAGGTTTTTCTCCGTACCCTCGTCGGTCAAGGTGTCGCTGAGACGAATCTCACGGCTCGGCACTTGAATGTCAGGCCGTGAGCCTTCGATATAATGCTTTTTGGAATTGATAAACGGACGGGTGACCTCTTCAGACAACCGTGCCGTCTCTTGAATAAATTCCTCTGGAATGGCACTCACTTAACGCTCCTCTGCCGCTGGGGCAAGTCAAAAAACAGAGGGCGGCAGCAGAAATGCATAAGCCTCCCTCCGTCGGTACAAACCGAATCAGGTTCCAAGGGACTCTCTCAGCGGACAACCGCACCCCCGGCTCGACGGCAAAGTATAGTGAAATGGTGGGTTTTTGGATAGCATTTTGCGGCACGACGATAGAAACCAACGCTGAATTCTGCGAAGATAAGTTCTACTCAGAGCAGATAAAAACAGCCTGTCAACCAACCTAAGCAAGACGAGATAAGATCCAATGAGAAAGATCATCACCCTGATTGCCTCACTTTTGAGCTTTATTCTTGGCCGTTGGAGTTGGTCCAGTCCACCGTGGTTACGCTGTCTCGCCTCGCAACAAAAAAACCACCCGAAAACCGTTTATCTCAGCCTATTTCTGCTGCTGTCGGGCGGCGCAAGCTACGCCTACTACCGCACACTGCCCGCGCCCGAGCAGGTCACCGCTCATATTTATCCTCCCACCGTCAACAACGCCGATGACACAAACAGCGCACCCTCTCCTCTGCGTATCACCTTTGAATTGAATGGCACACGCACCTCAGCCGCCGCCTTAAACCATCTCGATCAAAGCGTAAACCAGCAGATAGAGCTGCGCCCCGCCTTCAAAGGTGAATGGCGTTGGGAAAATGAAAGCACACTGATGTTTAAACCCAAAAAACAGTGGCCTGCTGGACAACAATACGAGGTACATTTTAAAAAATCGCTGTTTGCCAAACAGCTCCCATTAGCC
>JAUZRS010000321.1 GCA_030950195.1 Gammaproteobacteria bacterium | reverse complement strand
GGCTTTGTGCTGGGCTTGCATGTGTTTTGCGTAGTCAGCAGCGGCTTTTTGCTGTGCAGCAACTTGCTCAGCGGTAGGCGCATAGCCGTAACCGTTGTTGTAGCCGTTGTTGCCATCGAAGTTGCCGTTGCCTTTAGCAGAGGCGTTCATGCTGAAACCGAAATCAGCAGAACCATTGCCTGCGCCATTGGCAGAACCGTTACCGTTGTTGTAACCGTTGCCGTTGTTAGCACCGTTGTAGTTGTTGTTGCCGTCGAAGTTGCCGTTGCTTTTAGCAGAAGCGTTCATGCTGAAACCGAAGTCAGCAGAACCGTTACCCGTGCCATTAGCAGAACCGTTGCTGTTGCTGTAACCGTTGTTATAACCGTTATTGTTGTTATTGTTGAAAGGACCCCACCATGCTTGAGAAGCAGCAGAGGCGGTTAACAAGGCAGCAACAGCGATAATTTTCAAAGCTTTCATTGATTTATCTCCAAACAAGTTAGTTACATACAAAGGGTCGTTAGCACTCCTTTGCTAAACGATGCAGATAGTTTATTAGAAGATTTTAATATAATCAAGTGCTATTTCTGCTTTTTGTTCGTTTTTTTCTGAGGCTGTTTTGGGTCGGTTTTGGCGGTGTTACAATAGCCGTTTTGGTTGATTTGGAATTAAATTCATGAGTAGTTTTGTTGCGGTGGCGGATGTGGATCGTTTGTCTGTTGGGAAAACCATGCGAGTTGAGTGTCAGGGGCGAAAAATCTTGATCGCTAATGTAGAGGGTATTTTGCATGCGGTGGATGATACTTGTACCCATGAAGATTCTTCTCTCTCTTTGGGTTGTTTAAAGGGTGAGCTGATCCACTGCACGTTGCATGGCAGCCGTTTTAGTGTGCGTACCGGTGAGCCAATGGAGGAACCCGCTACGGAAGCGTTGCGGGTTTATCCGATTAAAGTCGATGGGGCAAAGATTATGCTTGACCCTCAAGGCGCTCAGTGAGGTTTTTTGTTTGAAGAAGTGTGGGTGCTGAGCGTCGCTGGTAGTCGCTCTTCTAGCAGTTTTTCCATTCGGATCAGGCGTTGTTCCATTTCTTCTGTGCGTTGATCAATTTTATGTACTTCGCCCGCTTCACCTTCTCCGTTAGCTTGATCCATTTTTTCATGTTCTTTGTGCAGCGTTTCTAAGACGATGCCGATCATCATGTTCAGAAACACAAAAGCAACGATAAAGATAAAACTCAGATAATAGATCCAGCTGAGGGGGTAGACCTCCATGGTTTCGTACATCACGTCGGTCCAATCCTCGAAGGTGGCGACTCGAAACATGGTCAGTAGAGCGATGGTGATGTTGCTCCACAGCTCGGGGTTGATGGTGTGGAAAAACATGCTGCCGATGGCGGCGTAGATGTAAAAAATAATAAACATCAGCAAGCTGACGTAACCCATGCGGGGGATGGCGGTGACAAAGGCGTTTAGCAGGACGCGCAGCTCAGGAATGATGGAGACCAGGCGCAGCACGCGGAAGATGCGCAGCAGCCGCCCCAACATGGCGGCTTCGCTGTCATCAACGGGGATTAGGCTGGTGACGACAATGATAAAATCAAAGACGTTCCAGCCTTTGCTAAAAAATCGTTTTAGGTTGGTTTCGGCGATCATGCGAATGACCAGTTCAACCAAAAAAATCAAGGTGATGGTCAAGTCAAGGTAGTGAAACAGCGTCAGTATGGTGGGCGAGGTTTCGTAGGTTTTGGCACCGATCACGAGTGCGGATAAGACGATAATGGCGATTACAAACCCTTCGAAGAGTTTGTTTTCTCGAATGTTGATGAATTTTTGTTGCCAGACAGCAGATGGTGCTTGTGCTTCCATGAGGGTCTCTTGCTCAAAAAGGGCGCGATTATACGCAAAACAGCGTCACAATGGACGCTGTTGTATTGTGTTAAAGGCGCGCTGAAGAGCACCTGTGAGGTTTAATGAGGGCAAGGATTGTTCTGTAGCCGAGCAACAACACAGCGTAAGGCGTGAGCTGTACTGTAAGTCAGAACAACACCAACAATGACCAGAACCGCAGCGGGTACGAGGGTTAAAATGCTTTCAATAATCATTTTTCATGCTCTAATAGATTGTTTGAGTTGATAGTATATTATTATATTCTAATATATTGTCAACTGTTTTAAGAGCAAACATGATTAAAATGTGACTGAGGTCATAAAAAAGTGCTGGGCGTTCGAGTGAACGCCCAGAAGATCAATGATGATGTTGATTGTGCCAGTGGGGATGGTTGTCGTGTAACGTTTTGTAGCCGTAGTAAAGCAGAGCGACTACTACGGCGATGGCAACAACGGCGGGCAGTGCGGTAAGTAGGCTCATAAAGGTCATGGTGACACTCCTTTTAGGTTAATCTCTATCTAAATATTAGGACATGCTGATGCTTTGTCAAAGTATTAAGAACTGTTTTTTTAAAGTGAGCATTGAGCTTGCTGAAACCACTGGGTAGGGTGGTTTTAGCTGCGGTGAGACTGATCTGAAAAGCCCTCATGCGAGGTGCTCCAAGGCGATTTTTTTCGCTTGACCAAAATCACTTTTACCGCTGCCCAGCTTGGGGATTTCCGCGACCAGAAGCAGCTTGCTGGGTTTCATCAAGGGGGTTAAGTCACTGCGCTCGATGGCATGTTTGACCGGCTCAAGGTCGTTGCTACCGGCCACCAAAAGCACCACTTTTTCACCTTTTTTGCCGTCAGGCAAGGCGCAGCTGAGCAGCTCAACCTCTTCTGGCAGGTGTGCGCTGATGGCCGCTTCGAGGGCGGTGAGGCCAACCATTTCGCCGCCGATTTTGGCAAAGCGAGAGTAACGATCCAGTAAGGTAAGGAAACCGTCGTCGTCCAATCGGCCTTTGTCACCGGTTTTGTACCAGCGCTGGCCGTTCATTTCGAGGAGGGCTTCGGCGGTTTTGTCACTGTTGTTGAGGTAGCCCAGCATCAGCTGCACCCCAGAAAACAGCACCAGACCGGCTTCACCGATGGGCAGTGGGGTCAAGGTGTTGGGATCAACAATGCAAAAACAGCCGCCTGGTAACGGCAGACCGACGCTGCCCTCTTTATGGGCGATTTGGCTGGCCAAACCGGTGCGGCGTTCTCGGTCGGTAAAGTTGGCGCTGGCCGCCGGTGCGGTTTCGGTGGTGCCGTAACCTTCGTAGAGGGTTTTATTGAATTTTTCCAGAAACCCGCTGCGTACCTCTGCGTTGAGTTTTTCTGCGCCAGTGATGATCATGCGCAGAGAGTCGAGCATGGCTGGTTGTACTCGTTTGTTGCGATTGAAGAGGCGCAAAAAGGTGGAGGTGCTGCAAAACACCGTGGTTTGGTATGTTTGCATGCCCTTGGCCATACCGACGACATCGGTAGGGTCGGGGTGACAGACAACGGGAATGCCATCCGCCAGCGGCATCAGGCCGGTGACACTCAAACCAAAGGCGTGAAACAGCGGCAGACAGGAGAGCAGGCGCTCTTCTTTAACGGGATCAAGTAAGGTAGCAATTTGTTTCATATTGGCCAAGATGTTCTGTTGGCTCAACATCACCCCTTTGGGTGCGCCTTCGCTGCCACTGGAAAACAGAATCGCACTGACCTGATTGGTGGTGCGTTTTTTCCCAAACAGAGCTTGAATCCAAGTGGTGGGCAGCAGTACGGCACAGATCAGCAAGCCGAGTTTTTTCAGGCTGCTGATTTCCTTTTTCAGCTCTTCCAGATAGAAAACCTGAGTCTGTTCAAACAGCGCACTGGGATCCATGCCGCGCTGTTTTAGTTTTTCCACAAAGCGTTTTGAGGTGTAGATGGAGTGAATATCGGCCTGCTTCAGTGCCGATAAGAGGGCGTTTTCACTGGCGGTGTAGTTAAGGTTGACCACGGTTTTGCCGCGCAGCAGGGCGGCCATATTGGTGATCAGTCCGGCGCTGCTAGTGGGCAGCAACAGGCCGATGTTTTGCTCGGGGCTGCGTTTGGCAATCAGACCGGAAAAGGCCAATACCGCTGTGAGCAGTTTGTAGCCGGAGAGCTCGCTTTTCAGCGCCAGATCGGCGATGGCAAGGTTACTGCCCAAGCGTTTGCTGCTTTGAATGAAGCGCTGGCTGATGCTGGGCAGTTGGGCAATGTACTGTTGCCATGAATCAACAGAGCAGGCCATCACCGCTTGTTTGACTGCTGAGCGTTTGCTGTTGATGGAGAGTGGCTTACCAAAACAGAGCTGCAGGTTGCGGCGCAGGCCTTGACGGCTTTGGCTCTGCATCTTTTTTCCGGAGCGGGAGAAACGGCTGCCCCACAAGCCGTGCAGATAGAAGGGTAAAATCACGCCATTGACTTCGTTCACAGTTTTTTCAAAGCCGCGTTTAAATTGGTTTAAATGCCCGTTGCGACTGATGCTGCCTTCGGGAAACAGGCAGACCACTTCGCCGTTTCTCAGCTGTTGATTGACTTTTCTTAGGGCGCTTTGACTGCCGCCAGCGGAGATGGGAATGACACCGAAAAAATTCAGAAAACGGGTCAGGTACCATTTATTATAGATCTTTTTATCCATCACAAAATGCACCGGACGGGGTGAGGCGATCTGAATAAAGGCCCAATCCAACCAACTGATGTGATTGCCGAGCAGCAACACAGCGCCGCTTTTAGGCATGTTTTCAAGGTGGATAATCTGTAAGCGGTAACGAATGGAAAAGAGCAGGGAGACCAAAAAGCGCACTAAGGGTTTGGGCAATTTGTATAAGGTGTAGAACGTACCAAGAAGGGCAACGGTGGTGAGGAAATAAAATAGGTGACTGCTGTCGTAGCCGTTGAGGGCAAACAAGACCGTCAAGGCTAAAAAGCAGATCATAGTGATGTTCTGCACCCAGTTGTTGCCTGCCAAGATAATGCCTAACTCTGTTTCTTTGGCGTGGTGTTGAATCAGGGCGTTGAGCGGTACGATTAACAGACCACCGCCGATGCCGAAGAGAATGAAGTTAAGCGCCAGCAGAGGGGTGTCGTGCAGTTGTGGCAACAGCAGCAAACTGACGACTAAAGAGAGCGCGCCGAGGGGGATCAGTGCCAGTTCAATCTGATGTTTGGAGGCACGACCGGCCAAGATGGAGCCGACAATGATGCCGATGCCGGAGCAGGCCATTAAGCCTTGAATCACCACTGTGTTCATCTCGCCCATGCTCTGTTTGGCGAAGGAGGGGAACGCGGCCAGCAGCACCTGCGAGATGCCCCAAAAGAGGGAAAGGCCGAGGATGGCGAGCCAAATAATCGGGTTGCTAAAGAGACTTTTTAAATTATGTTTTAGCGCCCGACCTTGGCGATACTCTGCCCAAGGAAAAGGCTGATTGGGGTTTTTGGCTTCGCCGTTGGGCAGTCGCAGTGCCAGCAGAAATTCAGCGATGGAGCAGAACACTAAAATCCAGCCCAGCGGTGCGATGGCCAATAAAATATCCGCTTCATTTTGATAGCTCAGACCGCTGAGTCGCTGTTCAAACAGAATAGAGAAGAGAAAAATGCCGCCCAAAATGGCAATGATGGTGACGGATTGAACAATGGCGTTGGCGCTGCTGAGCTGTTTGTCGCCCACCATCTCCTTGATGTAACCGTATTTTGCCGGTGAGTAGAAGGTGCTCTGCACCGCCAGCAGAAAGGTCATGGCAAAGGCAATTTGAAACCAGCCTTGGTAGTAACAGAGGGTGATGCCCAGCGTAATTAAGATCGCAAGCGCGGCGCTGATTTTCATCACTTTGGGTTTGGGGTGACGGTCAGCAAGAAAGCCCGAGGGGGTGAAGAGCAAAATAAAGGGCAGTAGGATCAGGCCATTGACGATGGCGGTGAGAATGATCTGGGTTTGATCGTCGTAAATTTTAAAGACGGTGTTCTGCACCATGATTTTGTGGCCAAGATCCACAAAGGCGTTCAGCAGGACGATCAAGATGTAGGGGGTGAAGCTGGGCAATCGAAACAGAGAGAGCATGGCGAGCGGTATCCTGTTGGATTTGGTTGGTGTTGGAGAGTGTGCTGACTTTGGATTTAAATCGCTACTTTTAAAGTCATTGTTGCAGTTTTTAAGCTGCATGGTATCGTTATATGATACCATGTTGTCAATGATCTGTTTGAGTTGGCTCTCAAAATGGCGTGATGGCTTTTATCTTAATTGTTTTTGTGGGTGTTGTTTAGTATGTCGCAAACATCTCGTCTAATTCAGACGCTTAAAAAAGTGTTGAAAGCTCAGGGTAAAACTTATGCGGATATTGCACTTGTATTGCAACTTTCAGAGGCGAGTGTGAAACGCCTGTTTGCTCAACAAAACTTCTCATTACAGAGGTTGGATTGTATCTGCCAGTCATTGGGGATGGAGATTTCTGACTTGGTACAGCAGATGGGGCAAGATGAAGCACGTATTTCCGCTTTGAGTGCAGAGCAAGAGCGAGAGATTGTGGCTGATCTGGAGTTATTATTGGTGACGGTGTGTGTACTGAACCGTTGGGATTTTGCACAGATATTGAATTTTTTTGCCATTGATGAGCTACGTTGTGTTCAGCATTTGGCTAAGTTGGATCGCCTTAAGGTGATTGATTTACAGGTCAATAATCGAGTCAGGTTACGAGTTTCAGCTAATTTTAAGTGGCGTGAAAATGGTCCGATTCAGTGTTTTTTTATGGATAAATTGCAAGAAGAGTTTTTTAACTCCCGCTTTGATCACTCTCAGGAGCAGTTGCTGGTGCTCAATGGTATGTTGTCGCCACGTTCGAATCAACAGTTTCAGGATAAACTGGAACAGTTGGCGCAAGAGTTTGATCAGTTGAATAACGACGATGCTAAACTCACTTTTAAAGCGCGTTTTGGGGTTACGGTGGTATTGGCGATGCGTCCTTGGCGCTACGGTTTGTTTAAACGGTTTTTGAAGAGAGAAAAAACATGAAATTTTTTAGATGTTTTTTGCTCTATTTTTTTAGTTGTGGAAAAAATTTAATGATTTCATTCGCCGCTCGTTTAGCTGCTTGACCGTCTAAGATATCAAACATAATGCGATTGGCTTCAGCGCGTTGTTTCTGTTTGGCGGTTGGATTTTTTAAACTGGTGGTAATGGCATCTTCAAGTTCATCTGCTTGTGTGATTTGCAAACTAAAATCACGAATCATGTCGTGTACTTGAGGTACAGTACGTTTGCCATCAGGGAGGGTAAACGTGATGATGGCTTTATCCAGTGCACAACATTCACCCAAAATGGAGCTGGCATCGCCAATACAGAGATCGGCTTGCATAATGTAAGGTACAACATCAAAGGTGTCGATATAAAATACATTTGGGGTGCTGCGAATGAGGTCGAGATACGGTTTTGATGTCCAAGGATGAACCGTAACCATCACGTTGTATTTTTGTGTCAGTCGCTCTAGTTTATCGACCCAATGATGAATGGCTGATAGGCCAGATTTATCCCAGGTGGCAGTAAATAAAAGTGTTTTTTTTGTGGCATCAAGACCTATTTTTTTCTTGAAGGTTTGGCAGAAACTGTGATCGTAAGTGCCATCAAAGGCAGGGTCTAGTTTGGGGTAACCTACCGCAAATCCGCTTTTTATGCCAAATTTTTTTGCGTTGCTTACATCGGTGCTGCTGGTCATAAAATAACGATCCAGTAGATTGTGGCTGGCGGCACTGGCAAAGGGTTTAAAGTTATAGACCCCATGGCTGATTCCGATTTTTTTTATGCTGCTGGCAGGAAAACGGTAGGCCGCTTGGCGACACATAATGACTCCATCAGGAAAGCTGGGCAGGCAGGTTGATGCAATGCCAATGTTGTGCAAGGCGTGTTGTGCCTGTTTATCTTTGGCGACAATCGGGATTGGTTTTAAATGTTTTTGTACTGGAGCGAAGATGTGATAGTCGAGTGTATTGGCGCAATAAAGCACCACGGGTTCTCTTTTGCCGATAAGTCCTTTGATGTACCACCATAGGTTATAGGCTGGTTTGATAAAATAGTAAGAGAGCACCATTTTTGAAACTCCGTATTAGGATTTTTGTCGCAAGCTCCATAGAGCAACGTATTTATTAAAAGTGTAGTGGCTGTAGAGGGTGGCCATTAGAAACCCGCGCCGCCCGTCTAAAAGACCAAGTCGAAACAAGCTAATAGAAAAAAAGGCCCATAGGCTGTGCAGAAAGGCGAGCAGCAGACCGGTGCGTTTTTTCTGTTTTTGGCGTTGTTGCGCCCACAACCAAGCGTATTGATTGTTTTTTTCCACGGCGTGATAAAAGTTGCGGAAGGTGTGGTGCAGCAGTCGCCCTGTCAATGTGCGTACTTCGCCTTGTAACTCGATTCCCTCATGCACCTTCTCCTCTTTAAAACGTGCGCCGTCGCGGCGAAACAGGCGCAGCGGTGCGCGTCCAGTGACGCCGTAATCAAGGCGTTTGCCAAAGACCACCGTTGCCATTGGAATACGGTAGCCGCTGCACTGAGGCGATGTTGCCAATAGGGTTTTGATTTCGTTGCACAGCTCTGGCGTGACTCGTTCATCGGCATCAATAGAAAGCACCCAATCAGAGCTGGCTTTATCTAATGCACGCTGTTTTTGTGCGCCATAACCAGGCCAGTCAGTGCTAAAGACCTGATTGCTGAACTGTTTGGCAATTTCGACGGTGTTGTCGCTGCTGCCGCTGTCTAAAACGAGAATCTCATCAGCCAGATCTTTGACGGAATGGAGGCAATCTCCGATACGATCTGCTTCGTTTTTACAGATGACGATCACGGACAAAGAGGTTTTGGTTGTGCTGTTAAGGCGGTTGGATTGACTTTGCTGGTGTAACAGGGCAAACAGAAAGGCAAGATAAAAGGCAAAAAAGGTGGTGGGCAGCGCCCGTTGTAAAATAGATTCACTCAAGGCAAAGCTGGCGTAGAGCACGATCAG
>JAUZRS010000320.1 GCA_030950195.1 Gammaproteobacteria bacterium | reverse complement strand
GAACCGGTGCCAAAACTCTCTTCACCACAGAGGCTGATTTTACCCGCATCCAATAAATTGCCAAAAAATTTCCAACCGGTCGGCGTTTCATAACACTCAATGCCCAACACCTCGGCCACTCGATCCACCGCCATGCTGGTGGGCATGGAGCGCGCCACGCCACTCAAGCCCTGTCGATAACCGGGCAACAGATGAGCATTGGCTGCCATCACCGCCAAACTGTCACTGGGGGTGACATAAAAATGCCGTCCCAAAATCATATTGCGATCCCCATCACCATCAGAGGCCGCACCAAAATCAATTTGATCAGCTCCATTCAACAGCGACACCAGCTCTTTGGCATGAACCAAATTAGGATCAGGATGACCACCACCAAAATCGGGCAACGGTTCAGCATGAATCACCGTGCCTATTTCTGCCCCCAAACGCCGCTCCAAAATCTCTACAGCATAAGGCCCTGTAACGGCGTGCATCCCATCAAAACGCATTCGAAAACCGCTACAAAATAGGCTGACAATCGCTTTAAAATCAAACAGATGCTGCATTAGATCGGCGTACTCTGTTACTGGATCAACCACCTCAACGTTCATGTCAGCCAGTTTGTAACAGCCCAAAATTTCCAGAGGTAAATCATCCCCGTCATCAATACAATACTGCTGCAACACTTTACTGCGGCTAAAAAAAGCCTCAGTCAAAGACTCCATTGCTGGCCCGCCGTTAGCCGCATTAAACTTGATTCCAAAATCACCCTCCGCTCCCCCTGGATTATGGCTGGCAGAGAGAATAATGCCGCCAAACGCGTGATGTTTACGAATCAAAGCCGATACTGCGGGAGTTGATAACAATCCATTTTGACCCACCAGTACTCGCCCAAAACCGTTAGCAGCGGCCATTTTCAAAATAATCTGTGCCGCTTCACGATTATAAAAACGGCCATCACCACCAAGAACCAGTGTCTTTCCCTGATAAGCAGCTAAACTGTCAAAAATGGCTTGAACAAAATTGTGTAGATAGTGCGGCGACTGAAATCTCAGCACCTTTTTACGCAATCCAGAAGTACCTGGTTTTTGATCATCAAACGGCACACTCGCAACCAATAAAGTTGTCATCGTTAAACTCCATAAAAAAGGGTTAATATTTGGCTATCGAGGCCGTAAGCCCAGATAATGAATAAAAGTAATCGAAAACCAAGAGCAAGTCCAAAAACCCGTCTGACAACGGCACACTATCTGCCATGCAAAAATAGGATAGCGGTTGCATCTGCTGGCTAAATCGGGCAGCATTCTGGGGAAAATAACCTTTATTATCAGGATCGTCCTTACAGCGTTTTAAGAGAAGTCCCAATTGAGCCGTATTCAGCCCATAATAATGAACCGTGATTCCTCGTGGCTCTGCTGTTTAGCGGATCACACAATGGCATGCACCATTGCCCCGCTTGGAGGGAAATCTTGAATAGTTTGGCAGCCATCATACCTTACGCTTATGGAGTGCTTGCGCTGCTGTGGGCTATTATTCTGTTTGCTTATCTGCGCTACTGGAAGATATTCCCCGCTCAAAGCCGTTCAATACGCTTATTGCTGCTCACTCTGGCGATTGCCAGTATCAGCCCACTTACAGAGAGCATCTACCGCCTGCTGGCAAACACATCTCAACCTGAAGTTCACCTACTGCCCTTATTGACTGGCTTTTTCAGCGCCATTGCCGTTCTCGTGGTTATTATTCTGCGCGTCTTGCCCGCTCTGCGCCGCGAAGCTGAAGGCAACCCACTGGAAACAAAAGCCGCCGAAAAAGAGTCTAAAGCCGCTAAATTTCATATTTCCCCAGAACTGCAAGTG
>JAUZRS010000032.1 GCA_030950195.1 Gammaproteobacteria bacterium | reverse complement strand
GCAGCCTGTCTCTCCGTCCTCACCGACCGTGACTTTTTTCAGGGCAGCGAAACTTACCTAAAACAGGCAAGAGCCGCCTGTACGCTGCCGGTGATTCGCAAAGATTTTATTATTGATCCCTACCAAGTCTACGAAGCCCGCGCCATGAGCGCCGACTGTATTTTGCTGATTGTCTCGGCACTGGAAGATCAGCCGCTGGCCGAGCTGCACCAGTTGGCCACGGAACTGGGGATGGATGTGTTGGTCGAGGTGCATGACCGAGCCGAGATGCAACGCGCCCTCAACCTCAACGCACCACTGATTGGGATCAACAATCGTAATCTGCGTACCTTTGAGACCAGCCTAAACACCACGCTGGATATGTTGGAGATGATTCCTGAGGGTGTTCTGCTGGTGACAGAGAGTGGCATTCATGCGAAACCGGATGTGGAATTAATGCGTAATCATCAGGTTCATGCTTTTTTGGTTGGAGAGGCATTTATGCGAGCAGAAGAGCCTGGGGAGAAATTGGCTGAGCTATTTTTGTAACTGACGTTACGCAGCGAGTGAAAAAACATGCGAACAATTCCCCTTCTGTGGAGGGGAATAATGCGGAACGCTCAGCTGAGTCTCACAATTGATTGGCAAACACCATCCCCACTGTCATAACACCTCTCCACTGTTTCAACCCTTCAATCTCTCCTATTTTTTCCGATACATCCACGCCTTCACCGCCTTCACAGTAAAAGTCAGAAACAGATTGGACAACGCACTGATCAGACCCAACTTAAAACTACCCAGCATTAAAATCATCAAGGAAACAAAACTTGACAGCTGCAACGATCCTTTGGATACTTTAATCACGATTCAACCAACCAGTTAGTTAAATACAATCAGAATTTACCGAGGAAATCACAATGAAAATCAAAACACACGCCCTCTACACCCGCTTAGCCGCACTCGTTCTGCTCGCCGGTCTGTTGCCCAGCAGCGCCAATGCCACCGAACTCACGGCTCGTGAAATCATGCAGAAAGTTCAAGATCGTGACACAGGTGATCACGGCATTTCCGATATGGAGATGATCCTGATTGATAAAAAAGGTCACCAGCGCAGCCGGAAAATTCGCCGTTATTCTAAATATCAGGGCGAAGACAAACAGACCAGTCTATTTTTCCTCACCCCCGCCTCGGTCAAAAACACCGCCTTTTTAACTTACGACTACGACGACACGGAAAAAGACGACGATCAGTGGCTCTACCTACCCGCGCTGCGCAAAAGCAAACGCATCGCCTCCAGTGATAAAAGTGGCAGCTTTATGGGATCGGACTTCAACTACTCCGATATGACCGATAAAAATTTGGCGGCCTACACCTATAAAATCCTCAAAGAAGCCAAGGTACGAGGAGATAAAACCTGGGTCATTGAAGCGATTCCACAGACCAAAAAAGAGATTGAAGAGAGCGGCTATAAAAAATCCATTATTTTTGTTCGCCAAGACAACTTTGTTGGCGTGCGTGCCCTGCACTGGGTCAATAAAGGCAAGCGGATGAAATACCTCGACATCAAAAAACTGCAACAAATCGACGGCATTTGGACCGCCACCGAGATGAGCATGACCAGCAAAGAGGGCAAATCCACCCTGCACAAAACCATCCTCAAATTTTCCAATGTGCACTACAACCAAAAACTGAATAAAACCACCTTCAGCCTGCGTGGCATCGAAAAAGGACTCTAAAAATGAAAACAGCGCCCTTTACTCTGCTGCTGTTGGCTGGGCTAACCCTTAGCCCCCTCACAGAAGCCGCTGAGACCGCTGAAACAAATCTAGATCAACTGCTGCAAGGCTTCGAAACGCCCGCAGATGAAACAAGCCAGAGCAGTAATCCGGCTCTGGATGATCTGTTGAGCGGTTTTGATAACACTGAAGACGACACCAACAGCACCGCTGTGGAAGAGATCTCCGCCAGCCAATTCAGTGGCTCGGCTTCCCTCTCCAGCAGCTACAACTACGCCCACACTGCCCCGAAAACCGGTGCAACAGACCACCGAGGCCTCTCGCGCCTGCGTGCCAAAACAAACCTGCAATACAACGACACTTTCGGCCACTGGAAAAGTCGCCTCAGTGGCTATGCGTTTTACGATGCCAGCTACCAAATTAACGGCAGTGAACAGTATCAACAGACGCTGTTGGAGGACATGGAGAGCGAAGTCGAGCTGGGCGAAACCTACTTACAGGGTTCACTGAGCGAAAATCTGGATCTCAAAATCGGTCGTCAAGTGGTGGTGTGGGGCAAGTCCGACAGCATTCGGGTCACAGATTTAATCAACCCCATCGACAACCGTGAACCCGGCATGGTAGACATTGAAGATCTGCGTTTGCCACTGGCGATGGCCAAGTTGGATTATTATTTCGGTGACTGGAGTCTGAGCGCGATGCTGATCCCTGAGATCCGCTTTAATAAAAACCCCAGTTTCGGCAGTGATTTTTACCCACTGCCCCGTTTGGCTCCCGCAGAACAACTGCCCGACAGCAGCCTCGCCAACAGCGAAACGGCACTGGCGCTGAACGGCATCTTCAATGGCTGGGATCTCTCTCTTTACGCTGCCGATGTGTATGATGACACCCCTTATCTGAACGTCGTCAATGGCCAACCGATTCAGCAACATCAACGCATCAAGATGCTCGGCAGCGCCTTTAACATCGCCTCTGGCAGTTGGTTGTTTAAAGCAGAAATCGCCTATCTGGATGAGCTGCTTTACAGCAGCTTGCCGACTCAGCCGCAGAGTCGAGTTGATACGTTGTTAGGATTGGACTACGCCGGTTTCAGCGACACCCAATTGTCACTGGAGCTGCTCAATCGCCACACCCCCGATTATCAATTGGCACTGCAAAACAGCGGCGTTCTGCAAGACAACTGGCAGACAGCCGTGCGTTATGTGGGGGATTTTCTTCACCAGCAACTGCGTCTTACCGCGCTGGTTTCGTTGTTTGGTGCTGAGGGCAACGACGGCGGTTTCAGTCGGTTCTCTGCTCAATATGAACTTAAAGATGCGCTGCTGCTCACGGGCGGAGTTGTCACCTACCAAGCAGGTGAGCAATTTCCTTTCAGCCAAATTGC
>JAUZRS010000319.1 GCA_030950195.1 Gammaproteobacteria bacterium | reverse complement strand
AGGTGTCATGGTTGTGACATTGCTGTTGCTGCAAAGTGCTCCATTCTAGGCAAAAAACCGCTATGATGCAGCACGTTTTAAGCGTGAACGCTTTTTTTAGATAGAAATTTAAACAACGGAAGCGATAATGCCGCTGACCATTATTGATCGTTATTTGATTAAAGAGATTTTGCAGGCTTGGTTTGCAGTGACATTGGTATTGCTGCTTATTTTAGTCAGCAACTCTTTGGTGTTGATTTTGAGCAAAGCGGTGGATGGCTCTTTGCCGAACGACGCTGTATTGCCGCTGTTTTTTACCTATGTTATCAGTTTTTTGGTCACCTTGATTCCCTTGGGGCTTTATTTAGGTGTGATGTTGAGTTTAGGACGACTTTATAAAGACAGTGAAATGTCGGCACTGAATGCCTGTGGAATCGGCAGCAGGCAGCTGTTTCGCCCCGTTTTGGCCTGTGCTGGTTTGGCGGTGTTGATTATCGTCTGTTTGACCTTGTGGGCCTCGCCGTGGGCGGCCCGAGTCGAACAGCAACTCAAAGCTAATCTTGAGCAGCGTTCGGAGTTGAATAACGTCAATGCGGGGCGATTTAATGTGTCCCGTGATGGCAAAAGTGTGCTGTTTGTTAAACAGGTGAGTGCTGATGGTACGGTTCTAGAGGATGTCTTTGTTCACGCTAAAACGGCCGATGGTCGTTTAAGTTTGGAGGTTGCTGAGCAGGCAACCTTTGTTCGGGGTGATAAAAATCAGCATGCACATGTTTTATTTGAACGCGGTAGACGTTATGTCGGTCAACCTGGTCAGGCCGATTACGAAGTCACCGAATTTGAACGGCATGGCATCGTAGTGATGGATAATCCGGTGGTGCAACAGGCATTAAAACGGGCAGCAAAAACCACCACTGAACTGTGGTCTTCAGATCTGTTGGCCGATCGAGCGGAGTTGCAGTGGCGTTTGAATTTGCCGCTTGTCGCGTTGATCTTGGCATTATTGGCTGTGCCATTAAGCCGTACCACACCACGCAAAGGACGTTATGGCAAATTGGTGGTGGCGGTGCTGTTCTATGTGCCGTATTCCAATTTTTTGGTGTTATCCAAAAACTGGATGATTGAGGGTGTGACCGCACCGTATTTGGGGATGTGGTGGTTGCAGTTATTGATGCTGTCACTGGTTTTGTTGTTGATTTTAAACATGCACGGGTTTGCTTGGGCAAAACAGATCCTGTTGAGGCGCGGTGCGTAGATGATTTTAGATCGTTACATTGCTAGGGCGGTCATTGCGGGCTCATTGATGGTTTTGTTGTTGATTACCTCAGTGGATGCCCTGTTTGCCTTGATTAATGAAATGTCAAAAATTGGTATTCAAGATTATGACTTAGCTCATGCGGCGCTTTACATTGCCTACACCATTCCTCGGCGCATTCATCACTATTTTGCCAGTTCGGTTTTAATTGGCAGTTTATTGAGTCTAGGAGCGATGGCAGCTAATTCAGAGTTGATTGTGATGCGTTCAGCTGGAGTGGCACCCAAACGTATTATTCGTTCTGTTTTGCAAGTAGGGTTGTTATTGGTGTTAATGGTGGCCGTAATTGGTGAGTGGTTGGCACCTGCGGGTGATCGGCGCGCCGAAGAGTTGCGTTCCACGGCGTTGGAAAAGCGGGTTTCATTGACCGGTGCCAATGGTCTGTGGATCAAGGATGGAGAACGTTACATTAATGTTCGAACGGTATTGCCCGATCTGCATTTGCGCGGTTTGACTGTTTATGAGTTTGATGGTTTGGTTTTGCGCTCTTCTCTCTCCGCTGTTAGTGCCCATTATGAATCTGATCATTGGTTGTTAAAGGGCTTGCGTTATACCCATTTTAATAAGGAGTCGCTTACCGTTGAGCGCTTACAGCAGCAGCAATGGCCTTATTTGATTAACTTGGATTTGTTTAATGTTTTGTCCGTGCGACCAGAAAGTATGTCGGCGCGCGAATTGCACAATTACATTGATTATTTGCAAGATAATGAGTTGGATGCGTCACGTTACGAATTGGCCTTTTGGGGTACCTTGTTGGCACCTCTTTCGACATTGGTGATGTTGCTGTTAGCGATGCCCTTTATCTTTGGTTCGCTGCGTTCGTCGGGTGCAGGCCAGAAAATTTTATTGGGGACACTGATTGGGGTTGGCTTCTTTTTGCTGACTCGCCTTTTTAGTCATTTGGGTTTGGTTTATGGCCTTTCGCCCTTTATCAGCGCTGTCTTGCCTCTAGTCTTGTTTCTCAGCGCGGGTGTGTATTTGTTACGTCGTGCGTTATGAACGCTGTTTTTTTTCCAGCAGACAGAGTTGACTGTTTGAAAGTCGGTCGTGCCAACTGCATTTTTTTTGGTCGATGAGTACCCACCAGTAACCACAGCCGAAAAAGAGTAGGGAAGGAATTGCGGCAATAAAACGAATTAAGCTGATGCGCCAGGTAATGGCACCGCCTTGGCTGGTTTGCAACTGCAATCGCCAGGCTCTCATGCCCAAGGTTTCCCCACCGTGTGTCCAAAACCAAGCAAAGAAAATATACGTTACCAATAACAGATAGATTTGAAAACCGAGGTTTTGCTTTGGAATGGGCGCTTGATTGATAGCAACGGCCAGTGCAGAGGCAAAAAACAGCACGGCGATTAACAGAAACAGGTCATAAAACAGAGCCGCAAGGCGGCGCAGCAGGGGTGCTGGAGTGCAATTGAATTGTTCGGTAGGCATAAGTTGTCTGTGTTGTGTAATGGGTTAAAAAGAGAAGCCGGTTTGCACGGCTCCTGAGAGTACCTTTTTTTGATTACTGACGACGGTCAGATCCAGGGCCGCCCCAAAAAGGTTAAGACCGGCACCAAGAGAAAACATCTGCACAGGGTTGCTGCTGTCGGCGCTGTTGTGCAGATAGCCTAAGCGCATTTTTGCGATCTTATAAAAACGCAGTTCTGTACCTAGTGAGAAAAAACGACTGGAGCTTTCAAAGGCAATCGGATCGTTATTGCTCAGATCGTAATCGGCAGCAACCGTGTAAAAACGGCCTTCATAAGCAACGCCAATGCGGGCTTTGGGTGTGCTGCGAATACGCTCACCTTCGGCAGTGACGTAGCGCTGACTGATTAAATCACGAAGGCTAAAACCGGCACGAAATTGCGCCCCCATTTGATAAGCAAAGCCCAGATCGAGGGAGATAAACTCTTGTTTGTTTTGGCTGCTGTCGATGTTGATGAAATCCAGATTGCTGGCGTTCACACTGGTGGCCAAGGTTGAGCTGGAAAAGGGCGTGACAGAGACCAGCTTAGGGTTAATACCGACAGAAAAACGATTTTGATTGTTGTGGAAGCTTTTTGCCAAAGTGAAGCCTAACTCTTGACTGTCCAGCCCAATGACGTTTAATTTGGTATCCAAATAGGTCACTAGATCGCTGGCGCTGGTTTTGATACTGGCACCGATATGGCGGTTGTAATTGATTGCCAGCGAGTATGACTTTGTTTTAAAGGCCACCACCGTTCCAAGCTGAATTTCAGCAAAAAAAGGTTTGTTGAGCATCTGTTTGGCAATTTCGGTGCGTTGCAGACTGTTGCTGGGAGCCGCTTGATAGTTTTTTAGGTCATCGATGACATTTTGTTGATCGGCAATATTAATAGCAAGAATGGGCAAGGTAATATGAAATTTTTTCTTATTACTCTCTTGTAGGGCAAGCATAGCGGGGTTATAAAAAGCCGCTGAACTGAGGTTGGCAGCTGCCACGCCAGCATTACCCATGGCCATGGTGCGGGCATCGTAACTACCGAACGGTGTGGAAAAGACGCTGCTTGGCAATAGAAGAGCGAGGCTTAAGATTGATTTTTTAGAGTAATGTTGCACGATGACTTCCCCCGCAGTTTCAAATGATTCCAGCAGCATTGATGCTGGTTTGTTCGAGTTGAAGCCGAACGTTATGGTTTGGGTTTCACTCTTACCGAGCCAGTATAAACAATTGTCTCTTGGCTCGCCTTATGAAAATTTCAGCAATCAGGTCCATACTTGGCCGTTAAATTGTTAACATATTGCTGTTGTTATAAAGAAAAATGCAAAAATAGTTCACTTTTTTGGTGAAATACAATTGCAAACAGATTATAGAGACCTATAATTCAGGTTACTTTTTTGTGATTAGGAGTGTATGAACATGGCTGAAACAGATAAGGTCAGCGCAGCTGACGAAACAACCCCAGTAGTTAAAAAAAGACGCGGCCGTCCACCCGGTAAGAAAAACGCAACCACTAAAGCGGCCACACCTGCCGCTGCACCGAAAAGACGCGGCCGTCCTCCAGGCAAGAAAAACGCAACCACCGCAGTTGCGACACCTGCTGCTGCACCTGTCGCTGCACCGAAAAGACGTGGTCGTCCACCTGGTAAGAAAAACGCAACCACCGCAGTGGCTGCTACCAAAGCAACAACGGTTGCTGTGGGGCCTAACAGATTCAAGCTACAGGCTGCTGAGCTAAAAATTGAAGTAAAAGAGCTACAGTCTGAGCTGAGAGCGGTTTTGAAACGTGAAAAAGCCTTGCTGAAGATGGGTGAAGCGAAAGAGGTGGCGATAAGCCGTTTTACAAAAAAATGGGAAAAGGCGGAAATGGCAAAAATTACTGCCAAGCCCGCTAAGCGTAAGAGCCGTACTAAAAAGTAAGTTCAGCTGAGGGTAAGCTGATTATAAAAAGCGGCCTTGGTGGCCGCTTTTTTGTGGGGGAGTGAATGTGTCACTGTCATTTAAAGAGCGTCAAGAGAGCGTGATTGCTGCTTTTATTGAGCATATCAAAGCTGAGCGTACGTTAAGCAAAAATACGCTGCTGGCCTATGCTGCTGACTTGCGTGGTTTGGCGCACTGGTTGGAAAAAAGACCCTGTGAGCTGGTGGCTGTTCAACGTGAAGATCTACAAAATTATCTGGCGGAGCGTAAACAGCAGCAAAACCGGGCCAGCAGTGCGGCACGTTTGTTGTCAACGTTGCGACGTTTTTATCGTTATCAATTTGCCCAAGGGGGGCTGCTTGAAGAGCCCAGTGCGCTGTTGCAGAGCGTCAAACTGGGTTTAACGTTGCCGGTTCATTTGACCGAAGCCGAAGTGGAAGATTTATTGTTGGCTCCTGATCCAAAGACGTTGTTGGGGGCGCGAGATTTAGCTATGTTGGAACTGTTGTATGCCTGTGGTTTGCGTGTTTCTGAATTGATTGCCCTGCGTTTGTCACAATTGGATTTTCAGCAAGGGGTGATCTTAATCGAAAGCCTTGATGGTAAAAAACGGCTTTTGCCCATGGGAGAACAGGCCATAGAGAAAGTGCAATGTTACTTGCAACAGGGTCGTGAGGCGTTATTGTCGGGTTTTGATGACTCTACGGATGTTTTATTTGTCACTCGGCGGGGTAAGGGCATGACGCGACAAGCATTTTGGTATCGGGTAAAACGGTATGCAAAACAGACGGGCATTACAAAATCACTCTCTCCGCACACCTTGCGCCATGCGTTTGCGACTCATTTGATTAACCACGGTGCTGATTTGAGAACTGTGCAGCTGTTATTGGGTCACAGTACCCTGACGACGACCCAGATGTATCGTCACATCGCTGGGGAGCGTCTGAAGCGTTTACACGCACAGCATCACCCGCGTGCTTAGAGGTAGGCAATGGCCTTGTTGCTGTGTTGTATTTACTCCGAAATTTTAGAGGAATAAAGTCTTATGCTGCAATCTATAGTGATCGCTATTTTACTGTTGTTGGCATTTTCATCAACCGCTGCGTCCGCTTAATTAAGGGTTAACCTGTTGTCATAACTTCGATGCCCACAACGACGTGTGTCGTATTTCGTGTAATGAAT
>JAUZRS010000318.1 GCA_030950195.1 Gammaproteobacteria bacterium | reverse complement strand
TGGCCTGTTTTTCAGGCATCCCAGATTCAACCAAGCGTTCAACAAATTTTAAGGTATCAAATGTAATCGTATTCATGTTGTGATTGTAGCAGGAAATTTTTTAAGGTTATTGCTCAACTGTTTGCGCTGTGGGTGATTTGCTTTTAAGACTGAATTGCCTTTTCCCAGCTGAAAGGGCTACTATCCTCATCAAGAATAAAAAAAGGCAAAACAGATGTCAGAGCCAGACAATCACAGCGACCGTATTTCCTTTTCACTCTCTTCAGGGCAGCTCGATAAGGGTCACCTATTGGATCTGTTGACCGAGCTGCACCGTGATCTGGCCACCTTGCCGGAGGTGCAGGTCGAGCAGGCCAAAAAGGGCGTTAAAGAGGGCAGCAAGGGCATGGAAGTGGAGCTGTTGAACACGGTTATGACCCTTTCAACAGCGGCGGGTGGGGGTTTTGTGGCGCTGTTGGTGGCGTGGTTGCGGCGCAATCGGCGCGTGGAGGTGGTCTTTGAAGAGGGCAATCCGTATGGGCTGAAAAAAGTCAGCGCGGCTTCTCTTGAGGAGCTGGAAACGCTGCTGGAAACGCTCAAACATGAGCCAAAATCTCCCATTATTAAACTGTAGTTGTTGTAGAAAATGACTAAAAAACTCGCCCTTTTGATTGGCAATGATAAATACAACGACGGTAGCTTAGGTAATTTAGTCGCCCCGCAAGCGGATGTGGCGGCGTTGGCCGCTGTGTTGAAGGGCAAAGGTTACGCTTTTGAGGTCGAGACCCTGCACAACCCTGAACTGGCCGAGGCGCGTCAGAAGGTGTTTGATCTGTTTGATGACCGTGACAAAGACGACACGGTGTTGCTCTATTTTTCGGGGCACGGTGTTTTGGGCAGCGGTCGTACTCGGCCACTTTATCTGGCACTGCAACAGACCGATTATGACCGCCCGGGTCGAGATTCTCTGAGCGCCTCGGACATCAAGCGCGAAATGGAAAACAGCTTCGCCTTACGGCAGATCATTTTGCTCGATTGCTGCCACAGTGGGGCGTTTAGTGCGGCGGACAAAGGCGGTGAGGCACTGACGGAGGAGAGTTTCAGTGTCAGAGGTGTCGGCAAGGCGTTGTTGGCCTCTTCCACTCGTTTGCAAGCGTCGCAAGATGGCAGCAAAACCGGCTTGCAGCACTCCCTTTTTACTCAT
>JAUZRS010000317.1 GCA_030950195.1 Gammaproteobacteria bacterium | reverse complement strand
TTTGCTGGCATTTATTTTGTCTGCGATTTGGTGCTTTACAAAAGTAGCTCGGTTCGGTAAAGTCCCGCCCCTTATCCCTTTGGGGAATTGGAGAGGTGTCCGAGCGGCTGAAGGAGCACGCCTGGAAAGCGTGTATACGCTAACGCGTATCGAGGGTTCGAATCCCTCTCTCTCCGCCATTTTTCAGTGGGTCGCAGCACGCGGCTCTGCTGGTTCCTTGTTATGGTGATCTGATCGGTCCCCTCGCGACAACAAACTGTGAACCCCGTCAGGCCTGGAAGGGAGCAGCGGCAACAGTGGACTTGGGTGCCGAGGTGTGGCTGGTTTGGATCGCCACCTCATTTTTTGTTATTCCAATATGAAACGGGTTTATACTGGTTTTCAGTTTTATTCAGCCTTACCTTAATTGACCAAAAGACGCCCAATAAGATGAGCTATCAAGTTCTAGCGCGCCGCTGGCGGCCGCGTAATTTTGAGCAAGTGGTGGGGCAGGAGCATGTGCTGCGGGCGCTGATCAATGCGCTTAACAGTCAGCGCCTGCACCATGCTTATTTGTTCAGTGGCACGCGCGGGGTGGGCAAGACCACTCTGGCGCGCATCTTGGCCAAAAGCCTCAATTGCGAATCGGGCGTGACCGCCACGCCGTGCGGTGTCTGTAGCGTTTGCCAATCCATTGATGAGGGGCGTTTTGTCGATCTAATCGAGGTGGATGCGGCTTCGCGTACCAAGGTGGATGAGACTCGTGAGCTGCTGGAAAACGTGCCGTACGCGCCTACCCAAGGGCGGTATAAGGTGTACCTGATTGATGAGGTGCATATGTTTTCCAACCACAGCTTTAATGCGCTGCTGAAAACGCTGGAAGAACCTCCGCCGCACGTTAAATTTCTGCTCGCCACCACCGATCCACAAAAACTGCCCGTCACTGTCCTCTCGCGCTGTCTGCAATTTAACCTCAAAAGTCTACCGGCAGAGTTGATTGCGCCGCATTTACAGACCGTCTTGGGCAAAGAAGAGATTGAGTTTGATGAGTTGGCGCTGCGCCAGTTGGCCAAAGCCGCGCAGGGCAGTATGCGCGATGCCTTGAGTCTCTTGGATCAGGCCATTGCTTTTGGGAATGGTACGGTGCGCGATGTCGATGTGAGCCAGATGTTGGGCAGCATCCAGCCGGAAAAACTGCTTGACCTGCTTAGCGCGTTGATTGGCAATGATGCTGAGGCCATTTTGGCCGCCATCGCTGTTTTGGCTGAGAGTGCGCCAGATTACGAATCGGTGTTGGAAGAGCTGCTGCGCTTGATTCATCAGTTGGTGTTGGCGCAGGTAGTACCCAGTGCTTTGGATCATATTTGGTTGGACAGCAGACCGCTGTTGGCGCTGGCCAAGCAGGTGCGTGCAGAAGAGTTGCAGCTCTATTATCAAATTGGTCTGAATGGACGCAAAGATCTGCCCTTGGCACCGGAACCGCGTTTGGGGTTGGAGATGATTCTGTTGCGGATGCTGGTGTTTCGTCCCGCTGCGCCTATCAGGCAGGCTGCTGAAAGCCCCGCTTTTGTGCCGGTGCTGGAGCAAAAACCGCCTGCGCGGTCTGTTGATCTGGCTTCTGCGCCAATGGCCGCTCCAGTCGCTCCTGCTGCGCCGCCGAGCGAAGGCATGAGCCGAGGCGAGATGTTGCGCGCCGCACTGCACCCCGAAAAAAAAAAGCCAGCCGCAGAGGTAAAGGCCGCCCCTAAAACCAAGCCGCTTGTTTCGCCAACTGTTGCTCCTGTTTCGGCTGTGGTTTCAACCCCAGCGCTCGTTGCTGAGTTTTCTAACTCGGAGGGGGGGGCACAATCGGTTCAGAGTTGGGCTGAGATTATTGAAGCGGCTCATTTGCGCGGCCTGCCTTATGAGCTGGCCACGCACTGCGTCTTGCTGGAAAAACGCGAGAATGTGCTGCGCTTGCAGATGAACGCGGAACACGGACATCTGCAAAAGCCACGTTTTGTGCAAGGTCTGACAGCGGCGTTGAGTGACTATTATCAGCACGCGGTGACGTTGCGTTTTGAGCAGGGTGCAGCGCAGAACGAGGTGCAAGGTGAAACTCCGGCACAACGGCGACAGCGGTTGGTCAAGGAGCGTCAGCAGGCTGCGGAGCAAGCCATTGTGGATGATGCCAATGTGCACGCGTTGCAGCAGCAGTTTGGTGCCGAGGTGGTTGCGGGCAGTGTGCGGCCACGAGACGGATAATCGCTAGATTGAATCAACAGGGTGGATATGGAATTCATCCCTACTTTTAATGGTTTTGATAAGAGAGGCAAGATGATGAAAGGTGGTTTGGGTGGTTTGATGAAACAAGCGCAAAAAATGCAAGCCGATATGCAAAAAGCGCAGGAAGAGGTGGCTAACTTAGAAATTGAAGGCCAAGCCGGTGGTGGTATGGTGAAGGTGAGCATGAACGGTCGTCATGAGTTGCGCCGAGTTCATATTGATCCTGCTTTGATGGAGGACGACAAAGAGATGTTGGAAGATCTTCTGGCCGCTGCGGTTAACGATGCGAGCAAAAAAGTCGATGCCGCCAGCAAAGATATGATGTCCGGTGTCACCTCCGGTATGTCTTTACCGCCTGGTTTTAAAATGCCCTTTTAGAGGCTTTTATTTTGGCTCTGTTACCTGAATTGATTGATGCGTTGCGCTGTTTGCCGGGCGTGGGTGAGAAGTCTGCTCGACGGATGGCTTTTTATCTGTTGGAACGGGATCGTGCCGGTGGTGTGAGGTTGGCCGATCTGTTGCAAAAAGCGATGCAGGGCATCGGTCATTGCCAGTCGTGTCGAACCTTTACCGAAGCTGATGTGTGTGAGTTGTGCCTCAATCCGCGTCGTTCGAAAAAGCAGCTCTGTGTGTTGGAGATGCCGACGGATGTGATGGCGATTGAGTCGGCGACGCACTACGAGGGGCTTTATTTTGTTTTGATGGGGCATCTGTCGCCATTGGATGGCATCGGTCCGGCTGAGTTGGGTCTGGATCTATTGGAGCAGCGCCTTGCAACGGATGAGATTGAAGAGCTGATTTTGGCCACTAACCCGACGGTGGAAGGTGAAGCGACGGCCTTTTACATCAGTGAAATGGCCAAAGAGCAGGGCATCAAAGTGACGCGCATTGCTCATGGGGTTCCCTTGGGTGGTGAGTTGGAGTTTGTCGATCGCGGTACTTTGTCTCATGCGTTGGCCGGTCGCCAAGAAATTTAGCCTGTTGTTTTGAAGGAGCGTGTATGTCTGATTGTCTGTTTTGCAATATTGTTGATGGCACTATTCCCGCTGAAATTGTCTACGAAGATAAGCAGGTGGTGGCCTTTCGTGATCTCAACCCACAAGCGCCGTTGCATGTGTTGTTGATTCCGAAAAAGCACATTGCCACTTTAAATGATCTTGAGAGTGAAGATAACGCAGTAATGGGCGCATTGATTTTGGCCGCGAAAAAAGTGGCCGAAGCGGAAGGGGTCGCTGAAAGTGGTTATCGCACCGTGATCAACTGCGGTGAACAGGCTGGTCAATCGGTTTACCACATTCACTTGCACTTGTTAGCGGGACGACAGATGCAGTGGCCACCCGGTTAAGCGTGCTCTGGTTTTTCTATGATCGGGTTATCTAGAATCAGCGCCGCCACTACGTCACGATCTTCGGAGAGCAGAATATTGTAGGTGCGACAGGCGGCAGAGGTGTTCATTACCTCAAAACCGATCTGTTGTTTGGCGAACAGCATCATGATGTCCATGGGTGGAAAAATCTGTTTGTCGCCGGTGCCGAGAATGACGATTTCCGGTTTCAGATCCAACACCGCTTGCAGTGTGTTGGGGTTGAGACTGCTAAGGTCATCAATGTGCCACTTTTGAATCTGTTCTTTGCTGACGATCAGATGGTAGGGGTGACGACGACCTAAAACGGTAACCCCTTCTGGGCCGTAACCGCTGACGTGATGGTCGTTGTCACCAAATGTTTCGCTGAATTTCATCTGCCGCCCCTCGGGTTTTGAGGCGCTATTATACGGTTTCGTTTTGACTTGCAGGGCTTTTTTCTCTCTGTGGCTGCATCCGTGCAAACATGCCGTTATAATCGCCTCACATTACCGCCACTAACCGCTGGAAAGAGAGCTTTGAAAAACGAATTTCGACGTATCGAGAGATTGCCACCGTACGTGTTCAATATTACCGGCGAGTTGAAAGCAGAGGCGCGTGCGCGCGGTGAGGACATCATTGACTTTGGCATGGGCAACCCTGACCAGCCCACGCCGCAGCACATCGTGGATAAGTTGGTGGAAGCGGCCAACCGCAAAGACACCCACCGTTATTCACAGTCGAGAGGCATTCCACGGCTGCGCCAAGCGATTTGCAACTGGTACAAACGTAATTTTGATGTGGATCTTGACCCTGAGACCGAGGCCATCACCACCATCGGCTCCAAAGAGGGTTTGGCGCATCTGGCGCTGGCCACTGTGGGGCCAGGTGATGCGGTGCTGGTACCCAACCCCGCTTATCCGATTCACCCTTATGGTTTTGTCATTTCCGGTGCCGACATTCGCCATGTGCCCTTGACCGAAGGTGCGGATTTTTTCGTCGAGCTGGAAAAAGCGATTAAAAACGCCTGGCCGAAACCGAAGATGCTGGTGCTTAATTTTCCGGGTAATCCCACCGCGCAGTGTGTTGAGCTGGAGTTTTTCGAGAAGGTGGTGGCCATCGCGCGTGAGCATGAGATTTGGGTGGTGCAGGACATCGCCTACGCTGAAATCGCTTTTGACGGCTACAAAGCGCCCTCAATTTTGCAGGTACCGGGAGCCAAAGAGGTGGCGGTGGAGTTTTATTCGCTTTCTAAAACGTACAATATGCCCGGTTGGCGTGTCGGTTTTATGTGCGGCAACAAGGAGCTGGTGGCGGCGCTGGCGCGGATGAAGTCCTATCTCGATTACGGCATGTTTACTCCGATCCAAGTGGCGGCCATTGCTGCACTGGACGGCGATCAGAGCTGTGTGGCTGAGATTCGGGACATGTATCAGAGCCGCCGTGATGTGCTCTGTCACGGTCTGAACACCTTGGGCTGGCAGGTGAACATCCCGAAGGCGACCATGTTTGTCTGGGCAAAAATTCCTGAGCGTTACCGAGAGATGGGTTCGTTGGAGTTTTCGAAAAAACTATTAAAAGAGGCCAAGGTGGCGGTGTCACCTGGGATTGGATTTGGTGAATATGGCGACGACCATGTGCGTTTTAGTTTGATCGAGAACGAACATCGTACTCGGCAGGCGCTGCGTGGCATTCGTGACATGTTCCGTAATGATAAAGGTAGCCAGGAATGAGTGAATTGAAGCCGGTAAACGTCGGTCTGTTGGGTTTGGGTACCGTCGGTGGCGGTACCGCAACGGTGCTGTTGCGTAACGCAGAAGAGATTGCGCG
>JAUZRS010000316.1 GCA_030950195.1 Gammaproteobacteria bacterium | reverse complement strand
GGATACTACGTTACAGCGGGGAATTTGGCAATCCTACTAAAGGTGTAGTTTCTGGCACTGCCTGTGCCTGATCTCCTTAACCCCCCAATCAAGGAGCTGAAAATGAATGAAATTTTTGTTGGCCGCCAACCGATCTTTGATGACAAACTCAATCTCTACGCCTACGAGTTGCTCTACCGCGACAGCCCCAATGCCAAAAACAATACCAGCGATAACGACGACAGCGCCACCTCACAGGTATTAATCAACACCTTTATGGAGATGGGACTGGAGCAAGCCGTTGGTGACCAACTGGCTTTTTTCAACCTCAGCCGCACCTTTATCGACGACCCAGAACTGATCTGCTTTCCCCCCGAGCAGACGGTGATCGAGGTACCTAAAGAGATCGGCTGTGATCCCGAGGTAACCGACTCACTGCGCAAGCTCTCCGCCTCCGGCTACCCCATCGCTCTGGATAACTTTGTCTATCAGCCCCACCTTGAGCCGCTGGTGGATCTGGCCGACATCATCAAAATCGACATCCACGGCCTCTCCCATGCTGAGATCGAAGCGCAGATCAAACCCCTCAAAGACCGCGACTGCCGTTTGATTGCCAGCAAAATCGAAACCCCCGAAGAGCTGACCTACCTCACCACGCTGCCCTTTGACTATTTTCAAGGGCAACTGCTGGGTAAACCCAAAACCCTCAGCCAAGGCAGCCTCTCCAGCAACCGCGTCACCCTGTTGCAGCTGTTGGCCAAGGTCAATAATCCCGAGGTGGAGGTGGATGAGCTGGAACAGCTGATCAGCTTGGACATTGGCCTGAGCACCAAAATTTTACGCTTTATGAACTCACCCGCCACCGGCCTGCGCCGAGAAGTGGAATCCATTCGTGAAGCGGTTATTTTTATGGGCCGCGACAGCATTAAAAAATGGGTCACACTGATCGTACTCGCTGGTGTCGGCGACAGCCCTCAAGAGCTGATGACCACCGCCCTGGTACGCGCCCGTACTTGCGAAGAACTGGCCAAACAGGCCGATATGGAAGGCTCCGATGCCTATTTTACCGTTGGTCTTTTCTCCGCTTTGGATAGCATGTTAAACAGTTCAATGGAAGAGATCTTAGCCACCCTGCCCTTAACCCAAGAGCTGCAAGAGGCACTGCTGCATCTGAAAGGCGACAAAGGCCAAGCACTGCAATGCGCCCTTAATCTGGAGATGGGCAACAGCGATCAAGTGCAGTTTCAATCCTTGGAATGGTCAGAGATCACCTCTCTTTATCTGCTCTCACTGCACTGGAGCGATGAAGCGATGAAAGCCCTCTAAACCCAAGAGGAATTTTCTGCTAAAGTGGATCGCGTCACCCCACTCTCAACCTGTGCTGCATGAGGAACCGACGCGATGCCCATACCTTCCCACTGGCTGCTTGGCGGCCTGCTGTTTCTGTTCACCCTCAACGCCTCGGCAGAAGCCGATATTTACCGCTGGATTGACGATCAAGGCGTAACCCAATACACCCAATACCCGCCTTTAGGACGAGCAGCCGAAAAAATCAGCCAACACCACAACAAAGCCGAAAAAAACGCTCAAGCCAAGCTGCAACAGCAAACCGACGGCCTCGCTGAACGACGAGAGCTGAAAAACCTCACCCAAACCTTCAGCGCCGAAGAGAAAAAAGAGCAGCAACAACGCCAAGCCTTCTGCGCCAAAGCACAACAGAACATCAACATGTTGCAAACCCGCCAACACATCTCAGAAAAAGCCCCTGACGGCAGCATCATCGCTCTCGGTGCAGAACAGAAAGCGGCTAAAATTCAAAAAATCAGAGCACAGATCTCCGAACACTGCCCATAATACCCGCTTCATTTTTGCCCACGAAAAAAACGCCATAACTGCTACAATGGCGGCTTTTTTAGCGGACGACTCCATCACCATGCGCGTATCCCAATTTCATATCTCCACCTTCAAAGAGACCCCTGCTGATGCCGAGATCAGCAGCCACCAGCTGATGCTGCGCGCCGGATTAATCCGCCGTCTCGCCTCTGGTCTCTACACTTGGTTGCCACTGGGGCTGCGCGTGCTGCGCAAAGTCGAGCGCATCGTGCGCGAAGAGATGGAGGCAGCAGGCTCCATTGAACTGCTGATGCCCGCCGTGCAACCGGCAGAGCTGTGGCAAGAGTCGGAACGCTGGCAGCAATACGGCCCTGAACTGTTGCGCTTTAAAGACCGTCACCAGCGCGATTTTTGCTTTGGCCCCACTCACGAAGAGATCATCACCGATCTGGCGCGCCGCGAGTTGAAAAGCTACAAACAACTGCCGATCAACTTTTTCCAGATTCAGAGCAAATTCCGCGATGAAATCCGCCCCCGTTTTGGGGTGATGCGCGCCCGTGAATTTCTGATGAAAGACGCGTACTCGTTTCATCTGAGCCAAGAATCACTGCAACAGACCTACGACGATATGTTTTCTGCCTACCAACGTATTTTCACTCGGCTGGGGCTGAACTTCCGCCCCGTGCAAGCGGATACCGGCAGCATCGGCGGCAACGCCTCCCACGAGTTCCATGTGCTGGCCGACAGCGGCGAAGATGCCATCGCCGTCTCTGACCACAGCGACTACGCCGCCAACGTAGAGAAAGCCGAAGCCTTGCCCCCCACCGAACCTCGCCCTGCGGCCAGCGCCAAACTCAGCACCGTCGAAACCCCCAACCAACACAGCATCGAAGAGCTGAGCCAGTTCCTCAAAGTGCCTGCCGCTCACTGCCTAAAAACCTTGCTGGTGGTGGGTGCAGAGGAAGAGGCTCCCGTGGTGGCGCTGGTGCTGCGTGGCGATCACGAGCTGAACGAAATCAAAGCAGAAAAACTACCGCAAGTGGCCAGCCCCTTTGAGTTTGCCAGCGAAGCGGCGGTGCAAGACGCTGCCGGTTGCGCGCCCGGTTCCATCGGCCCTCGTGGTCTAGAGATCCCCGTGATTGCCGATCACAGCGCCTTGAACGTAGCCGATTTTGTCTGTGGAGCCAATCAAGACGGCCAACATTTCACTGGGGTGAACTGGCTACGAGATCTGCCCGAAGCCAGCGCTGCCGATCTGCGTAACGTGCAAGCCGGTGATGCCAGCCCCGACGGACAGGGCAAACTGGAGATTGTGCGCGGCATTGAGGTAGGCCACATCTTCCAGCTGGGTGACAAATACAGCACCGCACTGGAAGCCAAGGTATTGGATGAAAGAGGCAAACCGCAGGTCATGAGCATGGGCTGTTACGGCATCGGCGTTTCTCGCGTGGTGGCAGCGGCCATCGAGCAGAACCACGACGACAACGGCATTCTTTGGCCACACGCCATCGCCCCGTTTCAGGTCGCTCTGGTACCCATCAATATGCACAAATCGGAAGGACTGAAAGCCGAAACCGACACACTTTATCAGCAACTGCAAGCAGCGGGCATTGAGGTGCTGTTGGATGACCGCCAAGCCCGTCCGGGCTTCATGTTTGCCGACATGGAGCTGATCGGCATTCCGCACCGCATCGTCATCAGTGATCGCGGTTTGAAAGAGGGCAAACTGGAGTACCGAGGTCGTTCCGATGAAAAAAGCCAAGACATTGATTTGGCCAACGTGATTGAATTTTTACAGCAGAAACTGTAAATCCTAGCATTGTAGGGGGCGGAAAATGTTCCGCCCACCAAAACTCACGACGGGTACCAGTTCTCCAGCGACAAACCTGGCACTCTAGCAAACTCCTTGGTGTTATTCGTAACCAACACCCCTTGACTGGCCAAAGTCGTCCCAGCAATCAACAGATCATATGGGCCAATGGGGGTGCCTTGCCTCTCCAGTTGAACACGAACCGAAGCCGCCAAACGAGCAGCTTCGTTACCAAAAGACAATATTTCAACCAAGGTACAGAGTTCAGCCAATTGAGCCGTTCTCTTTGCTGGCAAACTTGATTTTGCTATTCCATATTCCAATTCATGTAAAACAACACTGGGAATGGCCAACTCCTGTGGCGATACGGCCAGCAGTTTAGTCGCAACCTGACCCATTCCTTTAAAAAAGTAGATCAGCGTATTGGTATCAAGAACATATTTCACAACTCTTCTCGACCAAGATCAGAACCGATACCAGAGCGAATTTCCTCTATAGAAGGAAAGTCTTTCCAAGAGCCTGCTAATTCGACCACCGACTGAGGCCACTCATTGGCCACTTTGCTTCTAATCAGACCTGAAATCCATTTGCTCTTTGATAGGTGAGCCGCTTTCGCCGCCTCAACCATTCTTTGCTCTACCTCATCCTCAAGATAAATCGTAACCTGCCCCATAACCACACTCCATAAAAGTATATGTTTAATTATATGTTAAGGGCAGGCATTAATCCTAAGAAATGGACGCATTAACATCCAACAAGGCCTGATAAGGATCAGCCGCCTGCGTAATCGGTCGCCCAATCACCAAATAATCACTGCCCGCTTGCAGCGCCTCTGCAGGGGTCATCACCCGTTTTTGATCCCCGACATCCGCACCCGCTGGACGAATCCCGGGGGTGGTCAGAGAGAAGCCCTCCCCGCACTGCTGACGCAACACACTCGCCTCTTGTGCCGAACAGACCACCCCATCCAGACCGCTCTGCTGAGCCAGCCCCGCCAGACGCTGCACCATCTTCGCTGGCGCATCGCTGATGCCCAACTCCTGTAAATCATGCTGCTGCATACTGGTGAGAATGGTCACAGCGATCAGAAGCGGCGTTTGGCTGCTTTTATCCAACGCCTCTTGAGCCGCCAGCATCATGCGCGAACCGCCCAAGGCATGCACGTTCATCATCCAAACCCCCAGATCAGCCGCCGCCCGACAGGCAGCAGCGGTGGTATTGGGAATATCATGGTACTTCAGATCAAGAAAAACATCGTAGCCCTGCTCCACCAACTGCGAGACCAACTTGGGTCCTGCGCGGGTAAACAGCTCTTTGCCCACTTTCAGACGGCACAGTTTGGGTTCTAACTTGGCCACAAACGCCAGCGCAGATTCAGCACTGGGGTAATCAAGCGCAACAATAACGCACGGGGGGTTCTCAGGCTTCATCTTTCAGGGTTCTGTCTTAAAGGGGGGATTAGGCTTTTTTACGCTCAAGCGTTTTTCGATCCAAACGCTGCAGGCGACGAATCTCTGCTTTTTGACTCAAGAAAAACGGCAGATAGAGGAAATAACAGAAAATACACCCGAGGGCAAAGGCCACCGCCACAATCAGAGAGAGTGGCATACTCACCTCACCAGAGAGGTAACTCAGCTCAACGGGGGTGGCGTTAAAATAAGCAAACACCGCCACCAAAGCCAGCAGCGCCATCACCACCAAAATCCACAACAGACGTAACATTGAGATCAATCCTATTTAGCGCCGTTATTAACCCGCTCGCGCAGCTCTTTTCCGGGCTTAAAATGCGGCACGTATTTGCCATCGAGCAGCACCGATTCACCTGTTTTTGGGTTTCGCCCTGAACGTGGCGGTCTAAAGTGCAGGCAAAAACTGCCAAAGCCGCGCACCTCGATGCGATCTCCGCCAGCCAGTGCTTGACTCATTTTCTCAAGCAAGCTTTTCACCGCCAGCTCAACGTCCTTTTGTGCCAGATGGCTCTGTTTTCTAGAGAGTATTTCGATCAATTCAGACTTCGTCATGCTTTTTTCCTAAAAATCATAAACGGCACGACAAACCATACAACGAAAGCCGCCCTTAAACAAGGGCGGCTTTCGTTGATAAGGTTAATAGAAACAACTGCTTAACCCTATAAAATCAGATGAGAGGCGATATCTGCCTCTCACTGTTGAGCAGAGGTTTATTTCTTGCTCATCTGCTCTTTGAGAATGTCGCCCAAAGTGGTGCTGCCCGCAGGAGCGGTGTTGCTGTAATCCTGCAACACTTCCGCTTCTTCGTCGCTCTCTTTCGCTTTGATAGAGAGGCTGATAACGCGGTTTTTGCGGTCGATGCCGATGAACTTGGCTTCCACGTCGTCACCTTCGTTCAAAATGCTGCGCGCATCTTCAACACGGTCACGAGAGAGTTCAGTAGAACGCAACATGCCTTCCACGCCGTCGCCCAGATCAATGATCGCACCCTTCGCATCAACAGAAAGAACCTTACCGGTCACAATGCTGCGTTTGGGGTTATCGGCCACGAAGTTGGCGAAGGGGTCTTTGTCCAGCTGTTTGACACCCCAGGAGATGCGCTCACGCTCAGGATCAACGGACAACACAACCGCTTCGATCTCGTCGCCTTTCTTGAAGTTGTGTACGGCTTCTTCGCCGGTTTCGCTCCAAGAAAGATCAGAGAGATGGATCAAGCCGTCGATGCCGCCTTCCAGACCGATGAAGATACCAAAGTCGGTGATGGATTTGATCTTACCAGCAACACGGTCGCCTTTGCTGTTGTTCACTGCAAAATCGTCCCAAGGGTTGGACTGACACTGCTTCATCCCCAAGGAGATGCGACGACGCTCTTCGTCGATGTCCAGAATGACCACTTCAGACTCATCACCCAACTGCACAACCTTAGAAGGATTGACGTTGCGGTTAGTCCAATCCATTTCGGAAACGTGAACCAAACCTTCAACACCCTCTTCGATCTCAACAAAACAGCCGTAATCGGCGATGTTGGTGACTTTACCGAACAGGCGGCTGCCCACAGGGTAACGACGGCTGATTTCGACCCAAGGATCTTCGCCCAACTGTTTCAGGCCAAGGGAAACACGGTTGCGCTCGCGGTCGAACTTGAGCACTTTCACATTGACTTCGTCACCGACTTCAACCACTTCGGAAGGATGTTTGACCCGTTTCCAAGCCATGTCGGTGATGTGCAACAGACCGTCGATGCCGCCCAGATCCAAGAACGCACCGTAATCGGTGAGGTTCTTGACGATGCCTTTAACGTCTTGACCTTCTTGCAAGTTTTTCAGCAGCTCTTCACGCTCTTGGCTGAATTCAGATTCCACCACCGCACGACGTGAAACCACCACGTTGTTGCGACGACGATCCAATTTGATGACTTTAAAGTCCAGCTCTTTGCCTTCCAAGTACGCGGTGTCGCGCACGGGGCGCACATCGACCAAGGAACCAGGCAAGAACGCACGAATGTCATTGATCTCAACGGTGAAGCCGCCTTTGACTTTGCCGGTGATCATGCCTTTGATGATTTCGTCAGACTCTTGCGCCTCTTCCAGCACCGTCCAAGCACGCGCACGTTTGGCTTTTTCACGCGAGAGGCGAGTTTCACCAAAACCGTCTTCGACGGAATCCAGCGCCACTTCCACTTCATCACCAACAGCAACTTCCAATTCACCTTTTTCATTGAAGAATTGGTTCAGAGGAATCACACCCTCTGATTTCAGACCTGCACTGACCATGACAAAATCTTGATTGATTTCGACCACGGTGCCCATGAGGATGGAACCCGGTTTCATTTGGGTTGTGGCTAAGCTTTCTTCGAAGAGATCCGCAAAACATTCAGACATTTAGATAGTAACCTTGAGTTAAACGAGCAATACAGACTTGCACAACATCCTTATCAAGCCGTACGGTTATGAAAAATAACGAAACCGGTACTCCGACCCTTTCGTTGCGATTTGGAAAGCAGACCGGCAATGACAACGGGGATGTTCACCAAGCCGCGCAAAATAACATCAATCCCCCCCGCCTTCAACTGGAAAAACAGCACAGGGTCAGAAATCTCCGCGTAGGGTGGGCAGAAAACCCCATCTACGCGGAGACCCCGTAGAGCCAAGGCAGGCCTTGGCTCTACAAAATCATCTGTTTTTACGCAACACCGCTGTTTTTAAAATTCAGGCAACAGCGACAAGACTTTGGTCTCCACCGCCTCAATGGACATGGCGGTGGAATCAAGCAACACCGCATCATCAGCGGGTCGCAGAGGCGCGACGCTGCGGTTGATGTCCCGTGCGTCGCGCTCTTCGATGTCTTTAATCAGAGCGCGCAAACTGACCTCAACGCCTCGGGCTTTCAACTGTAAAAAACGCCGATTGGCGCGTTCCCGTGCCGATGCGGTCAAAAACACCTTCACAACCGCCTGAGGAAACACCACGCTGCCCATATCACGGCCATCGGCCACCAGCCCGGGCGCTTGGCAAAAATTACGTTGGCGCTGCAACAACGCCGCCCGCACCTGCGGCAAGGCCGCAATTTTAGAGGCGTTCATGCCGCACTGCTCTTCACGAATCGCCAAGCTGACCTCTTCACCCGCCAGCAGCACCTGCGCCTCACCCTCCGCCTGAGCGACAAACTCCACCTCCAGCTCGGCGGCCAGCGTCGCCAACTCGGCTTCCGCCTGCATCGAAACGCCTTTTTTACTCGCCGCCAACGCCGTGAGGCGATACAACGCCCCGCTGTCCAACAGATGAAAACCCAACGCCGTGGCCACTCGCTGAGCAATGCTGCCCTTACCCGAACCACTCGGGCCATCAATGGTAATCACTGGAATGCTCATACTTTGCTCTCCCGCACATAGAGACCCACACGTCCCGCCAGAGCAACAAAATCAGGAAACGACGTGTTCACATTGTCACAATCATCAATCCTAATCGAGCCTTGCGAACGCAAAGAAGCCACCGCAAAGGCCATCGCAATACGATGATCACCGGCAGAATCCACCGTACCCGAGGTCAAACGCCCACCCTCGATGATCATGCCGTCGTTGGTCGGCAGCGCATCAATGCCCAAAATGTGCAACCCATCGGCCATCACCTGAATGCGGTCGCTCTCTTTCACCCGCAGCTCTTCCGCTCCGGTCAACACCGTGCGCCCGTTGGCACAAGCGGCAGCGACAAACAGCACCGGAAACTCATCAATCGCCAGCGGCACCAATTCACGGGGAATATCAATGCCCTGCAACGGCGCACTGCGCACACGCAGATCCGCCACCTGCTCGCCGCCCACCAACCGCTCATTTTGCAGCTGAATGTTCGCCCCCATCAGTCTGAGAATATCAATAATGCCGGTGCGAGTCGGGTTCACCCCCACATGGCGCAGAGTCAGATCCGAGCCTTCGGCAATGCTGGCCGCGACCAAGAAAAACGCCGCCGAAGAGATGTCCGCAGGCACGTCGATCTCCGTGGCGATCAGCTCACCGCCGCCGCACAAACGGGCACGGTTACCCTCCACCGTTACCTCATAACCAAAACCACGCAACATGCGTTCGCTGTGGTCACGGGTCGGCGCAGGTTCCAACACCGCCGTTTCACCTTCGGCGTACAGCCCCGCCAGCAGCAGGCACGATTTCACCTGCGCGCTGGCCATCGGCATTTCGTATTCAATGCCTTTCAAACGCGCCCCACCGTGAATCTTCAGCGGCGGCGTGCCTTTTTCAGCGCTCTCAATCTGCGCCCCCATCTGTGTTAGTGGCTCGATCACCCGCCGCATCGGACGTTTGCTGAGCGAATCATCCCCCACCAGTTCGCAATCAAATTTCTGTGCCGCCAACAGTCCCGACAACAGGCGCATCGAGGTACCGGAGTTGCCCACATTAAGCACCCCCGTCGGCGCTTTGAGGCCGTGCAGACCCACGCCCTCAATCACCACCTCACCGCTCTGCGTCGGGCCGTCGATCTCGACCCCCATGGCCTGAAACACACGCAAGGTATTCAGGCTGTCTTCGCCCTGCAAAAACCCCGTGATGCGCGTCGTACCGTTGGCCAGAGAACCCAGCATAATCGAACGGTGCGAAATGGATTTATCCCCAGGCACACGCAACTCCCCACAGAGTTTACCGCCCGCTTGAAGCTGATAACGCAATTTTGATCCAGACATAGCTTTGGACCTTTATTAAAAAGTGCAGATAAAAAAAGGGGTGGCGCATCTGCACCACCCACGAACATTAATTTATGATCTGTGCTACCGACCGACCCGTAGGGGCAGATTCCATATCTGCCCTGCTAACCTTTGCTGATATTCCATCAAGGGCGGATATGGAATCCGCCCCTACAATAAATACAGTACCTCAGCAAAAACCGTCTCGACTGAGTTTGGCGCGTTGAAAGCGTTGCTCGATGGCCTCGCCGTCGCGCTGGCGAATCGACTCAGCCAATTGAGAAAGGTTCGCCTGAAAATGACCCAACACCGCCAACAGAGCCTCCTGATTGGCCAAAGAGATGTCGCGCCACATGCGCGGATCGCTGGAAGCGATGCGGCTAAAATCCCGGAAACCACCGGCAGCGTAACGGAAAATCTCCTCGCGCTCTTGCAGCTCGGTCAAGGTGTCCACCAGCGAAAACGCCAGCAGATGGGGCAGATGGCTGGTGGCGGCCAACACACGGTCGTGATGCTCAACGGCGAGACACTCCACCTGCGCGCCGGTCTGTTGCCAGAGCGCCTGCACCGCCGTCACCGCGCTCGATTCGCTCTCTTTGAGGGGGGTTAAAATCACTCGGCGGCCTTGATACAACGTGGCAAAGGCCGCCTCCACGCCGCTGTTTTCCGTACCCGCAATGGGATGACCAGGCACCACCCGTGCGCAATTTGCCAGCACCGAACGCACATCGGCAACAAAACTGCCTTTCACGCTGCCCGCATCGGTAATAATCGTCTCATCGCTCAACCCCGACCGCAGCGCCAACAAGGTGCTGCGCATCGCCCCCATCGGCACGGCCAACAGCACCAACTCACAGCCCCGCACCGCCTCGGCCAGATCGGTCTCAAAACGGTCGATCACACCCAGATCCTGCGCGACCTGCAACCGAGTGGCGCTGCGCCCCGCACCGACAATTTCGCCCTTAAAGCCATTGGCCTTCAAGGCCAACGCAAAGGAACCGCCGATCAGACCCACACCCACAATGGCAATGCGTTTCACGCCAAAACCTCAGCCAGAGCGGTCAAACAACGCCGGTTCTCTTCCGGCAAACCCACACTGATGCGCAGATGATTGGGCAAACCGTAATTAGCCACTGGCCTAACGATCACGCCCTTTTTCAACAACGCAGCAAACACCGGCTGCGCCGCTTGATTCAGATCCACAGTGATAAAGTTGGCCACCGACGGCAGACCGCTCAACGCCAACGCCCTCACGCCGTCTCTCAACTGCTTCAAACCAAGGCGATTATGCTCCGCACTGCGCTGGACAAAATCGTCATCACCCAACGCCGCTGTCGCGGCGGCCAAAGCCAAACTGTTGACATTAAAAGGCTGGCGAATTCGGTTCAAATAATCGGCGATTTCCGCTGAAGAGGCGGCATAACCGCAGCGTAAACCGGCCAAGCCGTAAATTTTAGAAAAGGTTCGGCTCACGATCAGGTTAGGAAACTGCGCCAACAGCGCCAAACCATCGGGAAAATTGGCATCCTCAACGTACTCTGTGTAGGCCTCATCCAACACCACCACGACCTGCTCCGGCACGGCCTGCAAAAAGTCGAGCAACGCGAGGCGTTCAAACCACGTGCCGGTGGGATTGTTTGGGTTGGCGATAAAAATCAGCCGCGTTTTTTCGTTCACCTGCGCCAGCAGCGCATCGAGATCGTGACCGTAAGGCATGGCGTGATCAGCAGGATAGGCTTTCGCCACCCGCGCCTGTGCTCCCACCGCTTGAGTGACGATGGGATAAATAGCAAAGGCCTGCTCAGAAAAAACCGCGTTACAACCCGAGGTCAAAAAGGTACGCGCAATCAGATCCAAAACATCGTTGGAGCCATTGCCCAACGTGATCTGTCCCGCCTGTAGGTTGAATTTATCCGCCAACGCTTGGCGCAGCAAAAACCCCGAGCCATCAGGGTAACGATGCAGCTCCGTCAGCGCCGTTGTGAGAGCCTTTTGTGCCAATGGCGAGGCTCCCAGCGGATTTTCATTCGAGGCCAGTTTAATGATCTCTGTCAGACCCAACTCACGCTGCAAGGTCTCAATCGGCTTGCCTGGCAGGTAGGGGGTCAAGTGCGCCACCCCATCACAGACCACGGTTTCCATCTTCATCTACAACACCGCTTGTGGGTAGCTGCCCAAAAGACGAAACAGCGCCGCCTGCTCTTGCAGATGCGCCAAGGCCGACTTGACCTCTTCATCGTCAGCGTGCCCTTCCAGATCAATAAAAAACAGATACTTCCATAAACCCTCGCCGCTGGGGCGAGACTCAATCCGGCTCAAGCTCAAGCCCGCTTCCGCCAAAGGTTGCAACAGCTCAAACAGCGCCCCAGGACGGTTGGCAGTAGAGACCAGCAAGGAGGTTTTATCCTTGCCACTGGCCGCCACCTGATCTTCACCGATGACCAGAAAACGGGTGGTGTTGTCGGCGTTGTCTTCGATATTAGCGACTAAAATCGGCAGTTGATACAACTCAGCGGCACTCTCACTGGCAATCGCCGCGCTGCCCTGCTCAGCGGCAGCCAGCTTCGCCGCCTCGGCGTTGCTGCTGACCTCGATGCGTTCGACTTCAGGCAAATTTTGCTGCAACCAATCACGGCACTGCATCAACGATTGTTGATGGGAGTAAACCCGTTTGATCTCGGAGAGCTGCTCGACTTTGCTCAACAGTTGCTGATGAATGCGAATCACCACCTCACCGCAGACGCTCAAGGTCGAATTCACAAACAGATCCAAGGTGTGCGTCACCATGCCCCCGATGGAGTTTTCCACCGGCACCAAACCGTAGGCGGCGCGCCCCGACTCCACCTCATGAAACACCTCGTTGATCGCCGCAAGGGGTTGGGTCGCCACCGCATGACCAAACTGCTTGATCACCGCCGCTTGGGTAAAGGTGCCTTCCGGGCCTAAATAGGCCACGGTCATCGGCTGTTCCAGCGCCAAACAGGCGGACATGATCTCCCGAAACAGACGCGCCACACTCGCGTCGGGCAGTGGTCCTGAATTGCGCTGTGCCACCGCGCGCAGCACCTGTGCTTCGCGTTCAGGACGATAAAAAACCGCCGCCGCATCGCTACGCCGTTTCACCAGCGCCACCTGCTGAGCGCACTCGGCGCGCCGATTCAGCAAGGTGTGAATCTGACGGTCAATGCCGTCGATTTCATCGCGTAACTGCACTAGGCTTTTCTCTTCACTCATGCCACTGTTCCATTTTTCATCAAAGCTGCCCAGTACACAAAGTTAGGCCTTGCGCGCTTCAAAATCAGCCATGTACGCCACCAGCGCATCCACCCCCGCTTCGGGCATGGCGTTGTAAATGCTGGCGCGCATTCCGCCCACCGTGCGATGGCCTTTAAGGGTAAGCAAACCCACCTCTGCTGCACCGCGCAAAAACTCAGCGTCCAGATCCGTATTGGCCAAGCTGAAAGGCACGTTCATCCAAGAGCGGTATTTAGGCACCACCGGATTGGTGTAAAACGAGGAGTTATCAATCGCAGCGTAGAGCTTGGCCGCTTTGCGTTCGTTAACTTCCGCCATCGCCGCCAAGCCGCCCTGTTTTTTCAGCCACTTGAAAACCAAACCGGCCAAATACCAGCCGTAGGTGGCGGGTGTATTGAGCATGGAACCGTTGTCAGCCTGTTTTTTATAATCAAACATGCTCGGCGTACCGGCGATGGTCTGGCCGATCAGATCATCACGCACAATGACAATCGTCAAACCCGCAGGGCCGATGTTTTTCTGCGCTCCCGCGTAAATTGCACCAAAACGGCTGACATCAATGGGACGCGATAAAATGGTGGAAGACATGTCCGCCACCACCGGCACCTCACCGTTACTAGGAACGCAATCAAACTCCAGCCCACCGATGGTTTCATTCGGGGTGTAATGAATAAAGGCCGCGTCGTCACTAAAATGCCAGTCAGCCGCCTCAGGAATAGTGCAAAAATTTTCCGCTTCGCTGGAGGCCACAAGGTTAACCTTGCAATAACGGCTCGCCTCTTTGATCGCTTTTTTCGACCACTGCCCCGTATTGAAGTAATCCGCTTTGCCTTTGCCCCGCAGAAGATTCATCGGCAGCATAGAAAACTGACTCGATGCACCGCCTTGCAGAAACAACACTTTGTAGTTATCTGGAATCGCCAACAACTCGCGTAGATCCGCCTCCGCCTGCTCAGCGATGGCGGTGTAAGCCTCACCGCGATGACTCATCTCCATCACAGACATGCCGCTGCCGTGCCAGTCCAACATCTCATCTCGCGCCTGTTGCAGTACTTCAGTGGGCAACGCGGCCGGTCCGGCACTAAAATTAAACAGTCGTGACATAACAAAGGTGTCCTCAGAAGATCAAAGAATGCGTAGTGAATAATGGCTTCCCGCTGACACGCGGGAATGACCGGTATTACGACGGTATTTCTGTAACATCAGACGAATCAGAATCAAGAGCAGAACCCGCCTGTTTGGCATCTGCATTTTCCTCTGTCTCCTCACCCTCTTCTTTTACCACTCGCTCAACCTCGGCTAGCAGCTCACCTTTAGAGAGTCGAATTAAGCGCACCCCTTGGGTATTGCGCCCCATGCTGCGCACTTCGTTGATGCCCGTGCGCACCAAAGTGCCGTGATCGGAGATCAGCATGATCTCATCCTCCTCCAGCACCTGAATCGCCCCCACCACCGCGCCGTTACGCTCAGAGGTCTGAATCGAAACCACCCCTTGCCCACCGCGACCGATCAAGCGGTACTCATCCACTGGGCTGCGTTTACCGTAACCGTTTTCAGTCACGGTCAGAATTTCACCTTCATTAACCACAATCAAGGAGATCACCTGCTGCTCTTCGCCAAGACGAATGCCACGCACACCCGCCGCTGTACGACCCATGGCACGTACCGCTTCCTCTTTAAAACGAATCGCTTTGCCACCGCTGGAGAACAACATCACATCCTTTTCGCCATCGGTGAGATCAACCCCAATCAGCTGATCGCCCTCACGCAGATCAAGGGCGATAATGCCGTTGCTGCGTGGCCGCGAGAAGTGCGACAGCGGGGTCTTTTTCACCACGCCCTTACGGGTGGCCATAAAGATAAACTGATCCTCGGAGAACTCGCGCACCGCCAAAATGGCGTTAATCCGCTCTTCCTTCTCCAGCGGCAGCAGATTGACGATGGGACGACCACGAGAGCCGCGACTGGCCAGCGGCAATTCGTAAACTTTTTTCCAGTAGACTTTGCCCAAGCTGGAGAAGCAGAGCATGGTGTCGTGGGTGCTGGCGATAAAGAGCTTGTCGATAAAATCTTCGTCTTTCATCCGTGTGGCCGACTTGCCACGCCCGCCTCGATGCTGGGTGGCGTAATCGGACAGCGGTTGCGCTTTGGCGTAACCGGCATGAGAGAGGGTCACCACCACATCCTCTTCAGAGATCAGGTCTTCCACCGTCAGATCGGAATGGTTAATCAAGATCTGGGTGCGACGTTCATCACCAAACTGCTCTAACACCTGTTCCAGTTCGTCCCGAATCACCTGCATCAAACGCTCAGGATTGCGTAAGATGTCCAGCAGATCGGCAATTTTTTCCAGCAGTTCGTTGTACTCTTGCAGGATCTTATTCTGTTCTAGCCCCGTCAAACGATGCAGACGCAGATCCAAAATAGCCTGCACTTGCACGGGCGAAAGACGGTATTCGGCGTTCTCTTGCAGACCAAATTCCGCCGCCAGATGTTCAGGCCGTGACGCATCAGCACCAGAACGCTGCAACATATCCGCCACCAGCCCGAGCGGCCAGTGGGTCGCCAAAAGACGCTCTTTGGCCGTAGCGGGATTCGGCGCGTCTTTGATGACTTTAATGATCGGATCAATGTTGGCCAAGGCGATGGCCAGCCCCTCCAGAACATGGGTGCGTTCACGGGCTTTGCGCAGCTCAAAGAGCGTCCGGCGGGTGACCACTTCACGCCGGTGACGAATAAAGGCATCCAAAATTTGTTTCAGATTTAGCAGACGTGGCTCACCGTCGATCAGAGCAACCATATTGATGCCGAACACCGACTGCATTCGAGTCTGCTGATACAGGTTATTGAGAATGACCTCGGCCATCTCCCCGCGTTTCAGCTCCACCACCATGCGCATACCGTCTTTGTCCGACTCGTCACGCAAACCGGAGATACCCTCCAGTTTTTTATCTTTTACCAACTCGGCAATTTTTTCCAACAGACGGGCTTTGTTGACCTGATAAGGCAATTCGGTGACGATGATGCTCTCACGGCCTTTTTTATTGGTCTCAATCTCCGCCTTGGCGCGCACATGGATACGCCCTCGACCGGTGTTGTAGGCCTCTCGAATGCCGCGCGCACCGTTGATGATGCCCGCAGTGGGAAAGTCCGGCCCAGGTAGGTGCTGCATCAAAGCGGCAATGTCCAGCTCAGGGTCGTCGATCAAAGCGATGGTGGCCTTAACCACTTCATTGAGGTTGTGCGGCGGAATGTTGGTCGCCATGCCCACAGCGATGCCGGTGGAGCCGTTAATCAACAAGTTCGGCAGACGGGTTGGAAAAACCGCAGGTTCACTTTCGGTGCCGTCGTAGTTGGGTACGAAGTCCACCGTCTCTTTCTCAAGGTCGGCCATCAACTCATGAGCAATGCGCGCCATACGCACTTCGGTGTAACGCATCGCCGCCGGAGCATCACCGTCCACAGAACCAAAGTTACCCTGCCCATCCACCAGCATGTAACGCAGTGAAAACGGCTGAGCCATGCGCACAATCGTGTCATAAACCGCTGAGTCACCGTGAGGATGGTACTTACCAATCACATCCCCCACCACACGAGCGGACTTTTTATAGGCTTTGTTCCAGTCGTTGCCCAAAACGCTCATGGCGTAGAGTGCGCGCCGATGCACCGGCTTCAGGCCATCACGAACGTCGGGCAATGCGCGACCAATAATGACGCTCATGGCGTAGTCCAAATAGGACTGCTTCATCTCATCTTCGAGATTGACCGGTAAGATCTCTTGCGTGTAATCGACCATTGAATGGGGCTATCCTGGACAGAGAAGGGGGATAAATCAAGGCGCGAATTCTAGCACGAAATGGGAGTGTAGCTCAATTTTCAGCTGCAATGACCATCAACGAAAAGGGCTGAAACAGCTCCGAGGCTCCGCCAATCCCCAACGCCAAAGCGTTCACCCCAAACAGCAGCCCCCCTCTTGAGATCTGCTACTAACAAAATTTAATTCGTCTTAAACATTTCATGACACGCCAAACACTGCTTCATTATTCGCCCTGTAAGTTCGGTCAATGTTTGCATGTCATCGGTTTCTGCACGAACCACCAACTCTTCAAACATCATATGTGTAGGAGCACCTATTTCCTTAAATGCCATGGGCGTTTTCGCTTTAATCGACAAAGGTGTTGCTCGCGCCATTCTATTTCCAGAATAACGCGCAAACTTAATGATTTGACCGCTATCCTCTTTTGCAATACCAGAGATAATCCCTTGAATGCTTGCCAACATCTGCCTCATTTCACTCAAAAAGCTCGCTTTTTCAACTTCGGTTAAGCCCAAACTTATACGTTGATCTAATGGTGGAGCGTTTAAATCGGTGGCCAACGAGGTGAATGATGTCATGCAGAGAACCAACCACAAAATCCAGCGATTCATCGTTTTCATAGATAAAACCCTTTTAATGAATTTTGTATGCAGCATGGCAAGCAACGCATTGCGTCATGATCTCTGATAACGCTGCAAACACTTTATTTGAGTCACCTTTTACGGCTGCATCCTTGGCAACCAAAGCAAAACGACTTGCAGCGCGATGCATTCGTGTACCGATAGCCCCCATTTCTTTAGGCATCATTTTTCCCATGTGAGCAGCACCATGATCATCCAAAGAAGACATGCCCAGACGCTGTTCAGCAGCCTCTGCGGCAGCATCATAGTTTTGCAATGAGAGCTGAAGAGTGATGCTTTGCAAGGTAACCAAATGATCGCGCATATTGCTCATCATATGCTCTTGCATCATAGGCGGAAAATCAACATGAAGACGGGTATCTTGCTCTGCACCAACCGTAAAACTAGAGAGCATCGACAATATCATGACTGTTTTTTTAAACATGGAACGTTCCTTAGTGGTTATGAATATCACGAAAAGTATATACACTACCGACACACCAACATATGATCTAAATCATACGGAATCAGTGAGTCGCAACAGATCACCACTACGCTCTAACTGATTGGCTTTTTCCATTTTTGCCAAGGTTCTGTACAAAGTCTCTCTGGTCAACCCCAATATTTCAGCAATTTCAGACAACGTCCCTTTTATCTTTATTTCTCCTACAGGCTCACCTTCTGTCATCAGATAATGAACTATTCGATCTACTGCGGATTTAAGGTGCAAACGCTCAGTGGTTGCTCGCTGTCTTCGTAATTCAGAAGAGAGTCGAGCTATCCATGAAATAGAAAAACGGCTATCACTTTGAAGTAAAGCGGCTAATTTTTTGGCACTGTAACTTTGAACCATTGATGGTTTAACACAGAGTGCCGTACAGTGATACACATTGGAATAAAGGCTCGCTTCCGCAAAATAATCACCCTCATACGCTCTAAATATAAGCACACGCTTACCAGCATAATCATGACGGTAAAGATGAACCTCTCCAGAGATGACACGAAAAACCCTATCGGCTATTTGCCCGTGTCGGAATACCGTTTGATCTTGTTGGTACAGTTTATCCAGTGATATAAATAAAAGAGAATCCAAAGAAATTTACCCAGTTTTTCTTATTCGCCGTTACATTCTCTTTTTGAGAACAATCACAGCAACACCCCCTCCATCTCAGCAATCAACTCCGCTCGCTGAAACGAATCACTCGTCATCGACAACAAACGTCGATAAAGCCGCCGTGCATCCGCCA
>JAUZRS010000315.1 GCA_030950195.1 Gammaproteobacteria bacterium | reverse complement strand
TATTCCACCTGTCTGGCGTCGCAAGAGGATTGGGTGGTGGTGGCCAAGGAGATGGTGTTGAACCCCAATACGGAGGTTGGCACGGCGAAACACGCTTATTTGAGTTTTAAAGGCGTGCCTTTTCTCTATACGCCCTTTTTTAGTTTTCCATTGGGAGAGAGTCGTAAAAGTGGTTTTCTGGCACCGGTGATTGAGAACTCAAGCAGTCGAGGTCTGGAGGTTAACGCACCTTATTATTGGAATATTAAACCACAGGCTGATGCAACTTTGACTCCCCGGTGGATGAGTGAGCGGGGGACGCAGATTTTGTCAGAAATGCGCTACCTTGATCGGTGGGGTGATTGGTATCTGGATGCAGATTATCTGGATCGGGATCAAAAGTTGAATAATGAAAAACGTTATTTTTATCGTCTGCGTCATAACGCATTGATTGATCGTCGTTGGCACACTTCAATTGATGCTGGCGAGGTCTCTGATAAAGGTTATTTTAACGACTTGGGCAATCGTTTGAGCGTGGCCACGGTGACTCATTTGGAACGGCGTGCTGATGTTGCTTATCATGCAGATCGCTATATCTTGAGCAGTCGAATACAGAATTTTCAAACTCTTGATGACTCCATTGTGGTTGCCAGACGACCTTATCAGCGTATGCCGCAGCTGAATTTTGATGGCCGTTTCCCTGACTTGTTGCAGGGTAGTTTGAAGTACGATGTGGATGTGGAACTGGTGCGTTTTGATCGAGAAAATAGCGATACCGGTTTGCGTTTTGATAGCACTTCAAAAGTGAGTTGGCCTTATCGTAAAACAGCAGGGTTTTTTACCCCATCACTTTCTCTGCGTCATTCACAATACGCTCTTAATCGAGTGTCAGCTGGAGCGCAACAGATCCAACGCACGGTACCGTTATTGTCGTTGGATGCGGGGCTTTATTTTGATCGCGAACCGGCCTCGAAAGGGGAGCCATTGCAAGTGTTGGAACCTCGTCTTTATTATTTGAATGCGCCTTTCACGTCTCAGGATGAGATTCCGTTGTTTGACAGCAGTCAACTGGGATTTAGTTACGCTCAACTGTTTCGTAACAACCGTTTTACCGGCGGTGATCGAGTTGCGGATGCCAATCAGCTCTCGGCTGGCTTGACTTATCGTCTGATTGATTCTGATAACGGTCAAGAAATGATGAGCGGCAGTTTGGGACAAATTTATTACTTTGCTGATCGTGAGGTGACGTTGCGTCCGACACAAGAGGTTGATGTGAGGTCGCAATCTGATTTGATTGCTGAGGCCAAGGGACGGTTTAGCCAAAACTGGTCGGTGAATACGGCCTTTTTACTTAATGCCGATACGGGAAATGCCGATCGCGTCGATTTCCAGTTTCGTTATCGGCGCGATAATGAACACATTGCCAACGTCCGTTATCTTTTTTCTCAAACAGCGCAGGAAAAAGTGCTTAGCGAGCAAGTTGATCTGGCCATGCGCTGGCCTCTTTCCAAGCAGTGGCGAGTGATGGCGCGCTGGAATTATTCTCTCAAAGAGGAGAAGGTGCTGGACAGTTTTGCTGGGCTGGAATACGAGAGTTGCTGCTGGTTGTTGCGGCTGGTGGGCAGGGAGTTTTTGAATGTGGTTAACGGGCGAATTCTGGACGATCAAACTCAGACGGCGCTCTATGCGCAACTGGTATTGAAGGGTTTGGCACCCGTGGGGCAGGGTCCCAGAAAGCTGCTGGAAGATGGTATTATCGGTTATCGTGCAATTGAGTATTGATTTGATATGAATAAAAATATGTTTACCGCGCTGTTATTGAGCTTGGTGGTGTCAGCATCGCAGGCCGCTCCGCAGTTATTGAACGGCGTAGCTGCGATTGTCAATGACGATGTGATTTTGAACAGTGAGTTTGAGCGGGGTTTAGAGCGCATTCGTGCTCAATTGCAAGAGGCAGGGCAAGCCGTTGATGATCAGCAGGTGCTGCGTAAGCAGGTTATGGAGCGTCTGATTTCACGCAAAGTTCAGGCGCAAAAAGCCAAGGAGTTGGGTTTGCGGGTGGATGACAGTGAGCTGAACCGTACGTTGCAACGCATTGCGCGTAACAATCAGATGAGCTTGTCTCAGTTTCGCCAAGCGCTGTTGGCGGAAGGGGTGGATTATCGTGATTTTCGTGAAGAGGTGCGAGAGGAGGTTTTACTGGCCCAGCTGAAAAAACGCCAAGTAGATATGCAAACGAAAGTCAGCGATCAGGAGTTAGATGATTTTCTCTCTCTGCGCCTTCGGGTATTGAAAAACAATTTTGAATATCGACTGCGCCATATTTTAATTGCCACCAGCGAAGGTGATGATTTGGCCTTGATCGCTAAAGCTCGGGCAAGAGCCGATAGAATGTTGACAAAAGTGCGAGCGGGAGCTGATTTTGCCGCTTTGGCGATGCGCAGTTCGGACGGCCAATATGCGCTGGAAGGTGGCGATTTGGGCTGGCGCAAATTAGAGCAGTTACCGAAAGTATTTGTAGAGGCGTTGCAAACGGCCAAAGAGGGCGATCTGTTGGGGCCTTTGCGCAGTGCCAGCGGATTTCATCTGCTGCTGTTGCAACAGAGTCGCGGTGAGGAACGTCACTACGTTAAACAGAGCCATGCGCGTCACATTTTATTGCGGGTGACGGAGGTTCGAGACAGTGAAGCGACCTTGAAAAAATTGAAATCGCTGCGAAAACGCATTGTGTCTGGGGAAAAGTTTTCTGCTTTAGCCAAAAGGTTTTCCGATGATCCTGGCAGTGCCGTTGCTGGTGGTGATTTGGGCTGGTTTGGTGCTGATGTAATGGTGCCTGCGTTCCAAAAGGTGGTGAGCGAATTAGACATAGATGAGTTGAGCGAACCGTTCCGTTCTGCTTTTGGTTGGCATGTGGTGCAGCTGTTGGGCAAACGAACTCAAGATGACACCGATGAGTTTTTGCGTGGTCAAGCACGTCAACGTCTGCTGGAACGCAAGGTGGAAGAGGCCTCGGAAGTTTGGTTGAGAAAATTGCGCGCGCAGGCGTACGTTGAAGTGCGTTTGGCCGGTCTCTCTGCGGAC
>JAUZRS010000314.1 GCA_030950195.1 Gammaproteobacteria bacterium | reverse complement strand
ATTGCCCGTGTTGCGACTGAAATTAAGCAGTTGCAAGCGCAAGGGGTGCAGGTGGCGGTGGTCATCGGTGGCGGTAATATTTTTCGCGGTGCCGGTTTGGCGCAAGGCGGTATGGATCGGGTTACCGGCGATCACATTGGCATGTTGGCTACGGTGATGAACTCCTTGGCGATGAAAGACGCGCTGATTCAGCAAGGTCTGGATGCTCGGGTGTTGTCGGCGTTGTCTATTGCCCAAGCGTGCGAAGATTACTCGCCGCGTTTGGCCTTGGAATATCTGCAAAAAGGCGCGGTGACCATTTTGGCTGCCGGTACCGGAAATCCGTTTTTCACCACCGATTCCGCCGCCAGTCTGCGTGCCATTGAGATCAAAGCGGATGTGATGCTCAAAGCGACCAAAGTGAATGGCGTGTATGACTCTGATCCGATGAAAAACCCCGCTGCTAAGCGCTATGAACGCATCAGTTACGATCAGGTGTTGAGTGATAATTTGGGCGTGATGGACACCACCGCAACGGTGCTTTGCCGTGAGCATAATATGCCGTTACGGGTGTTTAATTTGAATAACGAAGGTGACTTGTGGCGTCTGATGATGGGCGAAGACATTGGCACCGTGGTAGAACAAGGTTAGTTAAGATGATTGATGAAATTCAAGACGATGCAAAACGACGCATGAATAAAAGTGTTGAAGCGCTGAAACAGGAGTTCAGCCGCATTCGCACCGGCCGAGCACAGACCAGTCTGCTGGATGTGATTCAGGTGGATTATTACGGTTCCGATGTGCCTTTGAGTCAGGTGGCGAATATTTCCGTGGAAGACGCGCGTACCTTGAGTGTTACCCCGTGGGAAAAACCCATGGTGGCGGTGATCGAAAAAGCGATTATGAACTCCAGTTTGGGGCTGAACCCCAACTCTGTGGGTCAAGTGATCCGCATCCCACTGCCGCCGCTGACGGAAGAGCGTCGCCGTGATCTGGTGAAAGTGGTGCGTAACGAAGCAGAAGGCGGTCGGGTGGCGATTCGCAACATTCGTCGTGACGCCAACAGTGATTTTAAAAGCCTTTGCAAGGAGAAAGAGATCTCCGAAGACGACGAACGTCGCGCAGAGGAGAAAGTGCAAAAATTAACCGATGGTTTTATCGCTGAAATTGAGCTGCTGTTGGGCAATAAAGAAAAAGAGTTAATGGAAGTTTAATTGCAGGTCTAACAAAAAAGCTCTGAGGAAGATAAAATGACGGATCAGGCGTTGCCGCGTCACATCGCGGTCATTATGGACGGCAACGGTCGTTGGGCAAAAAAACGCTTTATGCCCCGTACTTTGGGGCATCGTGAAGGGGTAAAAGCAACTCGGCGGGCGGTTGAGGCGTGCTCTAAAAATAAAATTGAGGCGTTGACCCTATTTGCCTTTAGCAGTGAAAATTGGCGCAGACCGGAAGAAGAGGTCGGTTTGTTGATGAAACTGTTTTTGGTTACGTTGCGTGGCGAGGTCAAACGGTTGCATCGAAATAAAGTTCGAGTGCGTTTTATTGGTGATAAAAGTCCCTTCAATGACACCTTACGGGAAGAGATGGAGGCGGCAGAAAAACGCACCGAAAATAACAGCGGCATGTATCTTAACATTGCAGTGAATTACGGTGGCCGTTGGGACATTGCCCACGCTGCGAAACGCCTCTGTCGTGATGTGGAGACAGGTAAAGTAAACGCAGCGCAAGTGGATGAGGCGTTGTTTGGGACTTATGTAGATCTGAGTGATCTGCCTGAGCCGGATCTGTTTATTCGTACCGGTGGCGAACGTCGCATCAGTAATTATTTGTTGTGGCAGTTGGCTTACACGGAGCTTTATTTTACCGATGCTTTGTGGCCGGATTTTGATGAAAATACATTGGATGAAGCGTTGGCCTTTTTCGGTCAGCGTCAGCGCCGCTTTGGGCGCACAGGGGAACAAGTCGGGTAATCACTCTATGTTGAAACAACGTTTGTTGACGGGGGCGATTTTAGGTTCGCTTTCTGTTTGGGCAATGCTTGCTTTGCCAACCTCTGGTTTAGCAGCTCTGTTGGGACTGTTTTATCTGATGGGTGCTTGGGAATGGGGCTGTTTGTCCTCCTTACGCACTGTGCCACAGCGAGCCATTTGG
>JAUZRS010000313.1 GCA_030950195.1 Gammaproteobacteria bacterium | reverse complement strand
AACTGCACCGGCTCCAACTGCAACGGCTCCAACTGCAACGGCTCCAACTGCACCGGCTCCAACTGCAACGGCTCCAACTGCACCGGCTCCAACTGCACCGGCTCCAACTGCAACGGCTCCAACTGCAACGGCTCCAACTGCAACGGCTCCAGCTGAGACAGATCTTCGCGATGATGATGAAGACGATGATGATGAAGATGAAGATGAAGACGAAGACGAAGACGAAGACGATGACGATGACGATGACGATGACGATGACGATGACGAGTAATCGTTAAAGTTGTAGTTTGATGCAGCGCCTCTTACCTCTTTTAAGGTAAGACGTTCATCTAAGAAGACCCTCTGTTGAGGGTCTTTTTTTTCGCCTGAATTTTATGACTCGGGTTAGAATGGCTTTCATTTTTAGAGCCGATTAAAAAGGATTCTCCATGTCTGATGTGCTTTTGAGTCAAACCAGTGGGCAGACTGTGCCTTTGCATGTGGTGTTTGCCAGTGATTACGACAGCTGGGTGGCGGCACAGCCGAAAGTGCGGCAACGGTGGTTGCTTAATTCGGCCTTTGAACCGCATTCTGGGCAATTTTCTCTGCTGTCTGATTCAGAAGGTGGGCTGGAAGCGGTGTTGGTCTGTTTGAACGATGATACTGATTTTTGGGCGTTTGGTTCACTGTCGTTGTCTTTGCCTGAGGGGGTTTATGCGTTAGAGGCTAGTGTGAATGCGCCTTTGGCAGAAAAGTTGGCCTTGAGCTGGGGGTTGGGGGCGTATCAGTTCGCTCGTTACCGATCAGCCACTCGTCATGCGTCTAAATTGCTAATGAAGCAGGGTGATTTGGCCGCAGTGCAGCAGCAGGTGGAGGCCACCTGTCTCTGTCGGGATCTGGTTAATACCCCAGCCCAAGATATGATGCCTACTGATCTGTCGAAAGTGATGCAAGATTTGGCCGGGCAGTTTGGCGCTGAATTTTCCGAGCTGATTGGTGAGCAGTTATTGGAAAATAATTTTCCAGCCATTCATGCCGTGGGTCGGGCGAGTGTGTTTGAACCGCGTCTGTTGGATCTGAATTGGGGTGATGTGTCTCACCCCAAGGTGACCTTGGTGGGCAAAGGGGTCTGTTTTGACAGCGGTGGACTGAACATCAAACCCGGGCAGTTTATGCGCTGGATGAAAAAGGACATGGGCGGTGGCGCGCATGTGCTGGCTCTGGCCTCGATGATTATGGCGGCTAAAGTGCCGGTGAGATTGCGGGTGTTGGTGCCTGCGGTAGAGAATGCTATTTCTGGCAATGCGTTTCGGCCTGGTGATGTATTGGCCTCTCGCAAAGGCTTGGGTATCGAGATTGATAACACCGATGCAGAGGGGCGTTTGGTGTTGTGTGATGCTTTGGCCTTGGCGGCGGAAGAGTCTCCGGAGCTGCTGCTCGATTTTGCCACCTTAACCGGTGCCGCACGGGTGGCGGTGGGAACGGAGGTGGCGGCCTTTTTTGCGACCAATGACGATACTGCCCAGCAGTTGATGAGTCTCTCTGCTGAGTTGCAAGACCCCGCGTGGCGTTTGCCTTTGCATCAGGAGTACCGAGGGTTTATTGAGAGCAAAATTACCGATCTGCTTAATTCGGCTACGGTGCCTCAAGGTGGGGCGATTACCGCTGCGCTCTTTTTGCAGGCCTTTGTACCCGATGAAATCGAATGGCTGCACTTTGATGTGATGGCGTGGAACAACCGCCCTCGGCCTGGGCGGCCTGAAGGCGGTGAGGCGATGGGCATTCGTACCGTGTTTGCTTACCTTCAGCAACGCTACACAAGAGGGGCTTGAGCGTGATTCACGGTTGGAAACAGGCGGCGGATTGGCGCCAAAAAGTGCGCCTGAGCAAGCAGTTTATTGCGTTTGTGGGCTGTCGTTTTGGCGAAGATCGCTGTGTGCAGTACGCTTCGTCCTTGGCGTACACTTCTTTGCTCTCTTTGGTGCCGTTAATGGCGGTGATTTTTACCGTGTTGGCGGCGTTTCCGGTCTTTGAACAGTTTAGCGGTGGTTTGCAGAGTTTCGTTTTTGAAAATTTTATGCCTTCTTCGGGTGAGGTGGTGCAGGGATATTTGCAGACCTTTTCTGAAAAGGCATCGAGTTTGACTGCGGTGGGCATCATCGGTTTGGTGATGACGGCGTTGCTGTTGATGGCGGCGATTGATAAGGCGTTTAATAACATCTGGCGCACGCGGCGCAAACGCAGCACCTTAGGCAGTTTTATGGTCTATTGGGCGGTGCTGAGTTTGGGACCGATGTTGATGGGGGCGGGGTTGGCGCTTAGCTCTTATGTGGTCTCGATGCCGCTGTTTTCCGATGCGGCCAATTTGGGTAAGGGTTTTGGTCTGTTGAGAACGGTGCCGTTTATGCTCTCGGCGCTGGCCTTTACCTTGATTTACAGCGTCGTGCCGCACTGTCGGGTGCCGTTCAAACATGCGCTGGCAGGTGGGGTGGTGGCGGCGTTGCTGTTTGAGGTGGCGAAAAAAGGCTTTGCATTTTATGTGACCAATTTTCCTACTTATGAGGCGATTTACGGTGCTATGGCCTCGGTGCCGATTTTTTTGGTTTGGATTTATTTATCGTGGATGGTGGCGTTGTTTGGTGCTGAGGTGACGCAGGCGTTCAGCAGTTTTCATACCTCGCCTGATGGTAAAGCCCCTTATGATGCTGATTTTCATTTGGCTTATCGCTGTTTGGGTCACCTTTGGTTGGCACAAAAGAGAGGTGAAAGCCTCTCTGAAAAAACCTTGTTGCAGCGTGAAGCGATCAGCCATGAGAATTTAGAGGTGCTGTTACGGCTGCTGGAAAAAGCCCAGTATGTGCATCGTACCGAAATGGGTGAGTGGCTTTTGGCGCGAGATTTGAGTCAGGTGACGTTGTTGGATCTGTACCAAGCGCACCGTTTTGTTTTGCCTGAGACAGAAGTAAAGGCAGCTTTATCGGTTGATGATGATTGGGATCAAAGTTTTTATTTACGTATGCAGAGCTTGCAGCCCTATTTGGGTGAAGCGATGTGTGACCCACTGAGTACTTTGTATGCTGAGAATCGCACGGTTATGTGACCACAATCACATTTAGCAGATTAAAAAAATTAAGCAATACGACCTTTAAATACTAACCACCTCTTTTTCTTAAGGGTTTTAATCTGTTTCGTTTCTGGGCTTTATCTTTCTTTTCTGGTGTTTTAGTGATGTAAGACCTAATTCTGCTGATAATAGCTGCATTTTAGAATTTCAAATGATTGTTTTTAATGATTATTTTGTTTTTTTTAGTGTGGCTATTTTTCGTTCTAAACCATCGTGTTTACTATTTTCTGATAGCGATTAAATGCCTTAACAATACCTTAAGTCATTGAGTTTGAAATATGTAGGATTACTTCTACTAACATCTTGGGCACGAAAGGCACAGATCCTGCTGTTACCTGTGTTGTTAATAAAGTCACAGTCGTCGGGTTGTCCGAAAATTGTCAGACTGGTCGTGTACTATCGCGATCAGGAACTAAGTTTCCTATGCCACAGAGTGGCGAGATTGAGAAAAATTATGGACGTTTTAACTGCACGGTTTTTTCCTGGTTTGGAAAGTGATTTAGATCAACC
>JAUZRS010000312.1 GCA_030950195.1 Gammaproteobacteria bacterium | reverse complement strand
GCCAGCGGCGTACGCAGATCGTGTGAGATATTCGCCACCATTTCACAACGCGCTTCATCCTGTTTTTTCAGTGTGCTTAATTGCTGAACAATTTTTTTCGACATCTGATTAAAATGCTGAGTCAAACGATCAATCTCATCACCGTTGTTACCCGAAAAAGGCAAAAGCAGAGACTGGCTAAAATTAGTTTGATGAAACTCTTGGGCAGCGTCAGAGAGTCGTTTTAGGCGGCGGGTAATAAAATAAACCCCCAGCAAACCAACCAACAGTCCAATGCCAAGACTGACCCCAATCAGCCAGACACTCAGTGTCAGCAGACGTTTGTTTTTTGCTATTTCCTCAATGGCATCAAATTGCTCACCCCGTAAAATAACGTACAGATACCCTTCGGGCTTCTGTTTGTTGGGTACTGGCGTGACAGAAAAAACCTTTTGTTTGCCATAAGCACGCGGATCATCACCCAAAATAGGGAAGGTTTTAGCCGCAAAAAACGTATGCACGGGAGCCAAAGAGATCTGTTTTAACTTCACTTTCCCCGGCTCAGCAGAGTAGGAGAGGATTTTTCCTTGCAGATCCAACAGATAAATTTCAATGCTCGGATTGATGTTCATGTAATACATAAAGGCTTTTTTAAGCGCAGTCTGATTAATGCGGTTTTCCGCCACCAAATTTCTCTCTGCCACCAGATGTTTAGCCAGCTCTCGATTCAGCGCCTGATCGGTGGAGAGGCTGTTGTTTTTATTGATGGAGAGAATCACCCCGACATACAACAACCCTACCAAGAGAAGAATTAAAGTTAGACCTATGGCCAGTTTATTGTAAAGGTTGTGCCACATAATTTAATCTGTCTCGCTGGAAAATTTATACCCCACACCCCAAACGGTGATGATGTACTTTGGCTTTTCTGCTTCGGTTTCAATTTTGGCACGCAAGCGGTTAATGTGCGTATTGACCGTATGCTCATAACCTTCGTAATGATAACCCCAGACTTTATCCAGCAGTTGAATTCGAGAGAAGACTTGATTCGGTGAGCGCATAAAAAAAGCCAACAGTTCAAACTCTTTTACGGTCAAATCGACGGCTCTGTTATCAACATAAACCAAGCGTTTTTTATGTTCTAAACGCAGCCCCTTAAACTGCAATATAGGCTCAGCGCTGTTTTTATGTTCAGTAAAGGCATCAATGCTGCGAAAACGGGCTTTAATCCGTGCCATCAATTCGGGAATACTGAAAGGTTTGGTCACATAATCATCAGCGCCAATCTCCAAACCCAAGACACGATCCAATTCGCTGTTTTTGGCGGTTAAAATCACAATCGGGACGGTAGAAGAGGTTTCGCGTATTTTTTTACAGACACTGATGCCATCCAAAACCGGCAACATCAGATCAAGAATAACCAAATCGTAGTGCTGTTGATTAAAAAGCTGCACTGCCAGACCACCGTCTTTGGCGATATCCGCCTCTGCATGAAGATCGTGCAAGTGCAGCTGAATTAAATTGGCCAGATCGGCGTTATCCTCCACCACTAATATTTTTTTCGTTTCGGACATCGAAGCTTCCAACCTGACCTGTTTACCTTACTGGGTGCGGGTGATTGTAATACGCGCCACGGGGTTATCAAACCGATGTGATTCGTTTAATGCCGAGGTGGTCAAACCGTCATCAACGCTGATCACCCCCGCATGTACCAAGACCTTATCCACTCTGTCGTTGCGCGCTGCATTAAAGCCTTCGCCACCCGCAGCGGGCCCTGGGATGTTGCTCATCAACTCATCGTTCAACTCGGTACCCGCATCGTAGGCCGTGACCGCACGATTCAGCGTATCATCGACCTTCATGGTCGCTAACGAGAGGCCATTGAGGCCGGTAAACGCATCATTGGTGTTCACCAACATCGTCACCAAACTCATCTGTGTGGCTTGATCCAGCGTCACCGTGACACTCTCAGACCCACCGGGAGGAATCACTCCCGCACCGGATTGAGTCAACACTGTATCGGCATTAGCAGCAGCATCGGCCAACAAGGCACTGTTATCGCCGCCTTCAGCCAACTGTTCCAGCACCACACTGGCCGCTTGCGCACTCATCCAAGCACGATACACGCTGCCGTGAAAAATAATCGCAACGGGTGACAGGGGCTGATTTTGAGTCAAATTGCTCACCGTCACCGTGTACATCTGCGGTGTTGGCGTAGGAGTCACCGTATTATTTGAGCTGTTGCAGGCCGGTAAAGCGATAACGGCACTGGCGAGACCTAAGGTCGTAATGATCTTTTTGATGTTCATGATCCCTCTCCAAAATTAATTAACGGTCAGCGTCACTTTGGCAATGGGGTTTAACCAGCGATGCACACTGGAGTCCAGATCACTGACCCCGCCAGCGGGATCAAAATCACCCAACACACCACGATGAATGTGTACCGTCCTATTGCTTTCGGTCGTGGTCACACCGGTACCACCACTGCCATTGGCTCCACCCGGATCGGCCGGAATACCCAATACATTGGGTGCGCCACCGCCATTGACCAACTCATCGTTGGCCTCGGTTCCCGCATCGTAGCCGTTGACGTAGTAGACGTAGGTGCCTGCTGTGGTGGGAATTTCAATGCCATTGAGGCCAATAAAACCATCATTTGTGGGCAAGATCATCGCCACCACAGAGAGGTGCGTATTGGCCGCAGCAGTCATCAACGTGCCACTGCTGGATGCTGCTGGAGCCAGCAGACCCATCGCTGGGTTTTCAATCACATCAGCAGAGCCAGCGGCCATGTCCGCGACCAAACCGGCAATGTCACCCCCTTCGGCCATCGCTTGTAAATTGACCGAAGCGGCGCTGCCCGTTTGGAACAGATGTGTAGCCGCCGGATGAGCGGCGATTAATAGCGGGGTGAAGTGATTGCCGTGGCTCAAGTTCTCAACGGTCACGCTGATGTCGGCGGCCATGGCGGAGGTGGACAGCACAAGCCCCATTGCAACAACCAAACCGTGTAGTGATGTTTTCATGATGCATTCTCTCTGTTGTATCGACTGTGGAGCCTGCATCATCGGCACTAAACATCACGGGAGTGTCTCTGATTGATAACAAAAGTATCACGATTGGAAAGGGGGTGCTTTTATTCACTGTTGCTTGGGTTGCTTGTGTTACCAATCAATTGTGAGGCCTAAGTGTTACATCAGCTTTTAACAATTGGCGCTAAAATGGCCGCATAATTAATAATCGAATGATCAAAACGCCAATCGGCTCCCGACACCTCTGTAATTTCAACTTTATCTCCATGAGGTTGAAAAATGAATTTAGGCACAATTTTTGTCACTGGATCGTCGCCATTAACGTAACGAATATGCTGACAGTGCTTATTAATGGTGTTATCCAAATCATTCCCAACACTGGGTTCCCCAAAAGTCACCACTCGATTAAAGTCTCCCATCATTGCAGCCACCACCGCCATCGCTGCTCCCAAACTGTGACCAGTGACAAAAAATTCTTTGCCACCAGAATTTCTTAAACGCTGCAAATCCATCTTAATTTTTGGCCACAGCTCCTTGGTCGCTTTCAAAAATCCGCCGTGAACCGATGATTTTCCTTGCGCGCCACCGTGATCTTGATAAACCACGGGGGAAAAATTAACATCATCAAAAATATCAGTCGGTATAAAAGGAACATCAACACTCTTTGGTAATTTAATATCAAACGTTTTAACAAAAAAACTAAACATTTTATTTGCATTGAATGAAAAACGATCAGCTCCTTCTGTGCCTCGAAACGACAAAATAACCTTATCATCCCAACTGACCAAAAATGCTTCCCTACCACGCTTAATGCCGTCGCCACCAAACTCACTTTGGTAAAAACATTCAAAATTAAGCCCAAGCTTTTCCATCGTTTTTATAATATTTTCCTCGGAGCAATACGCCGCATGAGCCATATTGGCTAGAATCCAATCGGGGTTTTTCTCCCATGCCACATCAAATGCCGCTCGATCAACCATGCCCATAAATGGCTCATATTTTCCAGGATTCACCACACCATCCAACGTTCTACCTCTGTTCTCTACTGCTTTCATAATTTGTCCCTTCACAATTATAGATACCACCTCACAAGATATAGACTATATTTTCCCAATGGATGCAAACATGGACAATCTTACCCCTGCCTCCAGTGGAGAAAACGGTTGCCAGTGCCGATCACCACAGGTATAAAAATAGAAAACCTAAGGGAGTCTCTTTATGTCCACTCTTCATACCAGCCTACTGGCCTTTGCCTTGAGTCTCAGCAGCCCTATTTTAACCGCTGAAGTTATTGATATTCCCACCCGCACCGTCGAGGAAACCATGCCTGAGCGTGGCATCAGCATGAAAACGGTGCGCGAACAACTTGGCGAGCCGATGCAGATCGAATCAGCGATAGGAAAACCACCCATCACCCGCTGGCACTACCCTCAGTTTACGGTCTATTTTGAGCGCCGTTTTGTGATCCACGCCGTCAAAAGCCGCTAAAAAAAGCCATAAAAGGGCAAAAATACTATTTTTGTCCGAACTCAACTGAGATCCTACTCCCCACAGAGCGTTCTTAAGCCTAACTTTCACCAAAAGAACCGGCATACAACACAACTTTGACCCAACTTGGGTCATGTGGAGAGAGAGATGAAATACACCTTACCGTTGGCCATCACACTGCTGTTACTGAACCTGAGCGTGATCAACAGCGTTCAAGCCACCCCCAGCATGTTATTCAACACCCCTGCTGCCGAAGCGCCCCCTCCCAGCAATGATCTTGCTGAACAAGCCGTCGTTGTTAACGATGAGGACGAGGATGACGACGACGAGGACTGCACTTAACGCGAAACACTCTAAACTTGGGAATAAACCCAGAGGCATTATTCGCTGTTATACTGCCTTTTTGACTCTGGGCGCAGACCCACGGCTTTTGACATGCGCAATAATTCCAATAACAGCCCAAACACAGAGACCGCATCCAGCGCCAATACCAACCTCAATTGGCAACGGCGCTACGAATTTCTTGCCCATCACCGCCTTACCATTATCTCCTTGGGTCTGTGCGTCATTTTAGCCCTGCTTGGCATCTACAATCTCATCCTGCCCGAAGCCCATAACGACTTTGCCGACAACCTGCGTACCATCACGTCTCTGTTTGGATTAATCTTAGTTGCAATCGGTTTCTCCATTATCTGGCGTGACTTTATCGAACCCCTGCTGCACCTGCGAGAGTGGGTGCTGAGAATGCGTGGAGGAGATTTAAAAGCCCGCATCGCGGTACCCAAACACGGTGAATTTTCTGAGCTGATTGAAGACATCAACAGCTTAGGCGAAATGCTGCACACTCTGGCACAAGACACCGAACAACAGCTGCAAAGACACACCACCCACACCACACAAAAAACCCGTTCACTGGCGATCCTCTACGACGTAGCCGCCAGTATCAACGCCTCACGGGACATCAATGATCTACTCACCCGTTTTTTACACACCTTAAAAGACGCCATTGATGCACGCGCCGCAGCGGTGAGATTGGTGAATGATCTGGGTGAAATGCGGCTGGTGGCCAGCTTGGGGCTGGATGACGACATGAAGGAGCGTGAGCAAATCGTACCCTCTAACAGTTGCCTCTGTGGGCGGGTGGCCAACGACAACGAACAACAAAACATCTGGCAAAACGACCTCCTGCCCTGCGGTAAAATCGTTGGACGCGCTTTTTTTAGCGATGACGAAGACAACAAATTAGGTATGATTGCCGTGCCGCTGCAATATCGAGATCGCACCTTAGGGGTCTACAACTTATTCGTCAGCCGCGAAACCATCGCTGCTTGGGACGACTACAAAGAGCTTTTTATCAGCATCGGTCGCCATCTCGGCATGGCGATTGAAAAAGCCCGCTTAGACGACGAAGCCAACCGCCTCTCCATTATGGAAGAGCGCACCCGTTTGGCCAATGAACTGCACGACTCACTGGCGCAGACCTTGGTCAGCATGCGTTTTCAAGTTCGTGTTTTGGACGAAACACTACATCAAGAAGATGAAGCCAGCACCTGGCAAGAATTGGAGCGAATCGAAAACACCCTCGACGAAGCCAACACCGAGCTGCGCGAGTTGATTGCTCACTTCCGCGCCCCAATGGACAAACGGGGTCTGATCCCCGCTGTCGAGCAGGTCATTCAACGTTTTCGTGGCAGCTCCAGCATTCCAATTTTTTTACAAAAAGAGTGGCCCAACATCAACCTGCCCATCGAGGTAGAGATGCAGGTGTTACGCATTGTACAAGAGAGCTTGGCCAACATTCGCAAACACAGCCAAGCCAAGGCGGTACGCGTTTTTCTCAGTGGCAACAATCACGGCCAGTTTCGGGTTTTGGTAGAAGACGATGGCGTCGGCATCAACTCCCCCTCCGGCCCCAACGCTCAGGGAGAGCATTTAGGCCTGACCATTATGAAAGATCGCGCCATTCGTATTGGTGGTGAACTACAGATCGAAAGTGAACGGAGTGAAGGCACGCGCATTGTGCTCACCTTTGATTACCCGAATAAAACCACCCCCAACTCCTTAACCGACTTCAACAGAAAGAACCCCTATGAATTTACGCATTCTGATCATTGATGATCACACCCTGTTTCGTGAAGGTCTACAGAGCCTACTGGGACGACGGGGCATCGATGTAGTGGCCTCCGTCGGCGAGGGTCATGAAGGCATTCGTTTAGCTCAAGAACTCTCCCCCGACATCGTTTTATTGGATATGCGAATGCCCTTGATTGACGGTTTGGGGGTGTTGCGCCAACTGCGTCAAAGCGGCCTGCAGGTGCCGATTGTGATGCTCACCACCAGCAGTGATGAACGAGATTTAGTCGAAGCACTGCGCAGTGGTGCACGGGGTTATTTGCTCAAGGACATGGAACCGGATGAGCTAGTGGTAGCACTGCGTGAAATCATGGGCGGCAAAACCGTGGTTGCACCCACCCTAACTCCTGTGCTGGCCAAAGTGGTACAAGGTAATATCCCCGCCGCACCTCTGGAACGCAGCCCCTTTGATGAACTCACCCCACGGGAAACAGAGATCCTTGGCCTATTGGCTGAGGGACAGAGCAATAAAGTGATTGCGCGCAATCTAGGCATCTCCGACGGCACGGTCAAACTGCACGTCAAAGCCATTTTGCGCAAATTGAAAATTCATTCTCGGGTAGAAGCGGCGGTGCTGGCTGTTGAACACGGCCTACGCGCCAAAAACATCAACCTCAATCGAGAGCGTTAAACACTCATTCCACTTTGAGGATCGAACCCTGCACGGAACGCACGGTGACGTGCTCACCGGCGGCACGATCATCGCCCTCCACCAGCCACACGCTGTCACCGATGCGCGCCTTGCCACGTTGATTAACAATCGCTTCTTGCAGCACCAACACTTTGCCCACCTGCTGTTGAGCGCGCTGATTTAACAGCGGCTCATCACTTTGCAGTGGGACTTCTTTTGCAAAGCGAAACCAAAACGTCAACGACAACAGAGAAAAGAGGCCAAACAAAAGCCATTGCGCTTGCCAAAAAAGATCGGGTATCAACCACAACAGAGCAGCGACAAACCCAGCTGAAACACCCATCCAGAGAAAAAAGGTGCTCGGCACAAAGACCTCGGCTATCACCAGCAACAACGCCAAAATCAACCAACTCCAATGGCTCAAAGGAAAAAGCTCCACTACGTTCCCCCTGACGTTTTTGATCCCATCTTTTTCACCACTTCACTGATGCCACCAATGGCACCGATGACACTGGCGGCCTCCAAGGGCATCAATACCAACTTTTCATTTTCGGCACTGCCAATCACGGTCAGGGCTTCAATGTATTTTTGCGCCACAAAATAATTCAAAGCCCGTTCATCGCCTTTTTTCACTGCCTCTGAAAGCATCAAGGTCGCCGTAGCTTCTGCTTTCGCCAGTCGTTCACGGGCTTCTGCCTCTCTAAAAGCCGCTTCCTTTAAACCTTCGGCTTCTAAAATAGTCGCCTGTTTTTTACCTTCAGCGGCCAGCACTTCCGATTGACGTTTGCCTTCTGCCTCTAGAATTTCCGCCCGTTTTTGCCGTTCCGCTTTCATCTGCCGCGACATCGCCTCCACCAGATCTTCCGGTGGCTCCAGATCTTTAATTTCAATGCGCGTCACTTTAATACCCCACGGATCAGTGGCTTCGTCCACCACCCCCAACAGTTGCGAATTAATCACTTCACGATTGGAAAGCATGTCATCCAAAGACATGGAACCCAACACGGTACGAATGTTGGTCAAGCATAAATTACGCATCGCCAACTCTAAATTACTGATTTCATAAGCTGATTTTGCTGCACTGACGACCTGATAAAAGACAATGCCATCGGCCATGACCGCCGCGTTGTCCAGTGAAATCACCGATTGTTGATCAATGTCCAACACCTGCTCTTTCATATTAATTTCATGGCTGACACGATCCAAAAACGGGATCAAAAAATTCAGACCTGGTTTTAGCGTGCGGGTGTATTTCCCCAAGCGTTCAACGGTGTACTCCATGCCTTGCGAGACGGTTTTCACCCCCGCAAAAATCATCACCAAGGCCAATACAACCAAAATCAGCACCAGCAGAGAGGTTTCGCTCATCAACGGCATAACGGTTTTCTCCTAACAAAAAATCGAATAATCCAGCAACTCAGAACTCTGTCTGCTAACTCCGCTATACTCTCATGCTTAAACGATCAGCGAATTCAGCACCTCCGTTTTTAACCAGTAGAGCAACGGTATGCCCCAACCCAAAAAACCGGCCATTTTGGTGGTGGATGACAGTCTCACCATTCTACACTCACTGAAAATCATTCTCAGCAATGCCCACTATGAGGTGTTTATCACTCCCAGTGTGGTCGAGGCCATTGAGGTTCTGCGACAGGAAAAAGATAAAATCCAACTCATATTTTTAGATATTCTCATGCCTGAAAGAGACGGTTTTTCCTTTTTAAATTATCTGTTAAAGCAGCACGCTTACCCCATCAAAGTATTCGCCTTAACTGCCGTCAAAGATGCAGAGACACAGAAAAAATTCTTCTCCTATGCTTCACCCAATCTGGCAACTCTGGAGTACATTGAAAAACCCTTCTCAAAACACCACATTCTGCAATCGGTAAAAAATGCCCTAAACGATGCTAGTGAACAGGCTAACGCCAATCCCAATAAACAAAAACCAGCCAAACAAAAAAAATCCAGCCCCTCTCCTCAGCCCCGACCAGAACCCCAGCAGACACACAACACCACTCACAACGAGATCAACCGTTTAGAACAGAAATTGGATTATCTGTTAAACAATAAGCCGACCTTCTTAGCCACTCTTGGCCAAGATCTGTTACGACTGCTGTTTATCGCTGTTCTTCTGGCACTGGCATTGAAGTTCGGTCTGTTTGAAAACGTCATCCCCTTGCTCACACACACTCACAGCTGACGGAAAACCTTCTGCGTAACGTTCAACCCACTCTTGAGCGGCTTGTTCGCTGCTAAGTGAGCGCCCCTCTGCTACCTGCTTGCGTCGATACTCCTCGATGTAACAGACTTGTTCCACCATGCGGGCAGCAAAATGTGTCTGCTCATTCTCAAAACTGACCCCAATTTGATAATCGATGTCGTTTTTCATGGCAGCGCACCAAACAACAACCGCTCGGACTTCAAAAGCGGGTGAATCGACCGGAATAACCAAGTAAATGCGAGCACCCAGTTGAACGGCTCTTGGAGCAATAAAGCAAAGTCCACCGTAACTGACGTTTTGCAGACGATTCCAAACCGGTTCTGCCGTTCGTTCAGCGTAATAACGAATGGGAATGTCTGATGGATGACGAATAAAACGACGCATCAAGCCTACCCCTGCAAAGTCGCGGCCAGCACCGCACCGTTACAGCAAGCATATTTTCAGCCTAAAACACCACAGTGTTACAACAGAGGACGCAACTGCCGATCAAACTCGGCCAGATCCATCACCCCACTCTGCTGATAACGAAAACGCCCTTGGCGATCAATAATTACCGTGTAAGGCACAATGTTGTCACCGTTGCCCCACTCCAATAACAGTCGATGACTCTCCGCTGGATTCATTACCAACACAGGATAATTCATCGCCAACAGTCGTTTTGCCTGTTTCAAATCACGCTGATTACCCACTCCCAAACCCACCACTTGCAGACCTTGTTCGGCATACTGTTGTTGCAGGCGAACCAACTGCTGCACATTGCTTTGACAGGGACGGCACCAACTGGCCCAAAAATTCAACACCACCACCTGACCTTGCCACTGCTGCAAACTACGCGACTCACCTTGCAGATCGTTTAAGGTCAGCTTTGGCACCGTCTGAAAAACCGGCAGTTGCACTTTTTCAGCCTGAAGCTCAATGATGGGCTCTACTGCAATGATCGACTCCCCTGAGGATTGACCCTGCATCTGGTAACTGGCATAAGCAGTGGTGCATAAGACGATCACCACCTGCAAGCCGACAAACAACACTCGACGACGACTGTTCACTTTTTTCTCCACGCGCGCTAAAAGTTTGTTATTTTGATAAAAGGATCAAAACAAATAAGATGGCCGCGTTCAGCCTCTGTGAATGGATCTAACGCCCATCTCACAGAATTCAGGCAAAACAACTCAAGCCGTTTTTTAAACGTTTTTTCTTATCAACTACCGAGATAACCGAGAGTAGGTAAAACCGGTACTGGTACAACAGAAGGCGTTTTCATAACCAATACGAAACAGAGTACTGCCTGAAGAAGTTATACCTTCTCGCAACACACTCTCATGCAAACCGACATCAGGAACTGAATTTGCCGCCTGCTGAACGGCAGATGACGACTGCCAACTGGGTAAAATGGGCAATAGCAGCAAAAATCCCCACATAGGTTTCATAGTCACAACAATATCCTCCTAAAATACGCTCAAAATGCTCATTTTTAGACCCATTATCAATCGGATCACGAGCTTGCATTTATCCTGTTTCAGATGAGATCTTTGTCTCATTTACCCACTTTTTCTTGTTGTTTACTTAAGCAGGTGCCGCATTCTCAACCAAGTTCACATTTTTTTCAATGTATTCCTGCTAAATAAACGTTTTTCAGCCCACTAAGGCTGTTTTTGTAACCTCAATCTTACAAAACATCGTCACATTCAGACCACAAAATGCACTTTTTTCGATAAAAACCGCGATCAGCGTTTGCGTTCTCACGGCTGTTCCGCCTATGATTCCGCGCTGGTAGCCTAGCTAGGCAGATCCCTCACCTCACAGCGCTGGAAAACTCGCTCCTTATGAATTCAACAACCACCGAGCACCATTTATCAGGCGTGGAACTGACCTGCTATCGCGGTGACCACCTGCTGTTTGCTGACGTCAACTTTGACCTCTCTCCCGGCGACATTTTGCAGATCGATGGCGAAAACGGCAGCGGCAAAACCACTCTGCTGCGCATCCTCTGCGGATTGGTGCTGGCCGACGAAGGCGACGTACTTTGGCAAGGCAAACCGCTGCACAAAATGCGCGCCGAATTTGGCAGCCAACTCACCTACGTCGGTCACCACAACGGCTTCAAAGGCGAGTTGACTCCGATTGAGAATTTACGCATGGATCGCAGTCTGGCCAACGCACGGGCGGATATGAGCCCACAGCAGGCCCTGCAACTGCTGGGCTTGCTCAACCGTGATAACGTGCCCTGTCGCGCCCTTTCTGCCGGTCAGCGCCGCCGTGTGGCTTTGGCTCGCCTACTGGTAACCAATACCAAGCTGTGGATTCTAGACGAACCTCTGACCGCACTGGATGTGCGCGGTCGCGCCGTCATCGAAGCCGAACTGATCAAACACGCTCAAGCCGGTGGCATGGTGGTCTTTACTACCCACCATCCTCTGCAACTGGGTGACTACCCACTCAAAACATTGCACCTAAACCCATGAATGAAACCAGTATGTTGTCCGTTTTTTGGCTGCTTTTACGCAGAGATTTGCTGTTGGCCGCTCGGCGACGCAGCGAGTGGGTCAATCCCCTGCTGTTTTTTATTATTGTCGTCACCCTCTTCCCTTTAGGAGTCGGGCCTGAGCCAAACGCCCTGCGTGAAATGGCACCTGGGGTGATCTGGGTCGCAGCGCTGCTGGCTGCCATGCTCTCTCTGGACAACCTGTTTCGTTCCGACTACGATGACGGCTCACTGGAACAGCTGATCATCAGTCCCCATCCGGTCTCCGTGTTGGTTCTGGCCAAAGTCAGCGCTCAATGGCTGCTCACCGGCCTGCCGTTGATCCTGCTTTCACCGCTGCTGGCCGTTTTAATGAACCTCTCCAGTGAAGCGATTCCAGCCTTGATGATGACCTTGGCACTGGGAACTCCCGCCCTGACTCTGATCGGTGCCATTGGCGCGGCGCTCACCGTCGGCTTACGGCGCGGCGGCGTTTTGCTTTCCCTCTTGGTGCTGCCCCTGTATATTCCCATTTTGATTTTTGCCGCCAGCGCAGTAGGCGTTGCTGGGATGGGGCTTTCCATTGAAGCGCAGCTGTCATTTTTAGCCGCCTTATTGATGCTGTCGATCACACTGGCCCCGATGACCATTGCCGCTGCACTGCGCATCAGTCTTAGCAGCTAAAAACATACGTTTGACGGATAAACAACGAGATGGGAACTCCGTCACCACATTGCGGTCTCTGTTCAGGCTACGCTAAGCCACCACGCTCAAAATTGCACCCAAAAATGGGTTTTGTAAGAGGATATTCATGTTTGCTTGGTTTTTTCGTCTGGGGTCACCCAAACACGTCTACCGCATTGCCGGTCGCTTCCTGCCCTGGACAGGTGGCCTGTTTCTGCTGCTGTTGATCAGCGGGCTTTATTACAGCTTCAGCGCACCACCGGATTATCAGCAGGGCGAAAGCTACCGCATTATTTTTGTCCATGTGCCTGCGGCTTGGATGTCGATGTTCATCTACATGGTGATGGCGCTCGCTGGCGGGGTTGGCCTGGTCTGGAAAATGAAGATGGCCGACATGGTCGCCTCTGCTGCGGCTCCCATTGGTGCCGCCTTTACCCTGTTGGCACTGGTCACCGGTTCCTTTTGGGGCAAACCCATGTGGGGTACTTGGTGGGTCTGGGATGCACGGTTAACCTCGGAGCTGATTTTGCTGTTTCTCTATCTCGGGTTTATCGCCTTACAAGCCGCCATTGAAGACACACGCACCGCCGCCCGAGCGGGTGCAATTTTAGCGCTGGTTGGAGTAATTAACATCCCCATCATTCACTACTCTGTAGAGTGGTGGTACACCCTGCATCAACCGGCCACCATTACCAAAATGGACACCCCCTCCATCCATATCAGCATGTTAATTCCACTGCTGCTGATGGCAGGCGCGTTTAAGGTCTTTTTCGCCCACGTTTTGCTGATTCGCACCCGCACAGAAATTTTGCGCCGCGAACAAAAAACCGGCTGGGTACAGGAGCTGTTTAAAAAATGAGTGTGAGCGAATTTTTTCATATGGGCGGTTACGCCCTTTACGTCTGGTCTTCTTACGGTCTGACGACGGTCGTTATGATCGCCCTCTACCTTTTCGCAAAACGCGACCAGCAACAGATTAAACAACAGATCGCTCGCCGTGTGGCTCGATCAGGGAGTGAAACATGAACCCCGTACGTAAAAAACGCCTATTGCTCATCGGTCTGATGGTCGGGGGTGTCTCCATCACCACCATGCTGATGCTGAACGCCTTTCAATCCAATGTGATGTTCTTTTTCAGCCCCACCCAAGTGGCCGCTGGCGAAGCACCCGTAGGACACAATTTCCGCGTAGGTGGCTTGGTTAAAACCGGCAGCGTCACCCGCGAGAATGGCAGCCTGACGGTGCAGTTCATCGTCACCGATGGCGATAAAAGTCTGCCCATTTATTACGCCGGCATCCTGCCCGACCTGTTCCGCGAAGGTCAGGGCATCATTGCCAAAGGCAAGCTCGACGATACGGGGCGTTTTACCGCATCTGAAGTGCTGGCCAAACACGACGAAAATTACATGCCTCCCGAAGTTGCCGACGCGCTGAAAAAGTCTGGTAAATGGAAAGAGGGTCAAACATCTATGCCGGAAGGAATGTATTAATGATTGCTGAACTGGGGCATTTTGCCCTTATCCTTGCCCTCTGCATGAGCATCGTCCAAGTGGTCTTTCCACTGCTGGGTGCCGCTCGTGGTAATCAAAATTGGATCGCACTGGCCAAACCGGCCGCGCTCGCCCAAACCCTCTTTGTCTTGATCTCATACGGTTTTCTCACCTACGCCTTTTTGGTGCATGATTTCTCCTTGGCCTACGTGGCACAAAACTCCAACACCCATCTACCCACCATCTACCTGATTTCAGGTGTTTGGGGTGCGCATGAAGGTTCATTGCTGTTGTGGGCGCTAATTTTGGCTACCTGGACCGCTGCAATCACCTTTTTCAGCCGCAGTGTGCCGGAGATCGTCATCGCCCGCGTGCTGGCGGTGATGGGACTGATCAGTATGGGATTTATCCTCTTTATGCTCTTCACCTCCAATCCCTTTGACCGTCTGATTCCGGCTCCACTGGAAGGACGAGACCTTAACCCACTGCTGCAAGATCCCGGCTTGGCCATTCATCCGCCTATGCTCTATCTCGGTTATGTGGGTTTTTCTGTTGCCTTTGCCTTTGCCATTGCTGCCTTGATTGGCGGTCGGCTGGATTCCGCTTGGGCTCGCTGGTCACGTCCTTGGACAAACCTTGCTTGGGTCTTCCTGACCGTGGGTATCGCGCTGGGCAGTTGGTGGGCTTATTATGAGCTTGGCTGGGGCGGCTGGTGGTTCTGGGATCCGGTCGAAAATGCATCATTTATGCCGTGGTTGGTGGGTACTGCTCTGGTTCACTCTTTGGCGGTCACCGAGAAACGCGGTGCCTTTAAAGCTTGGACTGTACTATTAGCGATCTTCGCCTTCTCCTTAAGCCTGCTCGGTACGTTCTTAGTGCGTTCTGGGGTATTGACCTCGGTACACGCCTTTGCTACCGATCCAGGGCGTGGTGTCTTTATTCTGGCCTTTTTGATCATTGTTATTGGCGGTTCCCTGCTGCTTTACGCCTGGCGCGCGCCGCAAATTCGCAGCAACGTCGGTTTTGATGTGGTCTCCCGTGAAACCGGTCTGCTGCTCAACAACGTCTTATTGACTGCCGCTGCGGCCAGCATTCTACTCGGTACTCTCTATCCGTTAATCATTGATGCGCTGGGTATGGGTAAAATTTCCGTAGGCCCTCCTTACTTCAACAAAGTCTTCATCCCTCTGACCTTGCCTTTGGCAGCTCTGGTGGGCATGGGCGCCATGACTCATTGGCGTAAAGACAGCTTTGGCCGCATCTTTGCCAAGCTACGCTGGGCGATGATCGCCAGTGTACTGCTCGGCATCGGTCTCAGCTTTACCCTGCCCACCATCACTTGGGAAGCGATGCTGGGTCTGACTTTGGCTTGGTGGGTTACGTTGGCCACCGTTCAAGGCGTGTTGAACCGCATCGAACACAAAAGCGATAAATGGCGCGCATTGGCTCAAATTCCCCGCAGTTTTTGGGGCATGAGCACCGCTCATTTGGGCATCGCCGTGTTTGTCGTCGGCATCACCCTCACCAGCACCTACAGCAGCGAACAAGACGTTCGCATGGAAATCGGTGAAAGCTACTCTATGGGGGGTTACGACTTCCAGTTCGAAGGTGTCGATGAAGTTCCCGGCCCCAATTACATCGCCAAACGAGGCTTGGTCACTGTCTTCCAAGGCGGTGAAAAAGTCGCTACATTGCACCCAGAAAAACGCGAGTATCGGGTACAGAAAATGCCCATGACCGAAGCGGCCATCGACGAAGGGCTGTTCCGTGATCTCTATGTCGCTTTGGGTGAAAAACTTGACCGAGGCGGTGCGTGGAGCTTGCGTCTTTACCACAAACCCTTTATTCGTTGGATTTGGATGGGTGCGTTGTTTATGGCTTTTGGTGGACTGTTAGCCGCTTCGGATCGTCGCTATCGTATGGGGCGTAAAACCGCCACTGCGCCCAGCGGTGCAACGGAGGCCGCCTAATGTCACGTTATTTTTTACCCTTGAGTGTGTTTGTTGTTATGGCGGTTTTTTTGGGCATCGGTTTAACCCTCGATCCCAAAGAGGTACCTTCGCCCTTCATTGGCAAACCGGCACCGGAGTTCTCGCTGCCTCGATTGGATAACCCCCAAGCGAACATTTCACCTGCTGATATGAAGGGTCAAGTCTGGCTGCTCAATGTCTGGGCCACCTGGTGTGTCTCCTGTCGTGCAGAACATCCCACGCTGGTCAGCTTCAGCCGCCAAAATCAGCTGCCCATCGTCGGTTTGAACTACAAAGACGACAACGGCGAAGCACGGCGCTGGTTACAGCGTCTCGGCAATCCTTATTATGCTAACGCCGTCGATGCCGACGGTCGAGTGGCCATTGATTGGGGTGTCTACGGCGCACCAGAAACCTTTGTCATTGATAAAAAAGGCATCATACGTTACAAACAGATCGGCCCTGTAACACCACAAGCACTCAGTGACACCCTGTTGCCACTGATCGAAAAACTGAAAGGAGAAGCCGCCTGATGAAATTTTGGATGGCCTTTACCCTCACATCACTGCTGCTGATGGGGTTTTCCGCCTCGGCTGAAATGAAAGTCTTAACCTTTAAAACCCCTGAGGCTGAGGCAGATTACCGCCAATTAACAGCGGAACTGCGCTGTTTGGTCTGTCAAAACCAAACCTTAGCCGACTCTCATGCAGAACTGGCGCTGGATCTGAAACAACAGACCTACGACATGATCAGCGAAGGCAAAAGCCCAACCGAGATCAAAGCCTACATGGTGCAGCGTTACGGCGATTTTGTGCTCTACAAACCGCCTTTTCAGCTCAACACCCTGTTGCTTTGGCTAGGGCCTTTCTTAATCTTAGCTCTTGGCCTGACAACCCTGTTACGTTTTGTCCGTCGCCAAAAAGCAGAAGCCAAAAACAACAAGGCCAGTGAAACCGCCAGCCAAACGGAAGAGCTGCAACACGCCCACGACCTGTTAACCGACAAAGATAAACACTCATGATTCTGTTTTGGATAATTTCCGCTGCCATGTTATTGGCCGCGCTTGCTTTACTGTTGCCGACGCTGTTGCGTCCTAAACAATTTATTGACCCTGACCTCAATCTAATCAATGTCAATATCGCCAAACAACGCCTCAACGAGCTGGATGCTGAATACCAAGCAGGCCAGCACAGCGAGGTTCAATACCAGCAAATCCAGAAAGATCTGGAACAGCAGCTGGCCAATGATCTGGAAAAAGAACACGCCCCTCAGACCAGAAAAGAGATCCAGAGCAGCAAGTCTGTGGCGATTATCATCGCCAGCGTTGTGCCCATTTTAGCCATCAGCCTGTATCTAACGCGAGGCGATTTGGATGCGATGGAGATGTCCGGCCCCGGTGCTGGTGCAAACCGCGAAATCAACAGCATGGTCGCCCAGAACGGCGGCACCATGCCCACCGTAGATGAAATGATCGTTAGCCTGAAACAAAAATTGGCTGACAAACCCAATAACCCACAAGGCTGGTACATGCTGGCGCGCTCCTACATGGCGCTCAAACAGTACAACGATGCCGTTGGCGCGTGGAAAGAACTTTTATCCTTAATCGGCCCCAATGATGCCGAAGTTTTGGTGCAATACGCCGATGCACTGGCCATGACCCAAGGGGGGCGTTTGACCGGCAAACCCGCCGAACAAGTCTTCCAAGCCTTGGAGTTAAACCCCAACAACACCCAAGGGCTGTGGCTGGCTGGCATGGCCATGCAGGAGAAAAAAGACTACCCAGCGGCGCTCAACTACTGGAAACGACTCGAACCCAATATGGACGATGACCCTGAGTCGCAAACAGCACTGCGTGACTTGATCAACCGCGCCGAACAAAAATTGCAGCAGCCCGTCACCAACTTCAAAACCCTGCCCAGCATCGCCAGTGCTGCTCAAGCCCCTGCTCAAGCCGCGCTGGGCAAAGACTCCATTCGTTTGGAAATTGATCTTGACCCCAATTTGGCGGCCAAAGTGGCCATTGAAGACAGCCTCTTTATCTACGCCAAGGCCATGAGTGGGCCACCGATGCCACTGGCAGCGGTACGCAAAAAAGCCATTGATCTGCCACTGAGCATCACCTTAAATGACAGCATGGCGATGATGCCGCAGATGAAGCTCTCCAATTTTGCTCAAGTTAAAGTCGGCGCACGCATCTCAAAGAGTGGTAACGCCATCGCCCAAGACGGTGATTTTTACGCCGAGGTGCAATCGGTTACTGTTGGCCAAGAAGCGGTGGTTAAAATCTTGATCAAACAGATCAAAGGTCATGCACAACGCCCAGGCATCACACCCACTGCCGTTGTAACCCCCACTGCTACGGAGGCTACACAAGCAGCGGTCGCTGCCGATGCAATCAACGTCAGCATCCGCTTGTCGCCCGATTTGGCCTCACGAGTCTCTCCAGAAGATGCCTTGTTTATCTACGCCAAAGCGTTGCGTGGCCCACCGATGCCGTTGGCAGCGGTGCGTAAACAAGTCAAAGACCTGCCTCTGCAACTGACGCTTAATGATGCGATGGCGATGATGCCACAGATGAAACTCTCCAGCTTCAAGCAGGTAAAAATTGGCGCACGCATCTCAAAAAGCGGCAATGCCATCGGCCAAGCGGGTGATCTGTTTGGCGAAGTGCAGCCGGTCACCGTTGGCCAAAGCGCCACGGTCAACTTGATGATTCAACACATTCGTTAATTAGGAGAGCAGAAGATGAAGTTAAAAAAACAACAGATGGGGATTGCATTACTCGTCGTCGGTGTGGCTCTGCTGGCGTGGGGGTTCACTGCCTCTGATTCATTAGGCTCCCAACTGAGCCAAACCTTCAACGGTATGCCCAACGACAGGGCGATGATTCTATTTCTGCTCGGCGGTATCAGCACGGCCTTTGGACTGTTTAAACTACTGAAATAAAGCCGTAGAAGCTGAGCTTTTGGCATATTTTTTGGGGTTCATAAGGCGACCTTCATCGTCTAAACCTCAAAGGACATCGCCATGAAACTGCCTCTGCTCTCCTCTTTTAGCCTCACTTTGCTGCTCTTCACTCCCATCACACAGGCCAACTCTCCCTGCAAAGGATTGGCTAACGAAGCCTGCCACAGTGACAACAACTGTCGTTGGATCGAAAGTTACACCACAAAAAAAGGCACCAGCGTCAAAGCCTATTGTCGCTCACAAGCAAAAAAACGCAACACAACCTCCACTCTTACCCCCACCCCAAAAGAGGCAACACCCAATAACAACGAATCACTCCCTCCGGTCACAGCGCCCAATGAAATAGCTTCTCCCTCTTAAGAGTCGCAGCCTCTTCGGCCACAACGCCGAAGAGGCTGCTTAGCGGGCCGAAAAATCAAAAAATTTCAATTGAGTCATCATCTGATTGACCTGTTGGTTCATTGAACCGCTGCTCTGTGACGTATTGTCTGCCAGACGGGCGTTCTTTTGGGTTAAATTATCCATTGTCATCACCGCCTGATTCACCTGCCTAATGCCTTGCGACTGCTCTTCGCTGGCAGAAGCAATCTCACCAATAATGCCACTGACGCTTTTAACCCGCGCCACGATCTCATCCAAGGAGTCGCCTGAATCATTCACTAAGCGTGTTCCTAGTTCAATCTTACGCACACTCTCTTGAATCAAGGTTTTAATCTCTTTGGCTGCCCCCGTACTGCGTTCGGCCAAATTACGCACCTCCGTCGCCACCACTGCAAACCCCCGACCCTGCTCACCGGCTCGCGCCGCTTCCACACTGGCGTTAAGTGCCAACAGTTGAGTTTGAAACGAAATTTCATCAATCACGCCAATAATCTCAGCAATTTTTTTACTCGAATGGCTGATCATCTGCATCGCTTTGACCGCATCCAGCATTACCCGTTGGCCTTGCACAGCGGTATTGGAAGCCTCAATGGCCAAACCGTTGGCCTGCTGCGCGTTATCTGCATTTTGGCGCACGGTACTGGTCAACTGCTCGACACTGGAGGCCGTCTGCTCCAGAGAGCTGGCCTGCTCTTCTGTGCGAGAAAAAAGATCTCCGTTACCTTGGGCAATCTGCTTTGAAGAGTGATTGATCTCATCGGCGGCCTGTTGGATCTGCAATAACATCTCTTCCAAACGACAGAACGTCTGGTTGACGTTCTCTTTCACTTCGGCAAACAGACCTTGATATTCACCTTCCATGCGGTTATTCAATTGCCCTTGCGCCATCTTTGCCATCACTTCATTGATGTTACTAAACACCCCGTGAATCACTTCACTTAACTGATTGATGCCACCACCCAGAGCATTGAAAAACCCCTCTTTGCCCTGCATTGAAATTCTCTGGCTGAGATCCCCCTGACGAGCAGCGCAGATGATCTGCTCAATTTCCTTCTCAATACTGATCTCCAGAGTACGATTTTGCCACTCAAGCACCGTTCCCACACGTTTACCTTGCTCATCAAAAACCGGGTTGGCAATAAAGTTCAAAGTACATTGCCCCAATAACAGCTCGGATTTTTGCTGCTGCTTGAGGTCATTTAACGTGCTGTGCAAGTCGTTTGAGTCGGGAAACAGTTCGACTAAATTCAAGCTCAGTGCCGACTCAATATCAAATTCAGGCAGATGCTGCCTAATCTCTTCTTCTGCTTGCTGAAACATGCGACGTGCAGAGTTATTGATGTAAATAATATTGTTCTTGCCATCGGCCATCATCACATTGGCGCTGACGCTGTCCAGCGCCGTTTTCACCCGAGCATTGATGGCAGCAATTTTAGCTTCGCTTTGAATGCGCTCAGAGAGCTGGCGCTGCATTTTCGCCAAAGCGCTTAACAACTGCCCCATCTCATCTTTAGAATGATATTTGGTTTTATTATCCAGCTTACCCGCCGCAATTTTTTGGGTAAAAATAACCGCTTCGGCCAAGGGTTTGGTGATGTTACGCGACAGCCACCAAGCCAACAACGCCACTAAAAACAAGGCGATAAAGGTAATCAAAATATAGTGCCGCCGTTCACTGCGATAGAGGGTATTCACGCCTCGATTGGCCAAACGCATGGCATGGCGCTGCTTGCCCAAATGTCTGTTTAAATTGCGTTTTATTTTTATGATCAAGGGTGTAATTTCGGTTTTGATCAAATACGCATCACGCCGCCAGCGATCACTGCCGTGAATTTCGGTCAAAATAGCCCAATGTTTAGCAAAATCTTTCAAAATAGGTCGCAACTCACTCAAACCGTCCACTTGATCAAACGTCAACGCATCACCGTATTGCGCCACTTTACTGAGCATGTTCTCCACTTGCTGTAAGTAGAGCGTCAAATTATCCAACGCAATTTGAGTACGAAAAGCCAGAAACAGACGGATTTCATTGACCACATTCGACCAAGCGTAACGTAATTCGCTGACATCCAAAAGCAACTGTTTGCGCTCTTCACTGGCCTCTTCTTCATCTTCAGAGCGCACCATCTGATTAAGAACGTTGCTGATCTCTTTCACCCGAGAATTGATGTGTTCACTGGCGTACACCATCGCACTGATGTTACTGGCTTCGTCCTCCGCCAACGCCAACATGCCTTCTTTATAACTCTTAAAGGTTTTGAGGCTTTCACCCAATTCCTCTAAAAAACGCTGCTCTTGCAGATTACCGCTCTCAATGGCCAGACTGTTGATCGTATTGAGGGTCATATCCAGCTCGTGCAGACGATCTTGATACTCGGTTTTATGAATTTTTTCTTTGCTCAGTAGGTACAACGCCAAAGAGCTGACCGCCGCTTGCAACTGGTACTCCAAACGCATCGAAAGCACCATCGTCGGTTGCAGCTCCTCCACCACCACATTGATGTTGGACTGCACCGTAGACAGGCTATTGACCGAATTGACCCCTTGCCACACCAAGCCGAGCAGCACCAAAATGAAACTGAACCAAATCTTGTATTTCACCGAGACATTTTTTATCCACGCCATGCTTCCCGCTCCCTTGACCACTCACGCTGCAAACAAACCCTTCTGTTGCAACAGCCACTACAATATCCACACCAACAAAATTGGCTCAGGCCATTGTGTTAAAATCGGAGTCTATTTTTAGAAATCGCAGATAAAAAGATAAAAAATGAACATTTTGCTCAAGCCACTTCTATCTCGGCTGCGACGACACATACCAAGCCTGCTTATATTCCTCATTGGCAGCAGCCTGAGCCTAATGACCGCTGTTCAAGTGGAGCAGTGGAATCGTCATACGGTTCTGGAAACACAAGAAAACAGTTTTGTTAAAGGCGCTAAAGACCGCATCACCACCATCAAACGCCAATTAATGCGTGACTTAGAGCTGTTTCACGCCGTAAGTGCCTTTTTAGAGGCCTCTAAACCACCTCTGTTAAACCCCTTACAACAGTTCAGCACCCATTTTGTCCACGATCACCCTGTCTGGCAACAGGTGATCTGGTATCCCAGCACACTCCAAAACAAGCGGCAAACAGACACCGCTCTGCCTCTGCTTAACGATCAGGTTAGGTTAACTCCCGAGGTCATGGCACAGCTAACAACGGAGCTAACGAAGGTACGGCAAAAAAATTCAGACCTCGGATTTTTTTGCCTGCAAGAGCAACGCAGTCAAAACAACCTTTTGTTTATCTATCAAAAAATTCTCTACCACTCAGGCGCAGAAAACCCCCAGCTGGACAACGATTATTTAGTCGCTTTATTAAACCCTCACCATCTGGTCGAAAAAGCCCTTTCAGGACTGACCCCCAGCGGCATCAATCTCGCCCTCTACCACAATGAAATCAGCCCAACAGAACCTCCTTTGCATTTTCATCGCTCACGAAAATTGGGCCCGCCCAGC
>JAUZRS010000311.1 GCA_030950195.1 Gammaproteobacteria bacterium | reverse complement strand
GACCTTTTCATGGGCGTTCAGATAGGGCGCTTTGACCACCTCAATCTCAGGGTGCGCCGCTGCGTACTCATCCACCGCCGCATAAATGCGTTTCACCAAGCGCCCAGTAAAGAGAAAATAGGGGAACACAATCACCCGCTTAAAGCCCAGCCCGTGCGCCCGTTGCAGACACTCCGGCACCAAGGGCGAGGTCACACCGCTGTAACCGGTCACCGCCCAGCCAAACCCCATACCCTCTTCCAGAAAGCGAGTGATTTTGCTGATATTGGAGTTGGCATCAGCATCGGACGCACCGCGTCCAATCACCACCAGCAAGGTCTCTTTACGGTCGTAACCCTCACCGAACGACTGCTCCGCCTCCAAAATACGCGCCTCGGCGGCCTGCAACATTTTTGCATTGACCCCCAGCTCTGCACCGTATTCGATCTTGACCCCAAATTGCTGCTGCAAGGCGTTTAGCTCGCTGGGAATGTCGTTTTTGGCGTGTGCGCCCACCATCAACATCCCTGGTACGGCGTGAATTTTTGTCACCCCTTGATCCACCAGCTTTTTCACCGCATCGGCAATGATCGGGCGTTCAAACTCCAAAAAGCCCGTCTCCACCACACGCGCAGGAAAACGGCGCTGAAACTGCTCCGCCAGTTGATAAAACTCCTGCACCGCTTCCACATCCCGTGATCCATGCCCCACAAACAACACCGCTGCTTCACTTTCACTCACTTTTCCATACTCCTTAAACTAAAAAACGTTGCACGCAAACGGCGAACAACGTTTCAATGGATTCAAAGACATCAACCTCGACACAATGCCGAGGCCGATTTAAAACATAGACGGGAATAGACAAGCTCCGAGCGGCCTGTAATTTTGCTATGCCAGCTTGGCCGCCGCTGTTTTTTGTCACCAAAACCTCAATACGCTCATCACGCATCAAGGCCAACTCCTGCTCAAAACAAAACGGCCCGATGGCCGTTAAGCTGCGTACATTATCCAAGACCAGCGGCGCGGCCACCGCACGCCGCAGCAGCAACAGCTGCGCCTGTGAGAGGCTTGCCAAACGCGCTTTTGCCACCGCACCCAAGGTAAAAAAAATACGTCGATAGCCTTGCAATGCAGTAAACAGCTCATCAAGATGATCAAAACCGCGCCAATCGTCTTGCTCACTGGGCTGCCACTCAGGTCGCTGAAAACGCAGATAAGGCAAGCCCAACTGAGTCGCCGCCTGCCGCGCCGTGGCACTGATGTTCACAGCGTATGGGTGAGTGGCATCCACCACGGCGCGAATCTTATGTGACTTAAGGTAATGCTGCAAACCCCCAAACGAGCTGAACCCGCCCGTTATCACCGGCACAGACAAGCAAGGTTGGCGTACCAAACCGGCTACGCTGTACATCAGCTTTATTCCAGCACCACTCAGCACTTTCGCCAAATGAATCCCTTCCGTCGTGCCTCCCAGTAATAAAATCACAACCTAACAAACTCAAAAATTAGTTATTACGGCGCTTCAGACAATCCTCGCGATCCTTACAGACACCATAGAGAATCATGCTGTGATCACGAAGATCAAAACCCAGCTCTTCGGTGATGCGTTTTTGGCGCTCCTCGATCATCTCATCGACAAACTCTTCCACTTTGCCGCAATCAACACAGACAATGTGATCGTGATGCACTCCACAATCCAACTCAAAAACCGCCTGCCCACCCTCAAAGTGGTGCCGCGTTACCAATCCTGCGGTCTCAAACTGGGTCAACACCCGATAGATAGTCGCCAAACCAATTTCGTTATTGCTGACCATTAAAATACGATAAATGTCCTCTGCACTCAGATGCTTTTTACGATTTTGCTCCAAAATTTCCAAAATTTTCATGCGCGGCAAGGTGACTTTCAAACCTGCCTTTTTTAGATCTTGAGATTCCAAAATTCCCCCTACGGGTGACTCACTCTAGGATTGTGCGGTATTATTGTTGCCCGAACACTCTCATCATAAAGGTTAACCGTGATCCAACGCCACTCTCTACTTTTCATCCTGTTACTCACTCTCGGCGGTTGTTCTCTGGCACACAAGCTGGATATCCAACAAGGCAACATCATCAACGGCGAGCAGATCGAACAGCTCAAAGTCGGCATGAGCACGTCACAAGTGACCTTTTTAGTCGGCACTCCGACTCTAAATCGTGGCTTTCACCCCAACCGTTGGAACTACCTTTATTACGTCGAAAAAAGTGGCACCAACCCAACACCTGAACGGCTAACTCTCTACTTTGAACAAGACAAACTGGTTAAAATAGACAACCACTATCAGAGCCGTCTTTAACTAATCCGCCTTCGGTTTCACCGCGCCGCCGCCTTTTTTCATTACCTTACCCTCGGCGGCGCGTTTTTTACGCACTGCTTTCGGGTCGGCAATCAATGGCCGGTAAATCTCAATGCGATCCCCCGCCTTGGGCATCACATCCCGTTTGCATAATTTACCAAAAATACCCACCTTGGCTTTTTCTGTATCAATCTCTGGAAAACGCTCAAAAATACCACTGGCCTGCAACACCTGCTCGACAGTGGAGCCCTTCTCAATCTCAAACTGCAAAATAATCTGTTCATCTGGCCGCGCATACGCCACCTCAACTTTAATCACAGCGCCACCTCACCGTAGACCTGTTTGGCTCGGCTGCAAAAAGCATCCACCAGAGAACCGGCAATCTGGTTAAAAACAGGCCCCACCAACATCGACATCATGCGGCTGGAAAACTCAAACTCCATCTGCATGGAGATCTTACAGCCCAAGGATTCAATCTCATCAAAGCGCCAACAGCCGTGCAGGCGTTTAAACGGCCCCTCCACCAGTTCCATCTCAATCTCTCGATTCTTCGAAAGTCGATTACGGGTCGTAAACGCCTTCTTCAATTGCCCCTTGGAAAGCTCGACGGTGGCTTCGATTTCAGACTCACTCTGCTGCAAAATACAGCTGCCCGAACACCACGGCAAAAATTCAGGATAGGCTTCAATATCGTTCACCAAAGCGTACATCTGCGCGGCACTGAAAGGCACCAGAGCAGAACGGTTAATTGTTGTCATAACAAACCTTTAAAACAGACCAATGGAAGTCAAAAAAACAATCAATACCGCCACCGGTGTAACAAAGCGAGTCACCCAGTACCAGAGTGAAAAACCAACAGAACCCAGCCCCAACTCCTGACGACTGGACTCTTTTTTCATCACCCAAACGGCAAAAATAGCGATCATCAAACCACCCAAAGGCAACATGATATTGGAGGTAACAAAATCCAACAGATCAAAAATCGTCTTATCAAACAGGGTAACGTCAGACCAAATATTGAAAGAGAACACCGTCGCCAACCCCACCAACCACGTGGCAACACCACAGATCAACGCTGCTGTTAGGCGTTTCATGCTACGATTTTCCACCAAATAAGCCACCGCTGGTTCAATGAGAGAAATCGCCGAACTCCAAGCTGCAAACACCAGCAAAACAAAAAAGAGGCTACCAAAAAAGAGACCACCACTCATCTGCCCAAAAGCAATGGGCAGCGTTTGGAAAATCAGCCCTGGCCCCGCCCCAGGTTCCAAACCATTGGCAAACACCAGCGGGAAGATCACCAAACCCGCCAACAGCGCCACCAGCGTATCCGCCAGCGCCACCAACACACTGGTTTTGGCAATGGAGATGCCCTTCGGCAGATAGGAGCCGTACACCATAATCGCCCCCATGCCCAAGCTAAGGGTAAAAAAGGCGTGCCCCATAGCGACCAAAATCGAAGTGGAATTAATTTTACTGAAATCAGCATCAAACAAAAATGCCAAACCTTGCATAAAATAACCGCTGCTGATGGCATAACCCAACATCACCAACAACAACAACCCCAATCCGGGCATCAAATAACGCACCGCCACTTCCAGCCCACCGCGAACCCCACGCGCCACCACTACCATAGTCATCAGCATAAAGAGGCTGTGCCATAAAATCAGACGCTGTGGATCCGCAATCAAATTCGAAAACAGCACACCAATATCCTCGGCACTGGCAGAGACAAACGCCCCTTCCAAGCTCAAAGAGACGTAAGAGAGCGCCCAACCGGCGATCACGCTGTAATAAGAGAGGATCAGAAAACCCGCCAACACCCCCATCCAACCAAGGGCTTTCCAAAACCGATGCGCGCCCTCCTCCTTAGCCAAACTCATCATCGTATTGATCGGGCTTTGTCGCCCACGTCGCCCCAACATGACTTCCGCCATCATGATAGGAAGACCCACCAGAGCAATGCAGAGCAGGTAGACCAAAACAAACGCACCACCGCCGTTTTCACCGGTAATGTAAGGAAACTTCCAGATGTTCCCCAAGCCCACTGCCGAGCCGGTGGCCGCCAAAATAAAGGCCAAGCGCCCCGACCACTGACCGTGAATAGAACTGCGCTGCTGTTCCATGAGTAGACTCCGCAAAAATCAAAGCGCCCATTGTGGGCAAAATCGCTCTGGGTCTCAACCTCTAAGCGACCCTAAAGCAACAAATCATCTCCCAAAGAAAGGCCATCTGATCATAAAAACAACAATCCAGCTAAGTTAAGTAAAACCCACCAAATTAGCACTTTATGTCCGTCTTAACTCACTGTACTATCCAGACGCAGTGGATTTGATCAATGCATTTGAGGAATATAGGTGTGAATAGAGAAGAAGCCCTCTCCGTACTCGGTATCAATACTGAAGCCAGTCTACAGACGGCGGAAAAAGCCTATCAAATCAAATGGGATGCGCTCAAAAGTGAGCAATCTAAAGCCAAATCTGCCAGCGCTGGCAAAGCCTGTCTGCAAAAAATGCAACGTCTGGACACCGCTCTGGCCGCCCTACGTAACAATCCAAACGTAAACTCACAAGAAGACGACAACGACAAAACTATTATCGCGCCGAAAGCACAGAAAAACGTCAAAAAAACCCCAAAAATTAAGCCAGAAACAGCGATAAAAGTCGAACATGACGACGATGACCTTGATTTTGAACTGAATGAAACCATCATGGTTAAGGCCTCTGATGCAGAAAAAATCGGCAAAAAATCAGCCATTCCCAGCCTAGAAGAGATCAGAGCAGAAACAGAAGTAGACGACGAAAACAAAACCTTTATGGTTAAAAGTGACCGCGACCAAGAGTTGATGAAAAGCTTGGAAGAAGCGCTGCTCGACAAAGAAAAACATCAATTTTTCGATCAAGATGACAACAAAACCTACGTTGCTGCCAGCTCAAAAACAACAACTCAAAAACCCGCTGCGACAACAGCAACAAAAAGTGCCGCAAAAACAGGTCACAAACAAGGCCTAAAAGATCTACCACAAAACCCAACCCCTGATATTGACATCGACAAAACCATGCTTGGCGGTGTTGCCGCGACAGGTGGCAAAAACGAAGTTTTGCAAATAGGCCAAAGTTTGGTTCACGGTCGTTACACCATCACCGCTTTTATTGATAAAGGCGGCATGGGTGAGGTTTATCAAGCCAAAGACAGCGTGCGGGATGAAGAAGTTGCGCTTAAAGTGCTGCTGCCAGGCCTAGACGACGATGCCAAAGAACGTTTTTTCAACGAAGCCCTGCTCTCCAGTCAGTTAAGCCATCAAAACATTGTCAATGTCTACGACGTGCAGCAAGACGGTGATCTGCTCTTTATGTGCATGGAGCTGCTCAAAGGCGAAAACTTACGCAGCCTAATGCGCAAAAAACAGCGTGAAAAAAGTAAATTCAGTGAAGAGGAAGTGTTAAAGCTGATCTCGCCTCTCTGTGATGCGCTGCACTACGCGCATAAAAACATCATCCACCGCGACATCAAGCCGGAAAACATCTGGCTGGGCAGTGATGGCGATGTCAAATTGATGGACTTCGGCATTGCTCGTACCTTTTCAGACCAACAGTGCGTCTTAACCCGCACCGTCACCGGCTCCGTCCGTTACATGGCTCCCGAGCAACTTGATGGGGTCAATGACAGCGAAATTCGAGAAATTGACAGCCGTGTTGACCAGTACGCCGTTGCCGTCATTGTCTATGAAATGCTCACCAATGAAGTGCCTGCTGGACGCATCAAAGCGTTACATGATCTCAACCCCGCCCTTAACAAAAATTTTACCCGAGTCATCGACAAAGCTCTGGAGGGTCGCCCAAACGACCGTTACAGCACCATTGATGAATTTAAAAATGCTCTGATTCACTCTCTGCAACGTTTTCAGATCAAAATACCTAAAAAGCCCTCCAAAGAAATCATCGGACTGATCGCAGGGGTGGCAATCGTTGGCATTTCACTGCTCTTTGTCGGTGGCAGTGACGAAAATGAACAGCAAAACCAAGAATCAAGCTCTGCTAATGACGTTACACAAGTTCAATCCCCACTGGGACGCTTACACCAGCAAGCCGAAGTCTTAAAAAAGCAACGCTGGCAGATGGAAAGCGAAATTCAGCAGAGTGAAGGCAACGTCAACAAACTGCAAAAACAGCTGAAAGATGCCAACAGCAAACGCGCCAAACAGCAACTCAAAACCCAAATCCGCACTGCTGAAGAGAAACTAAACAAACAACAATCCTTACAAAGCTTAGTTGAAACCCACATCTACAACCAACCCGCCTATCAAACCCTCACCCCACGTTTGGTTGAGCTGGACAAAATAAACACCAGCGGTAAAGACAGTAAAACCAGCAAAGCAGCCATCGAGACCCTTTCCACTGACATTGATTCATTGGGCAAGAAGATGTCTTCGGCCAGCAACCTGCTCTTTTTGGAATCTCGCATCACCCAACAACGACTGAACTGGAAAAGAGAACTAAAGAGACGCAAACTGCAAAATAAAGAGTGGGCAAAAGAGAGCGAACGCCTATATCAAGCCGCAGCCAATAACAAAAAAACCGGTGATTTTAGCGTCGCGGAAAACATCTATACCACTCTATTGGAAAACTATCAAAGTACCACCAACGAGTTAATGAACCTGCGCGACAGCAGAGAAGAGATGCGCCAAGCTCGGCGTAAATGGCTACGTTTGAAAAAAATCTTCGGCCTCAAGGAACCGAGAGACATCAAAAAAGCCAAGAAAAATTTGGATGAAATTCCATCTCTGCTCGACGTGGGCAGCCTGGAACTTGCGGTCAAAAAATACCAAACGGCCACCACACTCTTTGCAAAAGGACTCAAAAGCAATTACGTCAAGCGCCAAATCCGTTCTGAAAACAACCGTACAAACAGCAACCGCTCAGCCAACAGTAAAAAAGGCCAACAAAAAAGTGAACGTCAACTCTATCTAGACGAAATAACCCCCAGCATGGTAAAAATCCCAGCCGGGCGTTTTCAGATGGGCGACCGCGCCGATAAAGGCGACCAAGATGAAAAACCTCTGCACAACGTGCGCTTCAAACGCAGTTTCCGCATGAGCCAATACGAAGTCACTTTTGAGCAATACGATCAATTTGCCCAAGCCACCAAACGCCCCTTACCCAATGACGAAGGCTGGGGTCGTGGTAAGCGCCCTGTTATCAACGTCAGTTGGGATGATGCCAACGCCTTCGTGAAATGGCTTAATAAAGAGCACCGTATTAAACGCGGCGGCTATCGTCTACCTTCAGAAGCAGAGTGGGAATACGCTGCTCGTGCTGGTAGCAAAAGCCTATTTAACAACGGTGATTGCCTCTCAGCAGAGGACGCCAATTTCAACGGCAACAGCGGTTGGGGCGAATGCCCCAGCAGCGCCGTCTATCGACAAAAAACCCTCAGCGTTGGTCAATTCAGCCCGAATAAATTCGGCCTCTACGACATGCACGGCAACGTCTGGGAATGGGTGCAAGATTGCTCCCATAGCTCCTACAAAGGCGCTCCAAAATCAGGCCAAGCGTGGATACAAGGCAACTGCGGTATCCGTTTCTCACGAGGCGGCTCTTGGAGCGACAACCTCAAAGATCTGCGTTCCGCTAGTCGTGATTGGCACCGCACCAATTACACCTCTTTCGGCCAAGGTTTCCGCATCGCCCGTTAGTTGGTGTCTTATGGCTGCAACGCCGCACATCGTTGTGACCCTAACCGCCCACGGTTACGGCCACGTCGCTCAAACCGCCCCCATTCTCAACGCCCTCCAGCAACACCTGCCCAACCTGCGCATCAGCCTTTTCAGTGACATTGCCACAGAGTATCTAAAACGCCGCATCCACGCACCCTTCGAACAGTATAAAATCACCCTTGATGTGGGTTTGCTGATGGATGATCAAATTAAACCTCGCCTTACCGAAAGCCATCATGCTTATCAACACTTTCACCAGCAGTGGCAAAATAAATTAAACCAACTCACTGATCACTTTAAAACCCTCCGACCCGACCTGCTGCTCAGCAACGTCGCTTACCTGCCCATCGTCGCCGCGAAACAACTCAACATCCCCAGCATTGCCCTCTGCTCTCTAAACTGGGCTGATATTTATCAGCACTGCTGCGCCCATTTTTCTAACGCGGATCAGATCCACCAGCAGATTGTGCAGGCTTACCAACAGAGCACCCATTTTTTAAAACCCAAACCCAGTATGCCGATGGACTGCATAACCCACAGCCAGTACATCAGCCCCATCACCAATTTGGGCAAATATCGCCGCATCGAAATCAATCAACACCTCAACATTAGCCCTCAAAAAAAACTGATCGTGGTCGGTTTGGGTGGCATCAACAGCCGCTTTGATTTACAGCCGTGGCCAAAAAATCCAGATTATCACTGGCTGGTTCCCGAAAACTGGCTCAACCCTCAGGCGAATATGAGCAGCGTTGAACCCTGCCCTTTTAGCTTTATCGACCTACTCGCTTCGGCGGATCTGCTGATCAGCAAACCCGGTTACGGCAGTTTTAGCGAAGCCGCGTGTAATGCAACGCCTTGCCTTTATTTAGAGCGTGACGAATGGCCGGAGTCCCTTTATCTGGAACGTTGGTTACAGCAACACGGTGTGGCTGAAAAAATGAGTTACGCCGAGTTCACACTGGGAACATTTGAGCAAAAAATAACCAACCTACTGAAGAAACAACCGCCACCCACAGCGCAGGCCAACGGTGTTGAAGAAGCGCTTGCTCTCCTTCTGCCTTACCTTGAATAGAACAAAAAAAGCTAACCTTCTTTTATCCCCACTAAATTTTGACTGCTGACCAAATAAACCAAAAATTTAAAAAATTCGGTTACATAGCTGCGCAAACCCGCCTCCGTTGCCCACCAGTTTTGAGGGTTATAAACGTCATTTGAAGCCGCCGCCATCTCCACTGTCAACGTCACACCCTGCTGGCGCAACACTTTTTCAAACGCAAACAGAGCACGCCTCGTATGAAAATCACTGGTAACAATAATAATACGCTGCAAATCGTACTGTTTAGCGTACGCGGCCAGATCGTAGGCCTCATCGAAGGTTGAGGTCACACCGTCATTTAAGGTCGGCAAAAATTCCGCTGGCACCTGTTCATAGCGCAAAATGGCGCGCATCAATTCAGGCTCACTTTTAACAATGTGGGCATAACGGCTGTTTTGGCGTTTCTCTTGGGTTAATAAAACACGAGGTGCATAGCCCTGCCGATAAAGCTCAATTGCTTTCGGTGGCCGAGTTTCTACTCCACCGGCCAAAATTAAAATGGCATCGGCTCCTTTAGTGGCGTTATCTATAATAAACCACTCAGCGTACGCCTCTAAAATGGGCTTATGGAACAGATAGAGCGGTGTTAACAACAACACCAAAAACAGACCTCTTTTTAACCAACGCACGCCCCAACTCCTCACCATTGAAACAAAAAAATCAGCAGCGTCATACAGAACAACCACAACAAAGTCGTTCGATTAAACAGACGCACACTCGCCAGAATATCATCACGTTGCGGCTCACGCCCACAGCCCAAAATGGGTTTATCCTGCCACTGACCGTGATAATAACCTCCACCACCCAAAATAACCCCCAAACTGCCCGCACCAGCACTCATCACCACCCCGCCATTGGGGCTGTCGCACAACATCGCTTGAGTTCTCCAACAATGTAACGCCCAGCGAGTACGCCCCAACAAAGCGTAACTCAAAGCCGTCAATCGGGCGCTGGGGTAATTAAGCACATCATCCAAACGTGCCGCCGCCCAACCGAAATGCAGCAGACGCGGAGTACGATAACCCCACATGGCATCCAAGGTATTGGCCAAACGAAACAGCACCACCCCCGGCGCACCGGCCACCAAATAGCAAAACAACGCACCAAACAGCGCATCGTTACCGTTCTCCAGCACCGACTCAAGGGTTGCTTTCACCACCTGCCCCTCCGACAGAGAATCGGTCTGCCTCGACACCATCCAGCTCACTTTTTCACGCCCCGCCTGCAAGCTTGAACAATCCAGAGCAATTTTCACCGCCAAAGCGTGTTCCACCAAGGAACGTCGCCCAACGGCCAAATAAAGCAGGAAAACCTCGACCAATCCGCCATAAAGAGTATCGGGCAAAAACAACAGCAACAGCGGCAACGGTAAAACCAACAACGACCAAGCCAACACACCAAGCAAGCGTTGGCTGTCTTTCGAAGCATTCACAATATTAAAAAAGGCCTCGGCTCTGTCCGCTAAAAAACCAAACCCCACCAGCGGATGCCAGCGTTTTGGCTCACCAAAAAACCAATCCAACAGCAAGGCCAGACAAGGCAACAACAAGAAAAAAAATTCGATCATAACAACGCTTAAAAACCGCTGAATAAAAAAAGTCGAAGGAAACTAACACAAGCAGAGAAGTCAGAACAACCTCTCAGGGGGTCATTCTACTCAACACTTAATTGACGCAAACGCTCACCGATGGCAAGCAGTGGCTGTAACTCATCCACAAAACCACGTTTATAAGCTTCTCCAGGCATCCCCCAAACCACACTCGAATTTTCATCCTGCGCCAAGGTTTGTGCGCCCGCCTCTTTCATCTCACCCATGCCCTTTGCACCATCAGCTCCCATACCCGTCAACATCACCGCAATCGCATTGCTCCCCGCATTTTGCGCCAGTGAACGAAACATCACATCCACAGAGGGACGATGACGATTCACCTCCGGCGCATCACTCAACGCACACACATAACGCGCACCGTCCCTGCGAACCAACAGATGGGCATCCCCTGGAGCAATATAAACATGGCCTGATAAAATCTGCTGCCCATCAACGGCCTGCATAACAGAAAGATCGGTAATGCCATTAACGCGCTCAGCAAACGGCGCACTGAACGCCGCAGGAATGTGTTGAGAAATAACAATGCCCGGCATGTCCGGTGACAGATTACGCAAGACATCTTTGATTGCCTCCGTACCGCCCGTTGAAGAGCCTATGCCGATGATTCGATCCGTGGTACGAAAATGACTCATTTTTTTATTGCTTTTCAAAACTCGATTTTCAACGTCCTTTTTTGAAATAGGCGGTGACCTTTCTAAAGGTTTCACACTGGCGTTTGCCGCTGCCCGCACTTTAGCCACAATCTCTTCGGCGTAATGAGGCAACATCTGCGCAACATCCAATTTTGGTTTGGCAATAAAATCAACTGCGCCCAATTCCAGCGCACGTAAGGTAATGTCCGCACCCTGATCAGTCAGAGTTGACACCATCACCACCGGCATCGGTCGCAAACGCATCAAATTGCCCAAAAAAGTAACCCCATCCATGCGCGGCATCTCAATATCCAAAGTCAACACATCTGGATTCAACTGCTTAATTTTATCTCGCGCCACATACGGGTCAGACGCTGTTGCAATCACATTAATGTCATCCGCAGATGAAAGAATGGCACTCAACAGTTGCCGAATCAAAGCAGAATCATCTACCACCAATACATCTATCATAAAAAAAATCCTGTTAAAAAAGCTCCACAGTGCCTTCAAACGGCTCATCTACAATCGTATTTTGGTAACGCTCATCCCGCTGCACCAGTGTACTGTTGTGCAGATTTTTTAACCGTTTCACTCTGACGCGGCCTGTCTTCGGATAGAAAATCACTTTTCTAGCTTGATCACCGCCCACATCCTCAGCCAACAGAGTCACGTCTTCTTTATTAATGTAGTGCTCCACAAATTTTATGTTTTTTTTACCCACATCGGACATAGAACTAATAATTTTCCCACCACCAAATATTTTCACTAACAGCTGATCTCTACGACCACCGTGTTTCAAAATGGTATTAATCATCTGCTCCATTGCATGATTTCCATAACGGGTTGCAGTACTCACCAGATCACTGCCCCCCCAACCGCCCTTCTCACTGGAGGGCAACATAAAATGATTCATCCCTCCAATGCCTCGACCTTCATCCCAAATACAAGCCGATATACAGGAACCCAACACCGTTGTAACTATTTCATCACTGTTGGTCACATAATATTCACCTGGTAAAATTTTTACTGCTACACAATTATTTATTTTATCCCAGTAGCGATTTATTTTTTCAAAACCAGGTAATATTTTTTTCGTGTCAAGTCTCGATGCAAGAACCACTATTTTACTTTCCTATAAATCGTTTTTCCTATCAATTCAAAACGGTCGGTAATGTTAAAAAGAGATTCAGAATGACCAATAAAAAGATAGCCACCTACTTTCAAAACATCCGCGTATTTATCAACCAAACGCTTCTTGAATTTTTTATCAAAATAGATAATTACATTACGGCAAAAAATAACATCTTTTTTATCAGAAACGGACCAGTTACCCACCAAGTTCAATTCATGAAAATCAATCATGCTACGCACGATGCTCTTGACACGTACTTTATCCGCATTGCTGCCCATCCCACGCTGAAACCATGTACGCAGACACTGTTTCGACATGCCATTCAGATGATCATATAAATAAACCCCTGACTCTGCTGTTGCCAGCACATTAGAATCAACATCTGTGGCATCAATGCGCACACTCCAATTCAAATTATCTCTCAAAGAATCCAATAAAGTGATGGCCAAAGAATATGGTTCTTCGCCAGTCGAGCAACCAGATGACCAAACAGACATCTCTTTATCTGCTCTATTTTTAACCAATAATTCTGGGATCACGGTCATTTTCAAATAATCAAAGTGATGCTGCTCTCTAAAAAAGGAGGTCAAATTGGTGGTCACAGAATTAATCAGCTCTGTCAACTCACCTTTAGCACCACTCTGCTCTATAAAATCACAGTATTCATCAAAATTTGATAAACCAAGCCGTCGAACTCGACGTGAAAGTCGAGAGTAGAACATATCAAACTTATCATCAGAAACCACAATACCGGTGTTTTCATTGGAAATTTTACGCAAAAAATCAAAATTTTTTCGACTAAAGGAAAACTCACGATTCTGCATAATCACCTCAAAAAACTACAAAGAGAATATTTTTTTTAGCCCCAGGCAGCTTAAAGAAGACTTCAGCACCTCTGAAATATCAGAAAAGTCTAACACCACACCATTTTTTTCTGCATCCTTATAAATCAAATACAACAGTTGACAACCAGCCCCATCAATTCGACTCACATTCACCCCAGAAACTTTGATATGGTTCGCGGATTTCAATATCTCTTTAAACACTTTAAACACCGCAGCACTCTCTTGAATGCTCAAACACTCCTGTAGATCAAGTACCGTTTCACCTTGTCCATTCATACCGTATCTCCCTGCATATTGATCCCAACCCCCATCTCTTCTGGATTTAAAAACTTATCAATATCCAATAAAACGATCATTTTTCCGTTATGAATCACCATTCCCGACATATAACAGACATTGATGTGTAAACCTAAATTGGGTGCCGATTGAATCTTTTTTTGTGCCACCTCCAATACATCTGAAACACTGTCAACCACCACCCCAATCACAGATGAGCTACCTTGTGACTCAACCGAAAGAATAACCGTCACCGTGGTTGGTGTGTAGTCAATACGTTCCATGAAAAAGCGCGCTCGCAAATCAACCACCGCTACAACCTGACCACGAAGATCCATCACACCTTTGACATACTCGGGTGTATTGGGCAAAGGACGCACCAAACCCCAGCCTTTAATCTCCATAACACGCAAAATATCAATGGCATAATCTTCCCCACCTAAGGCGAAGGTCAAATACTGTCCAGAATCCTCCGACTCACCTAAAGCAGCATCATTCAGGTTCAGACCCTCTATATTCTGCTCTGCGCTTTGCATATTCATCGCCTTCTATTGCATATCCCAACTACTTTTAAGCGTGCTCAACAAACTTTAGATTCAAGCCCATATTCGATGAGTTAAAAATCCTCCCACTCATCACTCTCTGCTGTATTTGTAACAACTTGGCGACCGGTTTGAGATGATACCCGCCCCTCTATACGAGCACTTAACGGCTTGTTTTGCATAAACTCCAGCGCTGCGCCACCTGTTCTACTGCTTCCTGAACGCATTCTTTGCGAGCGTTCACCCACTTTAAAAAATTGAATCATCTGCTCCATCTGTTTGGCTTTTTCCGTCAACGATGCTGCTGCCGCTGAAGTCTGCTCAGCCAAGGCAGCATTCTGCTGAGTCACTTCATCCATATTGGTCACGGCTCGATTCACTTGCTCAATGCCCGCACTCTGCTGCTGACTGGCAGCGGCAATCTCAGAAATAATGTCACCGACTTTTTTCACACTGTGAACAATTTCATTCAGAGTTTCGCCAGACTCACTCACCAAGGTCGCGCCAACATTGACCTTTTCGGCACTGTCTTGAATCAGCAACTTAATCTCTTTCGCTGCCGTTGCACTGCGACCGGCTAAATTCCGCACCTCCGTTGCCACCACCGCAAAACCGCGACCCTGCTCACCGGCTCGGGCGGCCTCCACCGAGGCATTCAGTGCCAGCAAATTGGTTTGGAAGGCAATCTCATCAATCACACCTATGATTTCCGAAATTTTATTGCTGGAAGCATTGATCTCATCCATCGCTTGCACCGCCCGACTAACCACTTCGCCACCGTGTTCTGCCGTTTGCCGCGCACCGGTTGCCAACTGGTTCGCCTGCTGAGAATTATCAGCGTTATTGCGTACCGTACTGGTCAACTCCTCCATGCTGGAAGCCGTTTGTTGCAAACTGGAGGCCTGTTGTTCGGTACGAGCAGACAAGTTATTATTGCCAGTAGAAATTTCCAACGATGAGGTATTAATCATATCTGAAGACTCGCGTAATTTACTCACCACCTCTTCAAAATTGGCCATGCTGCTATTAATGCTGCGTTTCACTTGATCAAAAATCCCTTCGTATTCTCGATCAATCGTATTAGTAAGATTCCCCTCAGACATGCCCTGCATGGCTTGAGAAATATCCCCAAACGCTTGCTCCAGACCCAACATCAAACTGTTAATTCCTTCAGCCAAGCCCAAGAAAAAGCCCTCTTTGCCCTGCAACGCCAAACGCTGACTGAGATCCCCAGAACGTGCCGCCACAATCATTGCCGTCACTTCATCTTCAACTTTGACCTCGTTGGTTCTGTCCATCCACTCCACAGAGGTTCCTAAACGTTCCCCCGCAGCATCCACAATAGGATTAGCCACAATTTGCAACGAACGCCCGCCCAATTTAATCTCCGTCACATACGTTTCTTTTAAAGCCGCCAACAGATCTTCTTGATGTTTTGGGTGTTTATGAAACAGATCAATGCTCGCGCCATTCAGTTGAGCGGCATTAAAATTGGGCAGATCTTTACGAATGTCCGTTTCAGCTTGATTAAACAGATTCTCCACCTTTTTATTCATATAGATAATATTGCGCTGATTGTCTGCAATCATCACACTGCCACTCATATTATCCAATGCCGTTTTAAGCCTTTGCCCTTCATCGGCACGCTCAACTACTTCATGCATACCATAAGAGAGTCGGGATTGAGTAATCAACAGCGACTTCATTAATTGCCCTATTTTAGAACTGGAGGTCTTAATATAGTTGTCATAATTTCCTTCAGACAGCTTAGCAAGAACAGATGTTGCTTTTGCAAGACCTGCGTACAAACGGTGACAGACAACATATGAAAGACCCACTGCCAACAACCCCATGGTGCCAAACAGCACAGCCAGTGAATTTGCATTCTCCATAACCACGTGCAATAAGGCTTCATCTGCCATGGCTAAGAAGCCAAACAGGAAAAGTCCAGCCAAAACCACATTAATCGTCAACAGTTGATTAAACATTGAAACTGAAGAAATTTTCTCCAATACAGCTGACAAACCTTTTTTTCTGATATGTGCATTACCCAAACCAACCTCTGCATAAAGAGCCTCCGCCGAAGCCACTTGAGCAACAGACGGTTTGCTGCGTACCGACATGTATTCCACCACCTGCCCCTGTTTGAACACTGGTGACACCGTTGCTTTAACCCAATAAAAATCACCGTTCTTACAGCGATTTTTAATAAAACCAACCCACGGATCACCCTGCTTTAAGGTTTGCCATAGATCATCAAATGCCTCTTCTGGCATATCAGGGTGACGCACCATATTGTGATTTTTACCTATCAATTCCTCTTCATTAAAACCGCTGATCTCAATAAAAGCGCGATTGGCGTAAATAATTGCGCCCTTAAGATTGGTGCGAGAGACTAAAATCGCACCTTCTTTCATCAGCACTTCGTTGTTTGTTGTCGGTTGATTTATTTTCACGATGCCACTCCTAAATTTTTTCTAAAATCGAGTTACTGTTCACTCGCTGTGCTACTGCCAGACAAGCAGAGTAATTTATCAACATCCAATATCATGGTCATTCTGTTGTCAGACTCAATCAAACCCGAAATAAAATCCGTTGAAATGCCATTGCCAAACTTGGGTACACCTTGAAACTGCTCTCGTTTAACCGTAATCACATCAGAAACCTCATCCACAATCACGCCCATAATTTGATCACTACCACTGCCCACAGAGCGCAATACAATCACCACACTCTCTTTACTGTACTCATTTAAACCCATGCCCAAACGATGACGAAGATCCAAAATAGGCACAATGGAACCGCGCAAATTCAGCACGCCTTTAACGTACTCCGGTGCATTGGGAATACGAGTGGACTCTTCCCAACCACGAATCTCTTGTACCCGTAAAATATCCACGCCATAACCTTCGTCGCCCAAGCGAAAACTCAGATACTCATCGCCTTGGGACTCCACCACAATTTCTAGCTCTCTGCTGTTCACATTTAATAACCCATCGTTATTGCCACCATCACCCAAAACCAACCGCTACGCCGAAACTCTATTTTCCAGATCACATTTATCAGCCAAACGCATCATGCTAGGAATATCCAAAATCAATGCCACAGATCCATCACCCAAAATCGTTGCTCCAGAAATGCCATTGACCCGTTGGTAATTCTCTTCCAAAGATTTAATCACCACCTGTTGCTGTCCCAATAAATCATCCACAAACAGACCACAGCGGTGCGACTCACCTTCTACAATCACCAGCAAGCCCTCTTGCAATGTTTTTGCCTTACTGTTTTTAATCCCAAACACATCGTGCAAACGCACAATGGGCAGATATTCATCGCGCAATTTAAAGGTCTCACCTCGTCCCACAACGCGACTCACCTGCTGCTCTTTAACCTGAATCGACTCCACAATCGAACCTAACGGCACAATGTACGTTTCATCTGCCACCTGCACCGTCTGGCCATCCAAAATGGCCAAGGTCAATGGCAGACGAATAATAATGGCCGTACCCTGCCCCAGCTCCGACTCAATGGTGATGCTGCCGCCCAACTCATTGATGTTTTTTCTCACCACATCCATGCCCACACCACGACCGGACACATCACTGACTTTTTCCGCTGTGGAAAATCCAGGGTGAAAAATCAACTCATACACCTGTCGATCCGTTAACTCTTGTGAGCCATCAATCAAACCTTTTTCCAATGCTTTTTTCACTAAAACAGCACGATCTAACCCCTTACCATCATCGCGAATTTCTAAAACAATGTTGCCTCCCTGATGAAAGGCATTAAGGCTAATGACACCCACCTCACTTTTGCCTGATGCCAATCGATCAGCCGGCATCTCAATACCGTGATCCAAGCTGTTTCTCACCAAATGCACCAACGGATCACCAATTTTTTCAATCACGGTTTTATCCACTTCAGTGGTTTCGCCGTGCACTTGTAGATCAATTTTTTTACCTAATTTTGCACTTAAATCGTGTACCAAACGAGGAAAGCGGTTAAAAGTGAAACTGATCGGCAACATACGAATTTGCATCACACTTTCTTGCAAATTGCGCGTATGACGCTCAAGTTGAGAAAGACCATCATTAAGCTGCTCCAACTTTTCCATTTCAAAGGTTTCACCCAGCAAACTCAACATGGATTGAGTAATCACCAGCTCGCCCACCATGTTAATCAGCTCATCAATTTTGGTAATATCGACCCGAATAGAGCTGCTACCCGAGGCTTTTTTAGGCTCTTTATCACGCCGATCTTTTTTAACCCGTCGATCTTCAACGGGAGCCACAACCTTCAACACTGGAGTTTGCTGATCCACAGCCGATTTATCCGCCAATATTTCGTGAACAATCAGTTCACAATCGTCTTCCACCCAAGCAAAAATTTCATCAACCTCTGCTCTGTTTTTCTCCGTCATCAGAGTAATATCCCAAGCCAGATAACAAAGCTCGGGGTCAAAATTAGACAGATCCGGCAAATCGGAGTCATCCACTTCGATATGAATTTCACCCAACTCCATCAACTCGCGTAAAATACGCATGGGGTCATTGCCGGTTTTTAAAATTTGCGGCAACGGCCTAAAAATAATATGCCAACCGATGGGTTTTTCATCCGACTCAGGAGGTGCATTATTTTCTACTTTATCTTCTCCAGCCGTTGACTCATCTTCTCCATCTGGGTTTAAGACGTTTTCCAACACCTGCTTTTGTGCCGCCACCCGCGCCACATCCACCTCACGCTCTTCATCGGCCGCCGCCAGCATGTCACGCAGCACATCCACCGATTGCAGCAAAATATCCACCGACTCTGCTGTCACCGCTCGGCGACCATCACGCATTTCGTTTAACAACGTCTCCATTACATGGGTAAAGTCCGCCACCGCCGAAAAACCAAAGGTACCGCTGCCGCCTTTAATCGAATGAGCGGCGCGAAAAATGGTATTGATCTCTTCATCGTCCACATCGTTGGGATCAAGACCCAACAACGAGGTCTCCATAATCTCCAGCCCCTCAAAACTCTCTTCGAAGAACACCTGCTGAAACTGCGATAGGTCGATAGACACGGACTCTCCCCTCAACGGCCATAAATATCTTGATGCACATTCATCAATGGAATCACAACAAAGCAAATCAGAGGCCAAACAAAAAATGTGCTTCCCAATCAGAAAAAGAGACAAAACCTTGATGCCGATCAAAGTTCTACACTATTAGAAACGCTTTTCTGGCGTGATCACCACCTCTGGCTTAGTAACTGCTACAGCTAAAACCACTACAAAAAAATAAACAGGTCAATTGGAAAACATTAAATGAACAACTCAATAACCGCACTGTTATCACCGCCTATTTCTGTCTACCACTCCGCTCTTAAACACGTCTGCACAGCCCCTATCGCCACTTTGTGGGGTACTGGCTTAATCTACCTCGCTGTCGATCTACAAAACGAACAGCTTGGTTTCGGTGGCGCACTCGGTTTGTTGCTCTGGCTCACAGCCAGCCTCTGGAGCCTGCTGTTAATCAACAGTAAAAAAAGCACTCAATGCACAAACAACACTCTCTATGTCGATAATCCGTTACTGACCTTGCAGCAACAGATGCGTGCTCTTGGCAGTGAACAACTGCCCGTACACTTTAGCTCTACACAGACAACAACCGTGTTACATTAACGACCACCATCCCAATGAGATTCCGTATCGCCATAACATGAATAACCGCCTACCGCTCGCCCTACACAACCTCGACCACAAAAATAAAAAACGCGCCCAACAGTTGGCACAACAGCTCAACTTAATCCTACTGGAAGACCCATCAGAAGCGGCTTTGCTGCTGCAAGTCAGCGCTGATAAAGTCGAACTAATTGACAACCAACAAAAAAAACCCAGCGCTTTCAGCATCAGCTTCAGCAGCGGCAAAGCCGCTCACCGCCGTCAATTTGGCGGCGGCAGAAACCAACCCTTAGCCCGTGCCATCGGCCTCAAAAAAGGCGCAACGCCCAGCGTCGTCGATGCCACCGCCGGTTTGGGAAGAGATGCGTTTGTCTTGGCCACCCTCGGCTGCCACGTAACCATGATCGAACGCTCGCCCATCATCGCCCTGCTGCTGCAACAAGCCTTAGAAGAAGGCTCACACAACAATGACATACGCTCCATCTGCCAACGCCTCTCTCTGGTGAATCAAGATGCCAGCGATTACCTATTAAATCTGCCCTCAGAACAACACCCCGAGGTGATCTACCTCGACCCCATGTATCCTGGACGGCAGAAAAAAGCGCAGGTCAAAAAGGAAATGCAACTGTTACAAACACTGCTTGGCAAAGATCTGGACAGCGAACAGCTGCTCGCCGCCGCTCTGAAAACCGCACAAAAAAGAGTCGTAGTGAAACGCCCCAAAGGCGCAGAGCCGCTGACAGGCCAAGCTCCCCACAGCTGCATCGAAAGCCCCAATACCCGCTACGACCTCTACCCCATTCACAGCAAAAAATCATAATCAAACCAGCCAAAGCCGTGCAGCACCGCTCACTCTGTGGCAAGCTAGGCTCCTTTTAAATTTGACGCTGGAAGAACAATGACCGCAGCCAAAACAGGAGAGACCACAGCCAATGTGGATGCCCATGAAATTGCCAAATTTGAAGCCCTAGCGAGCCGCTGGTGGGATCCTGAAAGCGAGTTCAAACCCCTGCACGACATCAACCCACTGCGCCTCAACTACATCGACCGGCACCTGAATTTGGAAGGAAAAAGCGTATTGGATGTGGGCTGTGGAGGCGGTATTCTGGCCGAAAGCATGGCCGCTCTGGGGTCAAATGTGACCGGCATCGACATGGGCGACGCACCTTTGATGGTGGCCAAACTGCACGCCGCCGAAGCGGGCATCGAACTGAACTACCGTAAAATCACCGTCGAAGCACTGGCCGAAGAAGCGCCTGAATCCTTTGATGCCGTCAGTTGCATGGAGATGTTGGAGCACGTTCCCGACCCCGCATCCATCGTCGAAGCCTGCGCCAAGCTGGTCAAACCGGGCGGAAAACTCTTCTTTTCCACTCTAAACCGCAACCCAAAATCCTATCTTTTTGCCATTATCGGTGCGGAATATGTGCTTAACATGCTGCCCAAAGGCACCCACGAATACGCCAAATTCATCCGCCCCGCCGAGCTGGCCAGCGCCTGTCGCGCAGCCGATCTGGAGGTCAAAGAGAGCACCGGCATGAGCTACAACCCCTTTACAAAACAGTACCGCCTTGGCCAAGATTTGAGCGTCAACTACCTGCTCTATTGCCAAAAAGAAGTTTAATCATGGCCAACATCACCACCTTACTGTTTGATCTCGATGGCACCCTGATTGACACCGCACCGGACATGGCCTACGCCCTAAATTGCGTGCTACAAGAGCAAGGCAAACCCACTCTGCCTTACGCAACCATTCGCCCGATGGTCTCCCACGGCGGAGCCGCACTGACTCGGTTGGGCTTTGGCGAACAGCGACTTAAAGCGGAATTTGAGGCCTTACGGCTGCGTTTTTTACAGATTTACCTACAGAACATTGCCCGTGAATCGGCGCTGTTTGAGGGCTTTGAAGAGCTGCTTAACAAGGCAGAACAACAGGGGCTTCAATGGGGCGTAGTAACCAACAAACCCAGCTGGCTCAGTGAGCCACTGATGCAGCAACTCAACCTCGCTCAGCGCAGCAGTTGCTTGGTCAGTGGCGACACCACCCTCGAACGCAAACCGCATCCAGAACCGCTGCTGCACGCCTGTCGAATCATCGGCGTACAACCGCAGCAGTGCATCTATGTAGGCGATGCAGAACGGGACATTGAAGCGGGCAATCGAGCCGGAATGCGGACGCTGGCGGCGCTGTTTGGTTATTTAAGTGAAGAAGATCAGCCCACCAACTGGAACGCCGATGGGCTAATAAACCACCCCAAAGAACTCTGGCAGTGGCTTTAGAAGGGATTTAAATTTACTGAGTCGCTTTGTGCAGCGCGTCACGCCCACTTTCAATCAACTCATCGGCACCCGATTTCAGCTGATCCAACGTAGTCACCGGTTTAGGATCCTCCACAAAGGGGTTGGCAAACATGGGGCGTTCTTTGCCTGTATTAAGCCCCGCCCAACCACCGACAATCAACCCCATCAACAGACCCAATATCAGATTTTTCATACTCTTTCTCTCAATTTTGTTATGGCTAAAAAAATGTGCGTGGATTCTAGCACAGGAGACAAACAAGCGACGCTTGTCTCCTCGCGCAATCTGCCCTAGCATTGCGCCTTCAAACGGGTGAGGCAACAAACAATGAAACAGACGGTCTTTGTGGGACTCTCCGGCGGGGTCGATTCCGCCGTGGCAACGCTGCTGTTGCAGCAACAGGGCTACCGTGTCGAAGCCCTGTTTATGAAAAACTGGGAAGAGGATGACAGCTCAGAGTACTGCTCCGCTGCCGAAGATCTGGCCGATGCCCAACAAGTGGCCGATCAGCTCGGCGTTGTGCTGCATACGGTGAATTTCTCGAGCGAATATTGGGATCACGTCTTTGAGCATTTTCTCGCTGAGTACCGCGCCGGACGCACCCCCAACCCCGACATCATCTGCAACAAAGAGATCAAATTCAAAGCCTTTTTGGATTACGCCGTGAAGCTCGGTGCAGATAAAATTGCCACCGGCCACTACGCGCGCATCCGCGAGCAAAACGGCCAATATCACTTGCTGCGCGGCTTGGACAACAACAAAGATCAGAGCTATTTTTTACACGCCATCGGCCAGCCCCAACTGAGCAAAAGCCTGTTTCCCATCGGCGAGCTGCAAAAATCCAAAGTGCGCGAAATCGCCGCCGCCGCCGGTTTTGATAACCACGCCAAAAAAGACAGCACCGGCATCTGTTTTATTGGTGAACGCAAATTTAAAGATTTTTTAGAGACCTATCTGCCCGCCAATCCCGGTGAGATTCAGACCCCCAATGGCGAGGTGATCGGCCAGCATCACGGCCTGATGTACTACACCCTCGGTCAGCGCCAAGGGCTCGGCATCGGCGGCAAAAAAGAGAAAAGTGAAGAACCGTGGTATGTGTTAGACAAAAATTTGGATAAGAATGTGCTGATCGCCGGGCAAGGCCACAATCATCCGCTGCTGTTCCAAAGTCGCCTGCGCTGCCAAAACCTCAGTTGGACGCTGGGTGAAGCACCACAACTACCGATCCAATTAAGCGCCAAAACCCGTTACCGCCAACAAGACATCAACTGCACTGTGCACGCGGGAAATTCAGCAGAGGCACTTGAAGTTCAGTTTAAAGAACCGGTACGCGCCATCACCCCCGGTCAATCGGTGGTGTTTTATGCCGATGAGGTCTGTCTCGGTGGCGGGGTGATTGAGTAGCTACTCATTCACCACGTATTTCAAGATGTCCACTACCTGTTCCGGCGTGGTTGCCCAACCCAGAGCGGCGGCATCCACCTCTTTCAGTGGGTGAATGATCTCTTCGTTATGCAGGGTGATGTAGGGGGTGTTTGAGGCAGCACAATACCCCGCATCAAAGGCCGCATTCCACTGCTTGAATTTATCCCCAAAACGAATCACGGCAACATCGCAGCGTTCAATTAATGTTTTGGTTCTGATTGCATTGATTTTGGCCGATTTATGATCTCGCCAGAAGCCCTGCTCTTCGTTGCCCAAAGCATCACCCGCCGCATCGCTGGCTTCATGGTTGGTCACTGCCGATAAAAAAGAGACCGCGAGCTTTTGCTCAGTACAAGCGCTGATGATCTGTTCTCTCCAGTCGGTGTGGATTTCGCCAGAAAGGTAGACGCATAATTTCATTGTTTATTGCCTTATTGATTGTGTGTGGATGTAAGAGAAACAAGCCTGATTCGATACCCCATTATGGCATTGCTTCTCCATGAAGCCACAACTCATGCTCACCAATGTCAATGCAGTCATTCCAAATCACCGCGTAACCGCCTTGTTCTACTTGGACAGCCTTAAATAACTGATGTTACGCACCCGCAGCGACTTTTAGGGCTTGCAGTTCCTCAAATGCCACTCGAATGGCTTTGATATAGAGCTGCCCCTTCAAGGCAAAGGTGCTCATCTTTCTTTGTATGCTTAAGGTCTCCAAGCGAGCACTCGCATAAAGAGACATAAAAATATGATTGCTCTGCGTTCGAACGACTTTTGTCGGCGATTTTGCTAAGGCCGTATTCGATTTGATGTTTTTATGCAGCAGTTCAACTTTCCACCGTTTTTTGTAGATCGTCTCAAGGGTCTCTGCTGTCGCGTCTAAATCGTTACTGATCAAATAGAGGATGCCCGTACTTCCATCTTTGTTTGTAAAAACTTGGCGGTGTAAAAGAACGGGGAATTCCAGACCTTTTACCCACCCTTGTATGGGCTTTTCTGACCTGAGTAAGGAGTCAATTCGAACAAAGCGACCTTGTTTTTTATCCTCTAAACTCAACGCAACCAAACGATTGCTTTTCAAGGCTAAAATGAACTTCTTTTTTAGCTTTTCGTGGATAAACTGCATGTTTTCACTGGAGGAAAACCAACTGTCTGCCAAGACGTAACGCCATTTGAGCTGATTTTTACGGCAAGTGAGTAACATGTTTCTTAACATCTCATTTTTTGTTATCACACTCTTTCTTTTCTCCTTTTGGCTTTTAATATCACTGAACCGTATCGGCTTTTTAATCACCTCAAAAGCCACCGGTAAACTGACCCCTTTTGAGTGATACACACAGTTCAGCAAATTGATGCCTTTGACCGAACGACCCACGGTATGATCAAAGTGCCAGCAAATTAAATCGTTCTCTTTGCTGTGCGGCTTCTCTTGAACCGTATCGTCAAATATCAGTACCCCTGTCTCATCCTCAACTTCTCGAATCTCCTTTTTCAGTGCCTTCCAGAGATCTTTTGAGCTGTAGTCTTTCTCAGACAGGAAGCGGGTCACTTGATCATGGCTTACCTGACCATTCAACATCTTCGACAGTCCTGTCGCCGTTGTCGCACCAAATGAAGTTTGTAGGTAGTCTGAGTAAAGTTCGAATAGATCTTGAGTTTTCATGGGTATAGGATAACTCTATCTCGGCGGGTGCGTAACATCAGTTAGTGATGCTTGCATTCATTTTTTAGAGACCTCAGTAACCCCCTGTGTCAGGGTAGTTGTCCGGTGAGTTGAATCAGTAAACTTAACTCTCAGGGGGCGGAAAGTAATCCCGCAATGCCCAGATACACCGATTTATTTTCATAAGGCTCGTCCGGTTCAACCGCTTGATGGACTGCGCGCAGCGACGGCCAGCAAGGGGATGGACATCCGCAGAACCGATGCAGTAGGCGCGGAGCGCCTGCTGCATCGCCTTGCTCAGCGGCAATTTAAAGTGGCACGTTTTTGCGAATGCAAAAAAAGTGACGCTTTAAATTGTCCGCTGGAGCTATTTGTTATGCGATTTTTCATGCAAGTAACTTTTTAAATGCAGATACAATTAGCTTTTCTCTTTCTTCTATAAATTCTTTAAAGTTCTCAAGAGATAGGTCAACATCTGGAATATAGTTTCTCTTCATATATAACTTACGATCATCGTTGTTAGGATATTTTTCTTTTATCCAAACATCAAAATCCGTTCCTGATTTTTCTTGATTTGGCACACCTTCAAGTAGTTGAAGATTAGCCAAGTAATTATAATTCTCAAGATAAAATTCGATATCATTATCATCAATTCCGCGTTTTTTTAGTTTTTTAGCGGTAAAAAGTTTTTTTGGAAAAATATGGTCTTGATGAAACTTGTTTCTAAAATCGAGTGAAGGATAGATGAACGCTAAGACTGAGTAAGTGTAGGCTTGGGCATACTGATGATAGAGGAGGTTATCTATTTCGTCGCTATCAAATGATATTGCCTTTGTGCTACCTTTTAATTTCGTTATTATCTCATCAAATGGAAATCCAGAGCCTGCCGAATTTATTACCGCACGAATTGGTCTTAATACATTATCTGGCTGACCACTAAATGTTCTTTTTAATAGAGCCATCACAAGCCACTTAAATATTTTTTCTCGTTCATCTTGATATTTTGAAGATTCAGAAAAATTGCTGGGACTTCCAATTTTGTACAGGTAAGTCGCTATTGGAATTAGAGCATTATTTGATGTCAATGTATCCCGGTGATAACCAAGATTAGAAAGGAGAACAACAGCAGACCTTATTGCTTCTGTTATGGCTTCCCATTTTCTTTCAATCTCCAGCATATTTTTCTGATTGAAATTATCAACTTTAAATGCAATATCTTTAAAACCTGATAGAACTAAGCAGTTCTTTAAAACAAAATCTTTATTGATATTAAAACCATCACCGATGGCATTTACTTCATCAACAAAAGAGGTGATTTCTTCTCTTGCATCTTTTTCTTTCCATTGGGCAGTAGCAATAGAAAGTAGTAGGTCTGAATAGCTTAACTGTGTACCACCGCTATTGACACGAATAAATATATTTAAAACTTTATCAAGGCTTTCATCTTTTTCTAAAAAGAAGTTTATGGACTCATTCTTATGAATTACTTCCCATAATTTATACAAAGCATCATTAGCAAATTCCGCTTTATCATCGTCAAGCTTCAATAATCCGTGTTTGATTAAATATTTATTTATTTCAACTGGTTTTTCTAAATTAAGAATATCACCAACGGTGAACCACACATGACTTTCATCTTCTTGTTTATATTCTTTTTTTGTTAAAAACTGAAAATCGAATTGGAGGTCGTCATCTTTTGATGGCGCAATCAAATTCAAACATAGTTTTCTTTTTGGAAAAGCTGAATCATTATCCCAGCGTTTACGCGGTAGCTTATAAGCATATGTGCCTTTAAGACCAATATACAAAGATGTAAGGCGTTGTTGTCCATCAAGAATAGCTGTAATTCCGCTTTCACCATCAATGTTTGCTTTGGGGTTATGTGTATTGTCTCTTTCGTGGTATTCACGAACAAATTCATAGAATTGATAATTTTTAATATTTTCCTTTTCAACTTCCCAAAATAAGAAAGAACTTATTGGGTAATCCCTCATTAAGGAATCAAAAAGCCTTTCAATTTGATATGTACCCCATACAAATTCTCTTTGGATAGCAGGGAGAAGGTATTTTTTCTTATGAACGCTATCTACAGCTTCTTTTATTGATATTGGCTTTACAAATGCCATTTACATTCTCCGTTTAGTTTCTTTCGCATAACGGTTCTGCGGATAACCGGCGCGCCGTTGAAAATTTATTTTCATAAGGTTCGTCCGGTTCAGGCGCTTGATGGACAGCGCGCAGCGTCGGCCAGCAAGGGGATGGAAATCCGCAGAACCGATGCAGTAGGCGCGGAGCGCCTGCTGCATCTCTGTAATAAATGGCCAATGGCCGTTTATTTAGTGAACACGGCCAATTCTTAAAGTCTTTCTATCGCCTTAAAAACCAACTGCTTACATAAAAACCAGCACAATATTGGCAAAAAAAGTACGGCCACAGGCCCTGTTATCAGTCAAACCCCAATCATTTAGGCCCTCTATCAAACCTATCAGGAGTTAAAACACACAATAAAACCAACATTTTCAATTAGTTAAACCAAACCCCCAACGCCATCACAGAAAAAAACGGCGTAAAAAGAATTTATAACCCAAAGAACCTCTTAAAGCAAGTCCCCAGACCCAATCCCCCAGCGCAACATGATTGCAATACGCTCAAAGCACCTTATAATCCAAATTCTTAATCACTACCGCAAGCAAGATAAACACACCCCATGTCCCACACCCTCGAAGATCAAATGATCGCCCTAGCCGCGCTCTTCCAAGCCGCTCATCAAGTCAAAGCCTTCGCCTACCACGGCAAAGGCGATAACGACGCTTTTGAGCCACTGTTACAGAGCCTGTTTAAACTGGAAGCCAGCGACGTGGAGGAAATTTACGGCGGACAGGTTCCCCTACGCGGCGGCCTGATCGTGCTGCGCGACCAACTGCAAGGCGGAGAAGACAAACGGGATGTGGATCTGACCCGTTACGTCATGACCTTGATGCACCTAGAACGCAAACTGATCAAAGACACCGCAATGCTAAACCGCATTCAACGGGGCATTCAGGCGGCACAGGAACAGCTGGAGCATTTCGGCCCCCTGCACGAAAACATGATCGCACGGCTGGCGGGGCTGTACGGCGACACCATCAGCACCCTGCGCCCTCGCATCATGGTCAACGGCGACAACAGCCACCTGCAAAACAACGACACCGCCGCCCGTATTCGCGTCCTGCTGCTGGCGGGCATTCGAGCTGCCGTGTTGTGGCGACAGTGCGGAGGCAGTCGCTGGCAACTGCTGTTCAAACGCAGCAAAATGGTCGCTTGTGTTGATCATTTATTGCGCGTGACCACCCACTGATGGATAGACCTCAGCACCAGAAAAACATGCAAACAATTCCCCTCCCTTGGAGGGGTGCCTCGAAGAGGTGGGGTGGTTTCTTTAAGACATCGACTCCGTAAAAAGCACCACCCAACCTCATCAACCTCAAGGTCTCCCATGTCATTCACCACTCTGCTGGAAAACGAAACCACCGTGCGTCTGAGCTTTTTCATCGGCGTATTCCTGCTGATGGCACTGTGGGAGAGCCTCAAACCCTGTCGCACTCTGCTGGTGAGCAAACCCAAACGCTGGCTCAACAACCTCGCACTGGTGGTACTCAACAGCATCGTCCTACGCCTGATCTTCCCCACCGCCGCCATCGGCATGGCCACCTTTGCCGAACAGCAGCAGTGGGGCTTGCTCAACTATTTCTCCCTGCCCGAGGGGCTGGCGGTGCTTTTAGCGGTGATCCTGCTCGACTTGGTGATCTATGTTCAGCACGTTCTGGTACACGCTCTGCCCATGTTGTGGCGGCTGCACCGCGTCCACCACAGCGACCTCGATTTTGATGTCACCACCGGGCTGCGTTTTCATCCGCTGGAAATTCTCTTCTCCATGACGGTTAAATTCGCCGCCATCATTCTGCTCGGGCCCGCTGCGGTAGCGGTGTTGATCTTCGAAGTGATTCTCAACGGCGCGGCGATGTTCAACCACAGCAACATCAGCCTGCCGCCCAAACTGGATCGGGTGCTGCGCTGGGTTCTGGTCACTCCCGACATGCACCGCATTCACCACTCCGTAGAAGAGGACGAAACCAACAGCAATTTTGGTTTTAATCTGCCGTGGTGGGATCGCCTCTTTGGCACCTACCGCGCTCAACCTCGCCAAGGTCAACAGGAAATGAGCATTGGCCTTCACGGGTTTAAAAATGTGAACCAGTGCTCACGTTTACACCGTCTGTTGCTGATCCCTTTTTCTCAAAAAGTCGGTGGTTACGTTCTCAATCGACGCAGTTGGCCACACGATCCCTCTAAATAACGATCCTAAAACCACCCCACCGTAGGGCGCATTAACCAAAGGGCAATGCGCCAATAAAAACAAAAAAGAGCCAATACCCTCATTGCATAAGCCGCCGCTTATCTTCTTTTCTTTCCCCATTTTTCAGCCAATCAGGCAAAAAAAACCGCCGATCTTCTAAACCATTACAGGCAAAAAAACAGCTCTTATACTCCGCCGCTTCAAAGGAACTCCCCATTTGACGAGGATAAAGCGCGTGAAAAAAGCACATTTTATATTCACCCTTGTGATGACGCTCAGCGCCTGTGTTGCCAATAAAAACAACAGCAACCCACAAGTAGAGACACAACCCAACAACGACAACGGCAGCGCCCCCCTTGCCGAAATCCACTTCCCCACCGCCATTGCCCTAACCAACAGCCCACAACTGCGCGTCAGTGGCAGCGCCCAAGACAGCGACCCCATAAAAGGCATTTGGGTCAACGGCGTGCAAGCGCAAAGCAGTGATCACTTCGCCCACTGGAGCGCCACCATCCCCCTGCGAGAAGGCGACAACCGTATCAACGTCGAAACCCTCGACAGCCACGGCAACCACAACCGCAGCGCAGCAAAAAGCCTGATCAAACGCCAAGCGGTCTTTCTCGGCTCACCGGCCAGCCTCACCTTAGACGAAAGCCAGCAAAACGCCTTGCTGATCGACAGCGGCCAAGATCTGCTCATCGGCATCAACCTCACTACCGGCCTGCGCAAAATCCTCTCCAGCAGCAGCAAGACACTCCCCTTAACAAAAACCCACAGCATGGTGCTGGATGCCGCTCATCAACAAATTTTGGTGCTTGATCCAAAGGGGTTAATCAGCATCAACCTCGCCAGCGGCGAGCGACAACGGCTCTCTGGCGACCAAATCGGCAGCGGCGCTAACTTCTCTTGGCCCGACAGTGTGACGCTTGATCCGATCAACAACCGCGCCTTGGTGCTCGACTCCTATCTAAAAGCCCTGTTTGCCGTTGATTTGGAGAGCGGCAATCGACACATTCTGTCAGACAACCGAAACCAAGAGAGTCAGGTTCTCACGTGGCCAGTGGGGCTGGCACTGGATGCCGACCGACAACGGGCGTTTGTGATCGACACCTACCAAGATGCGCTGATCGCCATCGACCTCAACAGCGGTCTGCGTCAACGGGTCTCCGCCACCGCCAGCAACAGCGAAACCATTATGGGCTTTCCTGAAAGTCTGGCTTTTGATGCTGCCAACAATCGCATCGTGGTGCTGGACTCACTCCTAAAAGGGTTGTTGGCCATCGACCTGAGCAGCGGCCAACGCCAGATCCTCAGCAGCAGCGAGATTGGCAGCGGCCCACAACTGCTGACCCCCATTGATCTGAGCCTCAATCACAACAGCGGTTTGGCTTTGGTAATCGACAGCAACCTCTCCGCCCTCGTGAGCATCAATCTGCTCAGCGGCGAACGACGCATTCTCTCCGGCGGCAAGGTCATCGGAGCAGGTCCGGCGATGATCAACCCCAATAACACCGTATTGGATAAAAACAATCGGCGTATTTTAATCGTGGATGAGTATCAAGACGCGCTTCTGGCAGTGGATTTAGAAACCGGTGACCGCACGATGCTGTTTGAAGGTGGCATGGGCAGTGGCCCCAATGTCAGCTCACCGGCCAACATTACGATGGACAACGCAGGCAACCGCGCCTTAATGGTGGACGCCTATCTGGATGCGCTGATCTCCATTGATCTGGAGAGCGGTGAACGCATCGTGATTTCCGACCGACAAAAAGGCAGCGGTCCCAACCTTAAATTGCCGCAAGGCATCACCCTCGATACCGCCAACAATCGAGTTTTGGTGGTGGATGCGTATCTCAAAGCCTTAATCGCCATTGATCTGAAGAGCGGTGATCGCAGCGTGCTCTCCGACAGCCACACCAGCTCGGGGCCCGACTTTAGCGATCCCGTCGGCATTGCGCTGGACAGTTATCGTGATCGGGCGTTGGTCACCGATGCCAACCTCAACGCCTTGGTGGCGATCAATTTAAGCAGCGGCGAACGCATCATCGTTTCAAAATAGTTACTCTCC
>JAUZRS010000310.1 GCA_030950195.1 Gammaproteobacteria bacterium | reverse complement strand
CTTGCCAATTTTGATGCTCATGCCGACATTGAACCAGTCGTGGCCGTCGGCTTTGACATGCGCGTCAATCTGTTCGATCTGTTCAAAGCGCATTTGAACGCTGTCTTCAGAGTCGATTATCCAGCCTTCGGCTTCCAATTCGGGAATGGCGATGATAAATTTTTGCCATAAAAAAGCGGAGTCTTGCCGACTGTCTGCGGGAATTACCAGTTCCAACATTTCATCTTGGTCATCACGGTTGGCGGCAAAACCAAATTGGGCGAGCCGTTGCAAAATCTGCTCTTCGCCTTGAAGGTCGCGTTGAATTTGATACACGTTGTCATAACGCATCAGGGTTGAGCGGGGTTCGGATCTTAATTTATCACCACCAAGTAAAATCTCGCCGTAATCGAATTCCAAACGGGCGGAGTGCGCGTTGGAGAACTCCTCTGAGAGACGGCTGAGGGTCAGTTGGGCGCGCACAGGTTGGTCGATCAGAATCTGTTGCAATTCGACGGGTGGCGGTACGATTTCACTGATGTGCAGTTGATTAAACATCAAGCTGACCTGTTTCTGTTCTGCGGGGGTCAAGGTGGGCAGATTGAGTAGCTGTAAAAACAGGGTGTCATTCAGGGGTTGATCAATCTCGCCACAAAGGCCGCTTTGTGGGTCGATGTAAAATGGCGGCAGAGTGGGGGCGATCAGACCGTGCGAATGGTTTTCCAGCCGAATGTGCAGGCTTTTACTCTCGTCGGGGTGTTCGATCCAGTCAAAGTGGGCGCTGACATCCTCGCCGAAGCGCAAGGGGTGTTGTTTTGCTGAGCCGCTGATGTCGCCGTAATAGCAGCGTTGTGTCTCCAGCAACTGACGCAAGGCAATGGCACCGTCTTCTCCGGCCACGGGGTCGTTGCCATAGGAGTAGCGATGGTCATTGATCAGTCGGTCGGCAATCTGTCGATCTATAGGGGTGATATGGCCTTTGTAACTGTCGTAGATCTCATCCAGTGAGATGGCTTGTCTGACACCGTAACCGCCCTTGAGTAAACGGCGGGTTTTGTAGGCGTTGAGATTCAGCCGGTTATTGGTGCTGTTTTGTTGCTGACTTAGACTGTAAACAAGACCCGTTTGTGCGGTTTTAATGGGAGAGGGTAAGGGGCGAGACTCAATCAGTGCGGAAGCCATTTTCTGCTGCCACATCTCTAAATTAAAAGAGTTTGTCTGGGCGGTGGCCGTGGCGATGGAGGGCGTGAAGGTGCTGGGCGTGGCCGATTCTGTCCGTTCTAGGGCTTCTAACAGCAGTGCAACCACATGTTTGCAATTCTCACTGAGGGGACAACTGCAACTGCCGTAAAAACGCCATTGGCCTCCATATTCATTAAAAGTGACCTCTTGTCGGTAGGTCTTGCCTCGCCCCGTTACTTTGCCGTGCAAAATATGATCGCTGCTGTTTTGTGATAAATGGGTCACACGATTTTGGTGGTAATAATCGAGGCCGCGTTGAAAGTAGGCGCTGCTGACATTGGCTTTGATGTTGTTTTCATTGATGGGGATAAACATGGTGGGGTTACTGCTCCCAGTCTTCCAGACGTAAATTGGTTATGCGAGAAAATTCACCCATATTGTGGGTTATCAATACTGCATCGTAGGCACGAGCAGTTGCGGCAATGAGCAGATCATTTGGGCCGATGGGGGTACCCTGAGTGGCTAAGTCAGCACGGATCTGTCCGGCTTCTTCAGCACAGCGATCATCAAATGTTAGGCTCGTGAGTGGTTGGAAAAAACGTTGCAACAGTTGCAGGTTGGTTTCTATTCTCTGGCTATGACGTGCGCCGTAGAGCAGTTCTGATTTTACAATGCTGCAGAGATGTATTTCACTGGGGTGGTGTTTTTGGAACTGTTGAATGATGTTGTGATTGCTTTGATTCAGGAGGCGGATGCAGACATTACTGTCGAGTAGAAACATTATTTAAACTGCTCTCGCTGCTCAAAGGAATCTTGTTTTGGGCGTTCCAGAGGTGGGCCTTGCCAACCACCAAACAGTTCAAAATAATCTTGAGGCCATTGGTTTTCCAGCTCTTTTTTAACCAGCAGAGCAAGGTATTTAGAGACCGATAAATGGGCTTGTTTGGCCTTTCGTTGGAACTGTTTTGCCAGTTCATCCGGCAGGTAACAATGCAGTTGTGACATGATTGAATCCTAAAAATAGATGTGTTCTATGTTTAGGGTAGCGTGTTGCCTTTTCTGGAGCAACTTTGCCTACACTGTTTTACCCATTGCAGGGGGTGGGTTTCACTGCACCAATTCAACGCTGATCATGGCCGCGCTCGCTCGGCCATGATCGTCCACCACGCGCACCGTCGAGTTGGTCAGTTTGGGTTTCCAGTAGAATGTTTCACCGTTGCTGGCAGAGCCAAGATAACGATTGTTGACAAACCAAAACAGTTTTTTTACATCGGCATCGGCAATGGCGATAAAGGGAATCCGTTCTTTATCCAGTTGTGAACTGCGCACGGCGTAATGGACGTTCTGATCAGGTGATTGAATTTTGGGCGGCAGACCTTTTGTCGCTTGATTGTCTAAGCTGCACTCAGGGGCAAAGCTGGGGGGCTGTTTACGAGAGATTCCAGCATGGCGAAACAGGCGAAGAAGATCCGATGGCCAGAACTCAAAGAGGCGCATCTCAATATCATCCTCATTATCGGAGCAGGCTCTGAGGCCGGTTTTTTTATTAATCGGAATTTCACGATAGACATTAGAGACTTTGAGCGGTGATTTACCAGGAATAAACCAGGAGCTGACGGTTGCAGGACAGTGACGACCCGGTAAGTCGCCGCTGGGAAGGCAAACCTCGACCTGTGTAATGTTCAGTCCGTTGGTGTTGATTACGTTGGTTGGAGCCTCTGCTTGAGTGCCACGAATAGAGTCAATTATTTCAAAAAAGAGCGGTGCCGCTGCTGTTCTGCCGATAAATGCAGGGTTGCCTTCGCCATTAAAATTGCCAACCCAGACGGCCAGCACATACGAGTCAAAGATGCCGATGCTCCATGCGTCCCGAAAGGCAAAGGAAGTGCCGGTTTTCCAATAAACGGGCATTTTTTTAGAGCTGTTTTGGCTGAAGCGATCACGATCGGGTCTGTGGTTTTGTTTCAAAATATCCAGAGTGAGAAAACTGGCTTCGGGACTCAACAGTGGTAGTGCTGCGGGTGTTTTTTCATCTAATTGTTGCTTGATCGGCTGCAATTTACCGCGATTGGCCAACAGAGCGTAGAGGCTGACCAGTTCATGCATGGTCAGTTCGTGACCGCCCAGCGCCAGTGCCAAACCATAATGGGCTTCATCGCGCATACCGGAGATGCCCGCACGGATAAGAAATTCATAGAGAGAGGGTTTTTTGAGCTGTGCGGTTAAATTCACAGCCGGTACATTGCGGCTGTAGATCAGTGCATCTTTGGCAAAGATGGGGCCGATAAAACCGCGATCAAAGTTTTCTGGGGTGTAGGCTCCAAATCGTTTTGGCGCGTCTTTTAGCAGTGTCATGGGGTGAATCAGGCCTTGATCCATCGCCAGTGCGTAGACAAAGGGTTTTAGGGTTGAACCGGGTGAGCGTTTGGCGTTGTTGCCATCCACTTGGCCTTGAATGCTGGCATCGTAAAAATCAACGGAGCCGATGGCGGCGAGCAGCTCCATTGAGCGGTAATCAAGCAACATGACGGCGGTATTGTACAAACCCTTGTGGCGGTTTTTATCAATATAGAGTTTACTCAGACGCTCAAGTTGTTGTTGTCGTTTTAAGTCTAAGGTGGTGGTTATTTTTCCTGCTTTAATAAATTTGTTTTTAGCCCGTTGTTGGTTAACAAAATGCGGTGCATGGAAAGGCAGATTTTTTAGCCGATAAATTTTCAGTGGCAAAGCCATCAGTGCGTGTTGTTTTTTATCTTGGGGGTGTTTTTCTAACCAATTACGAAAGAGTCGCGCTCTTGCCGTGAGCATATTTTGATAACTTTTTTCTCGGCTGGGGTTACGTGCCGATGGGTTTTGTGGAATGACACTCAGAGCCAGAGCTTCTGGCAGCGAGAGCTTGGAAACCGGTTTAGCAAAATAGATTAAGCTGGCCGCCGCGACACCTTCGATATTGCCGCCGTACGGGGCTAAATTCAGATAGGCTTCTATAATTTGTTGCTTGGAATAGTGGCGCTCCAACTGCACGGCGCGCAGCAGTTGCTCTAGCTTGCCGCTGAGGGTTCTGGAATTGATCTGAAAGTGCAGTCGCGCCAGTTGCATGGTGATGGTGGACGCACCCATTGGCCGAGTTCGAACAATATAACTGTTCCAAATGGCTCTGATCAGTGCCAGAGGATTAAATCCTGGGTGGTGATAAAAGTGGCGATCTTCATAGAGCAGTGTGGCTTCAATCAACAGCGGTGATATTGTTCCGAATGGTGCAAACAGTCGGTATTTATCGTCTTCGCTTAAGGTCAGGCGCAATAGGCTGCCATGTCGATCATAGAAGGCGCTGGAAAAAGAGTGGCTCTCCAGCAGTGTGGGTTTGGGGCTGAAAAAATAGAGCAGGGCGCTGCCGATGAATAAAACAAGCAGCGCTCGTACAAAGTAGCTCATATTCAATCGGTAACGGTAAAGTGAGCTGGGGCGGATCGAGCGTAGAGGTGACGTTGATACATGGATCTGGCATCAATGGAGGGGACGCTAAATTCACCTTTAGTTGTAATTTTAACGTGGTAGCGATACTCGTTTAGCTCACGGTTAATACGATCATAAATCACCAGTCGATCTTCATGAATTTGCTGGTGCTGATTCCAGTGTTGATGGGCTCCAAGCTTTTTAAAGGAGTTATTGACCACTTCAAAACCGGCGGGCAGCAGGTCAATAATGGCGACGTTATCAATCTTATTTTTATTGAGTGCGCGGATTCGAATGCGAACCTCCACTTCGCTTCCTATGGTGGCTGCATTGATACGCTCTCCCGCTTGATTGTAATAGTCTCGCTGAATTTCTATGCCATTGCTGATCTGTTTCGTATTTTTATTGTCCGCATAACCCGATTGTTTGAGCAGATAAAAAAGGTTTTTTCCGGCATTAATTTTCACCTTATCACTGTTGAGGGGCAGTTCTGCTTTGGCAAAGGGGCTGGTTTGAGTGTCGAGTGGATGTAGTTTACCCGCTGTGATGGCGGTGATTTTGATGGTTTCGTCATTGGCTGCATTTTTAAAGTGCCGTGTGTAAGCACCTAAAGCCAGCATGGAGTAAGCGGCGGAGAGGGTGTTGTATTGACCGTTATTGAGCGGTTTGATTAGGGTCATTAATGCCTTTGCATCAACCCTCTGTTCAAACTGATCGGGAAAGTGTTTTGCCAATAAGTAGAGGTATTGAGCGTCTTGACTGAGCTGACTGTCAAAATCGGAGCTGAGGTGTTTTTTCTCACTGCCGAGGTCATAGCCATCAAGCATTTTCTGTTGCAATGGCCGATTTTTCAACAGTTGAAATGAGGCTGCCATGTAGGTGGAGGTGATGTCATCCTGCCATTTTTTCGAATGATTTTTTTCCAATTCGGAATAGAGGTCGATTAAATGGTTGGAGGCGAGGATTTGATTGCGACTGAGCAGGTAAATGGCGTAGGCACGTAGTCGAGCCGACTCAATAGAGTTGCTGGAGTTACGGGCAATGGTGCGTAAATAATCCAAGCTTTTACTCAGCAGATCTTGAGGTACGGGATAGCCCAACTCTTTGGCATCGGTTAAAAAGTGGCTGATGTAGACCGAAGGAAAATCAATGCCCTGAGTTACGGATTGGCCTGCCCAGAAGCGGAAGGCACCGGAGTTTGTCTGCCGGTTGCGTAGGGTGATGATGAGTTGGGTGAAATCCTTTTTTAATTGCTGCTGATCTACAACGTAAGAGGGGTGTTTTAACAGACCCAAATAAGGAAATACTTTGCTTACCCTCTGCTCGGCACACCCGTGGACAAAGTTTTTCAGGTAACTGGATAATCCCTCCACCATTAACAGTGGACTGTGTGAGGCCGTGGCTGTTTGCTGGGAAAAATTGGGCAGCAGGTGTTCCGTTATGGGAATTTCTGCTTGTCCTGAAGCGTGATAGCCGCTGGTTATGATGTTTCGATACGGCGTGGCAGGGCGTACGCTGAGCGTGGTGCTCATATTGCTGATGTTGTCTGCTTGAGAGGCGCTGAATTTTAATTGAGCAGAACCGAGCTGCTGCTCTGCCCTTAGCCAAAACGAGATTTTTGCTTCACTGTTTGCTGGAATTTGTAGCGATTGGCTGGCGGCACCGATTACACTCAGATGTTTTGAGGCGTGCAGTGTGATTTGAATGGTGTCATTTTCTGCCGAGGCTGGTAGGTTATTCGCTAGGCCGACGGTGACTTCAAATTTATCTCCTGGGGTTACCATCAAGGGGGCGTTCGGTGTGATTACAAAGGGGCCTTTGACAACCACTTTTTGTTCTGTGTGACCCAGCGCTTCCGCAGAGACCGCTACTGCCATCACTCTGAGCGTGCCATTAAAATGTTCGGGTATTTTAAATTGATGTTGTTTTACCTGTTCGCTGGCATTCAAAATGCCTGACCAGAAGGCAATTGGTTTTTCCGTTGTGCGACCAAATGGATTGAGGTTTTTACCGAGGGCTTTTCGGCTACGTGAGCCACCGCCAGCGGCGGCTAATTCCATTGCCAAACGGTATTCGGGCAGAATCAGATCAACCGTTTGAAAGGTGTTGACTTCGAGCGCCTGTTTTTTTAGAAAATGGCTGAGGGGATTAGGGGTGTGGTAGCGCGCCACTTGCAAAATGCCTTCGTCGATGGCAAACAGGGCGATTTTTGCCGGTTTTGAGGTTGCATAGTTGATGTTTAAAAATTCGCCCGGTTTTATTTTTTCAGCACTTTGTAGCGTGATCTGAATTTCTCGTTTTTCACGCTCAATGGAGAAGGGGATGGCGCTGTAACTCAGTGGGCTGGTAAAAATTTCTTTGGAATCGACGGATCTTATAAAAGCGACGTTGAGGTAGGCGTTGCCTTCGAGTTGCGCTGGAATCTGAATGGATTGCACGGTGCTGCTGGTGTCGGTTTTAAACCATTTATAGGCATAGACCTTATCGCGTTCGATGGTGATGAGACCGGCACCGGCATAAGGGGCGCTGATCTGTATTTTGATCTCTTGACCTGCAGAGTAACTTTTTTGATCCAGTTTGACCTGTAACTCGGCATTTTTTTCCAGTGAACGACTCAGATTACCGGCTCCGGCTACTGAATAAAAAATCCGTGCCAGTTTTTGCTTGCGCTCATTGACCAGTTCAATAACGTAATCACCGGCTTCGCTGCTGTCTAACAATAAGGTTTCACCCTTTTTTGCAATGGCAAAAGGTTCGGATTTAATCTGGCTCTCTTTTAGTCTTGATTGGTATTTCAGAGTGCCATCAGACTGTTTTACCAAGGTTGAAATATATCGCCGTACTAATAGGTTTTTGCGCAGTGAATTTAAAGGGATCTGTTTTAAGTCGGGGTTGATGGCGATCAGCTGCACTGAACGTGTGCTGTTCTTATGGATAAAGTCGAGGTCTCCATCGGCCTTAAATCCCACCAATTGGGTCAGTGGTGAGACCAGCACCGAAGAGCTGGCTTGCACGCTGCGCCCGCCTCCAGATTCAAAACCTTCGCTGTTGACTTCCAGCCGATAACTGCCGCTTTCATAGGCGGAAAGGTCTAAGGAAAAGGTGGCGCGTCCCTGTTGATCACTGGTTTGGGTTTGCAGTGGGGTGTTGATTTTTAGCCGTCTCTTTTTTGGGTCTAAGAGAGGATCAGTAAAGGTGACGTCGGGTAGGGACTTAAAGGAAAAATCAGCGGAAACCAGTTGCATACTGGCTTTGACTGTGCGGTTTTGGGCGGGGGTTCCAAACAGATTTTCGAGTTTGACCTCACTGGTTAATTTGTTGGGCTGATACCAACCAAGGTATTTTTTGCCACTGATTTTGCTGCTGATTTTAAGTCGATCCGGTTGGAATTCTTTAACCTTGAAATTAAGGGAGCCGAGTGTTGGACTCCACTCGCCTCGGTTTTTAATCAGATGCAGAGAGGCGCTGTAAGTACCGATGGTTGCGAGAGGCTCGGTTTTAAAGGGCCAGTCAATAAAACCTGAGGCGGGCAGTGTTATTTTTTTGCGCATCACTGTGGTTCCCCGTGGATCTCGAATTTGGATCTCTACCGGCAGGGCAGCGAGGTTGTGCCAGTCACGCTGTTTGACGATGGCGGCCAGATGTACGGTATCGCCAGGACGGTACAGGCCTCGATCTGAAAACAGATAGGCATCCAGCCCCGCGCGGTTTTGGTAGCGAGTCTGGATTCCGCCGACATCAAAACGGGAGTAGTTGATCTGTCGTGATGGGTGTTGATAAGGAATAAAGGCGTGATCATGCCCTTTTGTAACCAAATAGACCACGGGGCTTTGGGAGCCATGAAAGTCGCTCAGGTTGGGAAACGAGACGTGTCCCTCGGCATCGGTGACAGCGGTGATAATGGCTCGCCCGTTTTTGCCCAGCACCTCGACCGTGGTATCGGCAACCGGTAACCCTTGTTGGATGGATTGCACAAAGAGGTCATGACTCTGATCGGCATTGTCTTTTACCAGTAGACCCAGATCGCTGATGATGATCAGGCGTTGATCTTGAGCGGCGGAGACTTTTTGTTGAGTGGTGGGATTCCAGCCATAAATCGTAATAAAAAAGGCACCGGCTTGGATGTTGGCTTGTTTCAGGTAGGGCTCTAAGTCCAGCGAAGAGTAGATGGCTTGGCTGGGATGGATGACGTTTAGGCGTTGAATTTTTGTGTACAGGCGAGTGATGTTGTCTTCGTTAAAATTCCACTCGTTGTGAAACAGCGGATTTTTAATGTCGCCATGGGTTTGGCTGACCAGATGATTAATCTCTCTTGGCAGCAGTTGTTTTATTTCAATTTTGAGGGCATGAATGCCACGGGAGACAAAGCTGATTTTTTTCTCGCTGCTGCTGGAAATTAACGCACCCTCAAAGGCAATTTTAGCCTCTTTGGGGTAGTTCGGTGCGCTGAGGAGCTGCGGTGTTGAGTTGTTTAATTGGAAACCTCCAGCGGAGGTGATGTTGTTTTTGATCTCTAGATAGAGCTGACGGCCTTCTGGGGCATTAAAGCGAAAGCTGTGCAGTGTGGGCTGGGTTTTATCGGTGGCAATGGCGCGGAGGGGTAAAAGGGTGGCACGTGCCAAAACCGCTGGGGTGATCTCGGTGATGTTACGCCAAGCACTTCGATAACCATTGGCATTGCGTTTTATCGGCAAGACAACGGCGTTGATGGCGATTTTTAATGCCTCTGGAGTGACACCGTCGCTAAATTCAATCAGCAGTATCTGCTCGGGTTGGTTTTCTTTTTGTTTGTTGTGGACGATTTTGGTCTTGGCGCTGTTAAGACGAAAAAAGGTTTCGGTGCTGGGAATAATCACTTTGTCATTCAATATTTCAGTACTTGTGGAGGCACCGAAAACCGTTTTAACCCCTTTGTCCAGTTGCAGATAGAGGTAACTCTCATCCTTTTTAATGGCCACGGTTTCGGAATGTACAAAGGCTTGTCGCTTGTTGTTGCTGTAGGTGACGTTGAAGCCGTAGTGTTTGGCTGAATTTTTATTATTACTGTTGTCGGGTAAGGAGGAGAGTGACAGCCTGCTCTCAAAACTTTGTGTTTCAACAGGGTGGGAGAAAGTGAAGGTGCTGATGACGTTACGAATGTGGGTTTGTGTGGGGTCTTTATAAAACCGCATCGAACTGATTTCAGTACTGAATTTTGGGGTGTGGAAACGGCTTTGGTCTTTGGCTAATGGGAGCTGTTTGGCAAACAGCGATTTTTTAAAATGTACCTCGTATTGTTGTCCAGCAGGCCACTGTTTTTTGGGTTTAAACATCAGTGTGCTTTCATTTTCCCAACGCCATTCACCTTTGAAGGCGGGGCGCAG
>JAUZRS010000031.1 GCA_030950195.1 Gammaproteobacteria bacterium | reverse complement strand
CCTATGCTGACTCGGGGCGGCTGTAAAATTTTTACGGAAACCTCAAAAATTGATGCCACCTTGGAGGCGCGTCTCACAGCTCTTTCTGCGTCACTTCTCGGCGGTGTGAGAGAAGCAGATGGGAGATGAATTGGTTTTAGGCGATGGTTATCACTGGTCATTGCGGATAAAAGCCATTCGGACTCATTTAGCGCCGCTGCCGACCTTGCCGGTGGAGGGTGTTTTAACTCGCATGGTGGGTTTGACCTTGGAGGCGGTGGGCTGTCATGCCCCTATTGGCGCTCGGTGTCAGGTTGTGGCTCCTGGTGGCGTGACGATTGAAGCGGAGGTGGTGGGTTTTTCTGGCGATAAACTGTTTTTAATGCCCACCACCTCATTGCAAGGTTTGGTGCCGAATGCGCGCGTGATTCCCTATCAGGGGGTGTATAAAATTGCCGTTGGTGAGTCGCTTTTAGGGCGGGTGTTGGACGGTCACGGTCAACCTCTGGATCTGAAAGGCAGCATCAAAGCCGAGGCGTTTGTTTCGCTGGATGCTAAGGCCATTAATCCCCTAAGTCGTGAACCGATTCGGGATGTGTTGGATGTGGGCGTGCGGGCGATTAACAGCCTGATCAGCGTTGGCAGAGGTCAACGTTTGGGTCTGTTTGCAGGCAGCGGTGTGGGTAAAAGTGTCTTGCTTGGCATGATGACTCGGCATACCAGCGCCGATGTGGTGGTGGTGGGGTTGATCGGTGAACGAGGACGTGAGGTAAAAGAATTTGTTCAAGAGATTTTAGGTGACGAAGGGATGAAAAAAGCCGTGGTGGTGGCCGCTCCAGCGGACACCTCGCCTTTGATGCGCATTCACGGTTCGTTATTGGCCAACAGCATTGCGGAATATTTTCGTGATCAGGGCAAAAACGTTTTGTTGTTGATGGATTCTCTGACCCGTTTTGCCCAAGCGCAACGTGAAATTGCCCTCTCCATTGGTGAACCTCCGGCCACCAAAGGCTATCCGCCGTCGGTGTTTGCCAAACTGCCGCAGTTGGTGGAGCGAGCGGGTAACGGCGGTGATCAAGGCGGTTCGATTACCGCCTTTTATACCGTGCTGGTGGAGGGCGATGATCAAAATGACCCCATTGCCGATTCGGCGCGCGCCATTTTGGATGGTCACATCGTATTGGCAAGAAGGCTGGCCGAGCAGGCGCATTTCCCTGCCATTGACATTGAGGCTTCTATTAGCCGTTGTATGACGGCGATTACCGATCAAGATCATCAGCAGAGCGCACAGCGGTTTCGAAAAATGTACTCAAAATACCTGCAAAATGAAGATTTAATCAACGTGGGAGCTTACCAAAAAGGCAGCGATCTGAGCATTGATGAAGCGATTGAACAGCATCCAAGATTGATGGATTTTTTGGCGCAAAATATGTCAGAAAAAGTAACCTTGGTCGAGTCTTTGGCAGAGTTAAAACAAGCTCTGCCGGAGGCACAATAACGGAGTGACGTGTGCAGGCTCCTAAATGGATGTTATGCCTTGACAAGGCTTTCGTGCTACTTAATTGTGAGGCTTAGCTGAACGTTCCTCATTATTTCCCTTGGTTGCAGAAATTAGCCCCCACTTTTTTGAGTCACCTCTCCAGGGGAGGGGAATTGTTTGCATGTTTTTTCACTCAGGGTGCAATATTAGGTTTTAATGGATTATTTTGATTTTACTGATAATGGCCAATGGCCGTATTTTTTATGGTAATATTGTTCTGTTTGATGTATAGGTTTCTGCTTACAGAAGAGGTGGTTGGCCTTTAAGAATTGGCTATTTATTACAGAGGCGGAGTAGGTGCTGTGGGTCGTCCATTCAGAAATATTTTTATAAAACGCCAATTATTGCAGTCGTTACAGAAAAAAATATGAGGAAGCAACATGCCTGAAATAGCAAGATTTTACGGAATAGTCATAAAGTTATTTTTTGGAGATCATCCGCCACCACATTTTCATGCGGTTTATGGTGAGTATGTTGGCTTGTTCAGCATAAACACCCTTGAAATGATAGAAGGAGATTTACCAAAAAGAGCCAAAAAACTGGTTGTTGAGTGGGCTACCATTAACAAGCATGAATTGAAACAGATGTGGGATAGTCAGGAATTCCACAAACTACAACCATTGAATTAAAAATGACATATCCAAAAATAAAATCGGTAAAAGCTATTGATGATCATACCTTGATCGTTGAGTTTAATAATAATCATAAAAGAAAATATGATATAACTCCATTGCTGGCTAAAGAGATGTTTTCTCCATTAAAAAATCAAGCTTTATTCAAGGCGGTTCAAGTAGAGCAGGGTGGTTATGCCGTAGCTTGGAATAACAGTATTGATATTAGTGAGTATGAGCTATGGAGTCATGGGCAAGAAATTTCATAACAAGGTGTTACACGCGGACAAAATGAAGCTAACGGAGTGACGTGTGCAGGCATCAAAACGGATTCAGGGCATTCAGTCGATTTATGTACAGAAAGAAAAGCAGGCCGAACGTGCGTTGGTAGAGGCCAAAAACGCGCTGTTTCAACAACAGACGCAGTTACAGCAGCTGGTGGATTATCAGGCTGAATACATTACGCAACGACCTACGGATTGTTCGGTAAACCAGTTTCAGGCGTATCAAGGTTTTGTGGCCAAAATCAGCCAAACCGTTGAGATTCAACAACAGGTGATTGTTGATTTTGAATTAAAATATCAGCAGCAGTTGCTGCTGTGGCGAGTAGCCCATCAAAAACAGAGTGTGATTGACACCTATCAACAGAATTTAGTGGCGGGTGAGAGGCAACAAGCGGATAAAAAAGAGCAGAAGGAGTTGGATGATTTGGCCGGTCGTCAATTCCCGCGCAGGCGGGAATAGGCGTGCAGGACATCAATCCCAGCTTTTGGCGCCACGCAGGCTGCTGATAAAGATCCAGACGCGCCAGAAGATGAAAAAGGGCGAGAGCAGAAAGGTGGCAAAGACCAAAACCGGCACTTTTTCCAATAGGCTGGCGATAAAGTAATAACTCAAAAAGGCCACGGTGAGCAGAATAAAGCCGTGGGTGAGGCAGTTTTCGCTGCCAAGAAAAAACCACGCGGCCAGCGTCGAGAGCATAATCAGGCCGAGCTGAATGGCGTAGGAGGGCATTATATAATCCATCATCAGATCAAAGGCAATAAGGCTTTTATCTGTGCGGGCTTTGTCAAATAACACTCGGGTGGCGTTTTTGGTCAGCTCGCTTTTGCCGCCCGCCCAGCGTTTGCGTTGCGCCGCAGCGGCTTTGGGTGAGTCGGGAATGACGCTGTTGACTTCAGCCCGATGCGCCCATCGAACCCGCTGGTCTTTGAGCACCAACTGCAACACCATCTCTTGATCTTCCACCAAAGTACCTGCTTGCCAATTGAGCTGTTTGATCAGACTGGGGCGAAAGGCCATGCCGTGACCGCGCAGGCGGCAGGTCAGCCCCGCTTGGCTGCGTGCCAGCTCTTTAAATCGGTTGGTGACGGCAAAGTTAACGTGGTTGAGTTTGGTAAAGAGGCTGGCGTAACGATTGTGAATGCCGGTGTTGCCTTGCACCACATCAGCACCGTTGGCCAAGGCTTTGGCTATTTCATTAAAAAATTCGCCATCAATAAGGTTGTCTGCATCAAAAATCAGCACCACGTCTTTCTCTTCATCCAGATCGGGGATCAGCTTATTCATCGCCTCAGCAATGGAGGCGGATTTGCCTCGCGCCCCTTGCTGACGGTCAATGGCCTCAAAGCCTTGCTCACGAATGACCTCGACGGTGGCGTCGTCGCAGTGGTCGGCGATAAATTGAGTTTGGATTAATTCTTTGGGGTAGTTGGCATTTTTGATCGACTGCATCAGGCCATAGAGGCTATTTTCTTCGTTGTGGGCGGCGATTAAGAGCTTAAAACGGTAGGCGGGGATCTCATTGTCAGTGGGGCGGACTTTGATCCCCCAAAAGGCGAGCAACAGCAGATAGAGAAAAAATCCTCCCAGTAGAAAAAACAGCAGCAGCAGTGGGTAAGCGGCAATGGGCATAAGAGATCCTTTAGTTAAGCGCCAATCAGTTCGCGGTAGTGTTGGGTCACCAGTTCCAGACGGCGCTGAAAGGTGAAGTTTTGTTTGATCTGGTTGCGGCCTTTTACACCCAGTTGTTGGCGTAGTTCGGCGCTTTCGATCAGATGTTTGAGTTTGCGCGCGAATTTTTTAGGATCACGGTTGTTGATGATGATTCCGCCTTGTTCATCTTCCACCACATCGGGCACACCGCCAACAGCGACGGAAATCACGGGGATTTCGTTTAACATCGCTTCCAGCAGGGCGTTGGGCAGCCCTTCACGGTGGGAGCAGATGGCCTCTATCTCCATCGCGTCGTAGGCGCTCTGCATGTCGTCCACATGACCGGCAAAAATGACATTGTCAGTGATGCCCAGTTGCTGCACCTGCTTTTTTAGCGGTTCGTATTGCAAGCCGTCACCGATGATTAAAAATTTGGCTTGTGGCTGCTCTTTGACTACCAGTGCGGCGACCTCCAGATAAAAATCATGGGCTTTTTCAATGCTGAGCCGCCCGACAATGCCGATGCTGATATCGTCTTCTTTGAGGCCAAATTTTTTGCGGGCTTGCTGTTTGTCTTCTGTGCTGGAGCGGGGTGCCTTGGGGTCGTAGATGATGCCGTTGTAGAGAATGTGCAATTTGTTGTGCGGCACGCCTTTTTTGATTGCAATGTCTCGATACTGGCGCGAGACGGCAAACACACGGTCGTAAAAACGCCAAATAAAGGCCTGCATCTTTTCATACAGGCGCACTTTTAGATTTTCCGAAGTCCAGCCGTGAATGGTGGTGACGGTTTTGGTGGGCAGTCTTCGCGCCGCCAAATGGCAGTAGAGATCGGATTTGTAACCGTGGCTGTGAACCAGGTCGCAGCCGGTCTCCTCGAAGGTTTTTTTCAGCTCCGCCACCACGCCATAATCAAAGCGCTTGTGGCTGATAATGCAGCGATAGGGAACGCCAGCGGCCTCGGCTTTGGCGCGAATGGGGATGTCATCGGTATCCCAGAAGTTGATGATCTGGCAATCCCAGCCCTCTTTGATGAGAGCGCGGCACTCGTTGATGGTGGTTTTTTCAGGGCCAAAGACATCGTTGGCACTGATAACATGGATCAGTTTTAGCGGGGTTGGCATGGTTGGCTTTGGCCTCTTATTTTGTATGAAGATCTACGTGATTTTACAGCTGAATCCGTCCTAAAGCGTGGGCGTAAATCTGTTGGTAATGATCGACCATGGTCTGATTGGAAAAACCTTCGGTGACGATCTTTAAGCTCTCTTGACCCATTTTGGTACGCAAATCTTCATCAGCTAACACGCGGTTGATGGAGGTGGCTAATTGTTGCTGATCTTCTGAAGGTACCAGCAGACCATTTTTCTGATGGTGAATCAAAGTGCCATTGCCTCCGACATCGGTGGCGATTACCGGCAGACCGGCGGCCAAAGCCTCCAAAATGGAGATGGAAAGCCCCTCACTGAGGGAGCTGAGCACAAAGGCATCAAAACTGGTCATCAGAGCGCGGGCGTTGGGGACTTCGCCCCAAAATTTGATCTTGTCGCCCATGCCGAGGCTGTTGCTGAGTTGCTGTAGTTCATCTCGCAAGGGGCCATCGCCGAGAATGTCCAGTTTGATGTTGTTTTGCAGTTGGCAGGCTTGGGCAAAGCTGCGAATCAATAAGTCGTGGTTTTTAACCGGCACCAAACGCGCCACGATGGCGAGATGACGATAATCAGGGTCTTTGCTGTGCTGCTCGGGCTTGAGAGGGATGCCGTTGTAGATCACTTGCAATTTGTTGGCAGGGACAAAACCGTCCCGTTGCAGGTGTTCGGCCACCGGATCACTGACCGTGACCACTTTTTTGCTGATCCGTGCCAGCAAGCTACGTAGCGGTTTGGGTGGCAGGCGGTTGAGCACGATGTTGGAGTGTTGTGTGTGGACTAATTTACAGCGTGGCGCAAAGAGGCTCGCCAGACCGCCCCAGAGCCATGAGGCAAAGTTGTGGGTGTGTAGAATGTCGATTTTTTCGCGGCGTAAAATTTTGGCGATGCGCAGCGGCAGTCTCCAATCTAAACCGGATCCTTTCGGGCATTCGTAGACGGGGATGCCTGTGTCTAAAAAGGTCTGTTTGAGGGCATCATCAACGGACATGGAGAGGGCATAGGGTGTGATGCGTTGGGCATCCAGATCACAGATGAGGCTGAAAATCATGGTTTCAGCGCCGCCCATATTGAGCGAATCGTTCATCAGCATCACTCGTGTTTTGGGCTGTTCACTCATAGGCCGGAGACTTTTTTAGTGGGTTTGGCACTCTGCTGAGACCAGCGGCTCGAAGGCAAGATTTTGTAGTCCCGATATTGGTTGGGGTTGCCGCTTTTGCCGTCTTGCGCCGCCAGTGCGATGTTGCTCATTTCACGAGCGGTGACGTAGTGGAGGCGATAACAGGGATCGTCTTTGTAGAGTGTGGCCAGATGTTGGTGCATCTCCATTCCTTCTTTTTCCAGCAGGGTGGTGGCGTTGGCTTCACCCGCTCCGTGGGTGTGCAGTTTGATGAACTGCCAATCGAGTCGCCCCATCACATGCACGTTGGCTTTTGGCCAGAGCTTGACCCGATCCAGAGTGGGCGGATTGTCTGCATCCAATTCGGCATTTTCGATTTTGGGAATGAGACCTTTGCTGCGGTTTTTCCAGTTCAGCATTAAGGGGCCTTGAATCAGCATGAGTTTTTCTTGCTGTGGGGTGCCGACGCGGATGTCGTCGCCAAAGTCGTGGCATTTGGCTTTGCCAGCAAATTCGTTGCCGTAATAGATGCTGTTGACCTTTTGGGTCTGGGTGTCGCTGGGCGCAGAGGGCATGGTCATGTCCACAAAACAGCCGGTATCGACCAAAATTTGGCTTTCATTATCGACCCCACACCAATCGCCATCGGGGCGTGAGTTGTTCAATGCCCAGTTGCCGTGAATAAAGGCGTATTTGGGTTTGCCGTCCTCTTTGTCGATGCCCAAGGCGTTGTGCTGCTGGTGCAAAATTTCAACAAAGTCGTTCATTTTCTGGCGAAAACCGGCGTCTGTATCGTGACGATGGTGCAGATGCACTTCGATCTCGCCGTAGCCTTGCTCACAGAGCTGGGCAAGGGATTCGATGTGTTCCGCTTCGTATTCGTCGTAGGGGAAAAAGTAGCTGTGGCGCGGGTTAAAACCGTCGCTGTCGGTAAACTGGGCGGCCATTTTAGGGTACTGTTCCAGCCAGTAATCCACTCGGGCGAACTCTTGCTCCCGTGGGGGCTTGCCCCAGCGCGGTTCGTAATGATCCACTAAGCAGAAGAGAATGTGAGTTGGGTTCTCTGGGGTCGGTTTGGGTGTGGGACAGCTAAGACGTTGGCGCAGATAGTCGCCAACCCAAATACCGGCATTACGAGGTAACAGTTTGAGCATCGTTCTTCCCTCTGTGGTCTATCAGCTGCGTCACGGGTTGGACGTCTACTGACATGCTGTGTGTAATTAAGAGATAAAATGGGTGCTTTTATGAGTGTGAATTTTAGACTCATCGGCAGTGATAGCCATTAATTTCCCTTCCTTGGTGTTCTGCATTCTAGAAGATTTCAAACCGTTGCGGTAGCCGATAAAGGCGAGCTTTTGTCTAGATTCGTCTACTTTGCGCAGAAGCTTAAGGGAATATCGGATAATTGTTGGATTTATTGTTGATTGGTGTTTTGTTTGCACGGCTGTTTTCATCTAAACAAGAGTTTAATTGATACAATGCGGTTTCACTTGAGGAAGTAAAACGAATGCGAATGGGCGGATTGAGAGTAGGTCGGAGCACGTTTCAATGGGTGCGGTTGATGTGGATGTCGCTGTCGTTGTCTCTTGTTGCCTGTGGTGAGTTGCCGCCGCTTGCGCCGTTGGTCAGCGAGGCGGCGGTTGCCAAAGAGCAGTCTCCTTTGCAGGTCTCGCCGTCGTTGGGAAGGATTAAAACACCGCAGCCTCGCCGGTATTACGTTTCACCTAAGGGTGACGATGACAACGAGGGGCGCACGTTGCAAACCCCCTTGCGCAGCCTCAAAGAAGCGGTGTCACGAGTGCTGCCAGGCGAGACGATCTTTTTGCGCGAAGGTCGTTACAAAGGGGTGAGCATCAAACGCCCAGGTCGCGCCGATGCGTGGATCAATTTGCGTGCTTTTGGCAATGAATCGGTGGTTATCGAAGCGCAGGGACGCACACAAGCCCTCTATTTTTACAACGACGACTTCAAGCCGATGTACTGGAGTGTGGAGGGTCTGGAGGTGGTGGGCGGCAAGCATTATGTGGTGAAGATCGACACGCCGTTTGTGCATTTGATCCGTAACAAACTGCACGGCTCCAAGCGCGACATCGTCAAGCTGGTACACACCGCTGACGATGTGGTGATCTACGAAAATGAGATCTATTCCCCTGATGCCAAGCTCGGTGCCAACGCGCAGGGTGTGGACATCGTGGGTGCAGATCGTACTTGGGTGGCGCGTAATGTTGTGCATGACATCCCCTCCATCGGTCTGTACGCCAAGGGCAACGCCCGCGATACGCTGTTTGAGGGCAATGTGCTGCGTAACATTTACGAACGCGGCATTATGCTGGGTCAGTCCACGGACAAAGAGCGTCTGCGGGACGGCAAGTTTGAGAGTTACGATGGCATCATTCGTAACAACGTCATTATCAACACAGGTGAGGCGTGTCTGGCCAGCGCCTCTTCTTCTGGGGTGTTGATTTACAACAACAGTTGTTACAACGCCTCAACCCGGGCACATGGGGCGATTTTTCTCTCCAATGAGTCGGAGGTGGGACAAGCGGGTGAGAACATCACAATCAAAAATAACATTGTGCATGTCTCCTCGGCAAAAGGCCGCCCAGCGGTGAAAATCTCCAGCAACGCTTTGGTCGATCCGAAAACCTTAGAGCTGGATAACAATCTTTATTGGACAGATAAAGGTGCAAAAATCCGTTTCAATTGGGAGCAGCAGGGTTTAGAGAAGGTCTCCCTAAAACGTTGGCAGCAGAAAACCGGCTTTGATTTAAACAGTGAGATCAAAGACCCGTTGTTTGCGGATTTGAACGTATTGAAACTGAAGCAAGACAGCCCTGCGCTGGAAGGTGCGGAGGGTATGGACGGCCTGTTGACCGATTTTTCGGGGGTGTCGCGCTTTGATCGGCAACACCCGGATCTGGGGGCGCATGAACGAGAGCATCGAATTGGCGAGTTGCAGCCTAGCCAACAAAAAGAGGTGATGCCGCGTAAGGAGGCCAAAGGCATTCTGTTTCGTTACCCCTACTTGCAAGCGCAGTCGGCCACGGAGGTAAAGATTCTCTGGGGCAGTTACGCTGCCGGTCACGGTCTGTTGCGTCTCTGGAAAAAAGGCGAAACCACTTGGCAAGATTTCCCCTCTCGTCAGCAGCATTTTGCCAAAGAGGAAACGTCCCTAAAGCACGATTTTGAGCAGCACCTGGTGCAGCTGTTTGATCTGGATCCGGATACGGAATACCGTTTTGACTTGCTGCACAACGGTCTGTTGTTGGCCAGTGCGGTCTCTTTTAAGACCTTGCCCGATGCGAGCAGTAAAACGGTTAATTTTATCGCTTTTGGTGATTCGGGTACCAAATACAGTCAGCCGCGCAAGGTGCGTGATGCCATCTCCAGCCGTGAGAATGGCATCTGGAAATACCCGCATGACTTTAGCATTGGGGTGGGGGACATTGCCTATTCCAGTGGCAGCTACAAGCAGTTTGAGCAAAAGTTTTTTGATCAACTCAGCGGTAAGGGTAAAAAGCAGCCAGAACGTGGCATTTTAATGCACCGGCCTTTTTTCAGTTCTCTGGGCAATCATGAATACGCTAATAAAGAGCAGAATCTGCCCAAGGGGTATCTGGCCTCGTTTGCCTATCCTAGCTCCACCGGTATGCCAGAGGCGGATCGGGAACGTTATTTCAGTTTTGATTCAGGGCCGGTGCATTTTGTGGTGCTGGATTCGATGAAGTTTGCCAGCAAAAACAGTGAGCGGGCGCGTCTGCCACAGATGTTAGCGTGGATGGAAGCGGATCTGAAAGCGAGTCAACAGCCGTGGAAATTGGTTTTGTTTCATCATTCGCCGCTTTCGTTCGGGCCCCACGGCACCTATGGGGATCGCAGCGAAAATCGACGTATGCGACAGAAATTATTCCCCCGTTTGCAAACATTGGGAGTGCAGTTTGTTCTTTTTGGCCATGATCACATGTACCAGCGCACGCAGCCGCTGAAGTTTGATGCCAATGGCCAGATCATGCGTACCTCGGGCGGTAAAATTGATACTCAAGAGGGCATCACCTACATCGGCATCGGCAACGGCGGTGCGGATCTGCACAACCGTTCCACACAACCGAGCGAGTATGAAAGCGAGTTGTGGTTGGAGCAGAAACGTAAGTGGGGCATTGGTTATGACTTTATTGCTCGGCGTGCCGACGGTCAGCCGGTTTTGTTTGATAACGCCACTAAAGGCAATGATGAACCCAAAGCGCCTGAAAAACGTTGGGGCTTTGTCCATGTGCAGGTGCAGGGCGATGAGCTTAAGGTGGTGGCGTACAACTATTTGCATGAAGTGATGGATGAGTTTGTATTGCAGAGTCGTTAAGGGCTGTTGTTGCTGTCTAATTCACATAAATAAAAACCATTGAAATCGTAGGTTGGGCTAAGGCCAGAGACCGCGGCCCAACGGGTAAGGTGGTGATCGGAGACAATAAGAGCGCGGTTTTTTTATGCCAAGGTGGTGGGTTTATGTTGGGCTGCGCTACGCTTAGCCCAACCTACGATCATGGTTTACGTTAGCGGTCGGAAAAAAGAATAACTGGGTGTTGCGTGAGTTTTCTAAGAGAATGTGAAGCAATCGGCGGTCATTTTTAATTGTTCCAGTTAGTCTATTTCATAGGGAAGCGGCTAATACAAGGAGTATTAAAATGATGTTGTTTCGAGCGATTTTTGTCTTTTTTCTGGTCGGTATTTTAGCCGCCTGTTCTTCAAATTCTGGCAGCGATTCTGCTGCCTCTTTAAATGTGAATACACCCGTAAAAACCTCTTCGCTGAACAGCCGCAGTTGTACGGTTCCCTCTTTGGCGCGGGCGTATCGGTATTTTAATGACGTGCGTCAACAGACGGGATTGATTGCGGTGACGGTCAGTGATGCCTTGCAAGGGGCGGCGGGCAGCCATGCGGATTATTTAAAACTCAATCAGCAGGCCGGTCATGCTGAGCTGCAAACTGGGGTCGGTTTTAGCGGTGTGGACGCCGCTGCGCGGGCGCTTCAATTTGGTTATCTCAGCAGCAATGTCAACGAAGGGGTGGTGGGGCAGGGCAGCACGGTGGTGGCTTCTATTGACGGTCTGATGACGGCTATTTATCACCGTTTTACTATTTTGGATTTTTATCGAGACGAGGTGGGGATTGGTTTTACCGCGCAGGAGAATAATTGCCTCTACAGTTTTGTGCATAACGGCGGCAGCAGTGGATTAAATAATGTGTGTTTGAACAGCACCTTTGTTTCTGGCGGTTATTATTATGCTGTTTGTGCCGATGAAAATTTGAAAATAGCCACCGCCGATTATCAAGCCGCATTGGATGGTGTAGCGAGTCAAAACCCACGTTACGTGCTATGGCCGATGGATCAAGCCACCGATGTTTATCCGGCCTTTTGGGGCAATGAAGTGCCTAATCCGCTGCCCGATTATCAACAGGCGGGCAACCCACTTTCGATTCAATTTAACCCGTACTATTTTAGCGAGCAGGTGAAACTGATCTCGTTTCGCCTCTTTGATGATCAAGGAGAGGTGACAAACACCCGCTTGATTTCGCATGCCACGGATGTGAACGGTAAATTCAGCGTTTATGAATACGCGCTGTTTCCTTTGGCGTTGTTGCAAGAGCGAGCGGATTATGTGGCTGAGGTGGTGTTTGAAGATCGGGGTGTGCAGGAGAGTGTGCAGTGGCGTTTTCGAACGTTGCCGTTGTAGGATGGTTTTTGTATGTACACTTAGCTTAGCTTAGGTCATGCCACAATAATCGCGATGAAGTGGGATGTTGTTTTTATGGAAAAATAGGTGGTGCTTGATCCAGTGGCCGTATTTTTTATGGTAATACAGTTCTATTTTATGTATGTAAGCGCTCAATAAACCCCACCTAAACATCCCAGAACGTCTGAGTTACGGTACCTCCACATTCACAGGAGGTCCTCACGATGAACCTGTAGTGGTCAAGTAAATCTGTCCAAAGATTAGGAGCTAATTCCAAAATTGTTGCTCAGCCGCCGCAGGGGATAATCCAGCGTTGTGCTGATGAGGTCTTACTTGGCTGTAATACCCCACGATGTAATCGTTGATCTTTTGTCTGGCCTGTTCCAGTGAAGCGTACCCTGTGCGAGGAATCCACTCAGACTTCAAGCTGCGAAAGAAGCGTTCCATCGGGGCGTTATCCCAACAATTTCCTCGACGACTCATGCTCTGTTTGATCTGATAATTCCAAATCTGCTGTCGGAACATCTGACTGGTGTAGTGGCAGCCTTGATCTGAATGAAACATCAGATCCTTAGGTCGTCATAAGACCAGCGGGTGGTCGTCCAGATGTAAGTCACATCTCCGCACCAAACGTGATTGGGCTTGGCCACATCAAACTGACGCTTTAGGTAGTTGGGTATATCAACGTAAGGTTGCTTGGTCTTTTTGTAACCGTGCTTTGGCGGTTGGCAACTGGCGAGCTGACAGGCTTTCATAAGCTGTCCTGCACGATAACGGCTCAAGGGGTACCCTTGGTTTGTGGCGATGTGTGCCACGCTGCGCGCACCGGCTGAACCACCACTTTTGTTGAAGATCTCCGTGACCAACGCCCGTTCTTTTACCTTTGTTGGGTTGATGGTTTCTGAGGCCTTCAGCCAATAACGGTAGCTGCTGCGCTGGGTTTCAAACAGAGCACAGAGGTGACGGATTGGGTGGCTCTCTTTAAGTCGTTTGATCATCGAACACCTCGCATCGAATCGGACATTAAGAGAGCGGTAGCCTTTTTTAGGATCTCTTTCTCCATCTCAATGCGTTTGATTCGCTTCTCAAGCTCTCTGATTTTACGTTGATCGGGTGTCAAGGGAGTGGCTTTACCCACGACCCCATTGTGTTCTGCTTTGAGCTGTCTGACCCATTTGTCCATCGTTGATTTACCGACGTTCATGGCCGTAGCAGCGGCTTTGATGGTGTAGCCTTGTTCTGTCACCAGTTGAGCCGCTTCTAAACGGAACTCGGGAGTGAATGTGGAGCGGGTTTGAACAGTCATTCTCTGTCACCTTAGGGTTGGGGGAGGCATCATTTTACCTCTTGTTGGGTGGACAGATTTACTATGCCACTACACACCTGCCACCCCTCCAACGGAGGGGAATAATACGGAACGTTCAGCGGGGTCTCAAAATTGATTGGCAAGAACAGCGTGTCACTGCGTAACATCAGTTAGTAAACGTAACTTCCAGAGTCGGCTCATAAAACCGCTAAAAAACGAGTATAAAAACCCAATCTAGCCCTTTGTGCTGTAATCCAGTCGTTCCATCAAATAACAAAAACAATCTTGCCGAATCACCTTTTCATTCAGGGTCAACATGGACGGCATCACGGCGCGTTTCAGTTTCAGTTGCCCATTTTCAATTTTAAAGTAACGCGCACTGATTTCATTGCCCTTCTCATCGTAGGCCAGCAGCGGTTGTTTCAGCTCCGTTGAGACCTGACCAAACACGCTCCCAGCGGGCAGCTCCTGAAAATTAAGGTGATCCAGTTGCGGCGAGAGGTGCAACTCGGCGGTGTCGGCGGCGCTAAAACTGAACGCCACCTGCGGAGCCATTTTGACCTGCGCCACGGTGTGAAACAGATCCATGTCGTGCGCTGCCACGTCGTGTTGGGCGATGTGATCCATGTGAAGGCAAGCATCGAGAAACTCAAAGGCGTGTTGGATGCCGTGTTGCTGGCCGACACGTCCGCACTCCAGCGTCACGGCGGGACAGAGCTGGGAAAAAGCCTGCGACTGCACCCCGCGAGGGCGAGTGAAATAGACCACCGTGCGTGAAAACAGCGTCGCCAATTGAAAAAAGGGCTGTTCCAGCACATTGATGCAGGCGTAGTGCGGATTGAGGCCGGTGTTGTTGTGCAGATCGACGCTGGCAAACAGACGCTCCTCCTCCATGCGCTCATAGACCTTCTGCATCATGCGGGTCTCTTCGCACTCTGGCTCTTCGCTGCCCAGCCAGCAGCGGTTGTAATCGGGCTGATCGGGTAGGCGACGCAGACCTTTGTGAGCGGCCAGCACATTGCCAACAAACAGGGTCAGAGCGCGCGGCAATTTTTTAGAGCGGTATTTTTGCAGCAGGTACTGCATCGCCAGCAGACCGCTGTCCTCGTTGCCGTGGAGTAAAATCGAGACAAACAGGCGCTCGGGTTTTTCGCCCTCAAGATGAATCAGAGCCGAGCCGCCGAGCAAGCCCAACAGCGTTTTGGCGGAACTTTGCTCGAAGCCTTTGGGGAGGTGGTGCCACTCTTTTAACATGGTGATGATCTGTTCATGGTGTGGTTTAGAGACTCCAGAGATGAACGGGTTTGGCTTGGTTTTGCCGTGACAGGCAGGCGCGGGTCAGACGCTGCATGTCGCGGCCATGACGTTGAACGTAGTTTTGTTGCCAGACGGCACCGGTCTGCTGGTTTTCCACCCGCGCTTCGATGATGCCCAAGTAGTGGCTGATGTCGCGCTGATGGAGGTTGAGATCAAACAGCCCTTGGCGTGCCAGCGGCAGCAGTTCATCCAAAATCAGGCGGCGCAGATTATGGTGCTGGCCATCGAGCCAAACCACCTGTGTCTGTAGGCCGTTGCGCGCCGCGTGGTAAAAATTATCGCGGCAGCGGGCAAATTCAAGCTGGCTTTCGGGCAGAGTCTCGTGCTGGCTGAGGTAGTGAGTCAGGCCGTAATAAAAAGCCGCGTTGGCGATGTTGTCGCAGAGGCTCGGGCCGCTGGGCAGAATGCGCTGTTCGATGCGCAGATGAGGAACGCCCTGTTGATCAAAACCGAGCAGAGGGCGATTCCAGCGCCAGAGGGTGCCGTTGTGCAGCCGCAGGTGCGGCAGCGGCTGCGGGTCGTCTTCGAGATTCAAGGGCAGCAGCACGGGGAAGTGCTGCTGATTTTCAGTGAAACACTCCATCAAGGAGTGGTAGGCAAAACCGGAACCAAAGCCGACCCGATGCAGAGGGCCGTGGGCGGCATCGGCGTAACCACCGACATTGATCGCTTGTTCAAACAGCGGAATACGGGTCTCATGCCAGAGCTGTTTGCCAAACAGATACGGCGAATTGGCACAGGCGGCCACCAAGGGCGCTGAGGCAATAATAGAGGCGTTGTAATAGCGATGGGCTTGGGTCAGTGGCACTTGCAGGTGGGTTTGAAAGGAGGTGGTGGCCGCTTCGAGCATGACGTTGCTCTGCTGAGTTTGCAGCCGTTCGTGACCTTGAATGTCGATCTGTAAGGGTTGTTCTGCCCGAGCGTGAAAGACCTGTTCATTGAGGGCGTGGTAGCGTTTTAGGCTCGACATGTTGCGCGGGTTGAGATCAGACCGTTGCAGGTTGGGCAGGGTGCCGCTCATCAGCAGGTGGGCGTTCATGCGCCGTGCCTGTTGGTGGCACTGCTGCCAGCGGTGCTCTAATTGCTGCTCCAGTTGGGAGAGGCTATTTTGTGTCAACGGCAGCGGTTGGCTGTTGATTTCGATGTTAAACCGCGCCAACTCAGGGGTGATGTTGGGGTTGTTGAGCTGCTGGATAAAGGTGTCGTTGATGGCGGCGGGGGCGAGTTCGTTGTCCAGCAGCCACGCTTCCAGCTCGAAGCCGATTTTGAGCGGCTGGTTGGCCAGTGCGCCCTCTTTGAACCAACCTTGAAGCTGTTCTGTTTCCGTTTTGAGTTGTTGCTCAAAACGGGCAAAATCTGCGTCACTGAAATGGCTAACGTCGATCTCTTGCCCCATAACGGTGTGCTCCCCGTTAACCAAATAACCCCACAAAGATCAGCCCAACGGCAATGTAGATGGCCGCTTCCAATGCGCCGATGGCGACGTTGCGCTGATCCACCACCTCTTCGGAGATGTTGATCCCCGGTAGAATAATAAAACGCGCCACCAGAGAGACGATGGTTTGGATCAAAAACATCAGCAGAGCGATGCCGCTCCATGCCAGCAGTGAGGTGGTCAAGTCACCGGCGTTGTAGACCACGATGCCAGAGCTGGCGGTGACCGCCAAGGCGACCCCGATGCGATGACCGGTGAAACGCACCGCCAGAGCGAGGTTACCGTCGGCAATCTCTTGTGCCAGGGTGCGACCTGGGTAGTGACGTGAGAAGACGGTGGCACGGTAGCGGGTGGCGAGATAGAGAATGATCTGTGAGGCGATGTAGCCGCCCAATAGGGCGATTAAACCAATTAGGCTACTGCCTTCGACCCAGGACATCAGGGCGCGCAGAATAATTGCGGTGGCGATCATATTGCCTGCATCCACCAGACCGACGGCGACGTTGTCTTTGTGCAGCTGTTCTTTGACTGAGATCTCGGGTAGCGATATGTAGTCAAACACCTGATGAGTGAGCCACATCAGCGCCAGACCAGCAAAACCGTAGCTGAACATGAGGATGACTTCATGGATCAGATCAACGCCCGCTTCACCGGCCACCGCACCCATAAGCATAATCGAAACGCCGATCAGCGCGCCTGCCATCGAGATGCCCATAGCGAAGTTGTCTTCTTTAGAGACGGTGTCGGTCAGTGAGCTACTGGCCAGTGTGCCGGAGAAAAACCGGATCCCAGCAAGCACCATCAAAACAATGACGAGGTCGATAAAGTAGTAGAGGAATGAGGCATCGTGTAGAACAACGTAATTCATGATCTTAACTCCCTGAGAGATCTCACTTGCCACCAAAACGACTGCGAGAGCTGGAGCTTCCGCGTGTGCTGGCACCGAAAAAAGAGGACGTGCGTTTTGTGCTGCTTGAACTGTTACCCGAACTGGGCTTGCCGCTGAGTGAGACCGGCCCTGTGGTGGATTTACGAATGCGGCTGTTGCGTTTTTGCATGCTGCTGTAGGTGCTGATCCGTTGTTGACTGTTGACACTGCCGTAACGTTTTGCTTTCGGCGTTTTAATTCCCTTGTTGGCCAGCTGTTGTTGACCACGATCCCAGCGTTGGCGATCTCCGGCGGTACCGTAAGCGCCACGCCCCCAATCATTATAGTAGCTGTTATGACGGCTACGGTTCCAATTATCATAACCGATTCTTTGTCGTGAGCCGAACAGGCCCACCACATCGCTGAGCAGGCGGTATTGACCGTACCACTGCCAGAAGCCGCCGCCATTGCTATTAGAGACCCAACTGCCGTAGTTGGGGTTGCCCACCAGCGGGCTGCCAGCGACGGTGTTGCTGGTGGCTTGTTTGGGAACATTGACCCGAGGCAGAGTGCCGCTGGAGAGATCGGCCAGCGTATTGACCACATCTTGCAGAGAGTCGTTGTAGATCAGTGGGTCGCTGGCAGCGGTGAGGGCATCCAGCTCTTGAGCGGCGGGCAGATATTGGCTTTTGTTGTCAGGGTTTAGTTTGAGTGCGGAAAGACGCTGTTTCAGGCTTTGGAAATTGGGGCCGCGGCTGGTTGCGTCTTTTTCCAGTTGGCCGATGATCTCGTCCAGCTCGGGTTTTTGTTGGCGCAGTTTTTTCGCGTAGTGTTTGATTAGCAAGGCGTTGCTGAGTCTGCCTTGATCGAGTTTGTTTGCCAGTGAGTTGAGTTGAGATCCAACAAAACTGTGGCGTTTTTGAAGGTCTTCGGCGTACTCATTGGAGCAACCGCTGAGCAGAAATAACAGTAACATCAGTAAGAAAAGAGATAGGGCAGAGCTGCCGTATTTGGGCATGGTCTGTTTTTTAATCATGGAGCAACCTTTAAAAGGTGGGTGAGCTGTGTCAGGTCGGTGCTGTGGTTTTCACGCATCATCAATAACAGAGCCGAGCATTCGATGGGGCTGTGAGCTGAGGGGTTGCAGTGCATTGTGCCATTGATATCAACGTACGCAACCGCTGTACCGATGTCGTGTTGCATCAAGCGGCAGACGATCTCGGACCAGCTGAGGTGGTCGAGCTGAATGTCAAAACGGTGGTACTGATCGCTGCTGGAATTGAACATGTTTTCGATGATCTGCTCTGAACCGGGAGCAGCAAAACTGCGCACGATCATGCCAGGATAGGCGCGCATGGGGCGAATGACAATATCGGCTCCTGCCTTTTGTAGCCGCGCTCGGTTTTGATCATCGACGCATTCAGCTAACACGTTGGCTTGGGTGCCGGTTTCGCGCAGCCGATGTAATATGTCAAAGGTGCGGCTGTCGGATAGGCTGTCGTTTTCGGTTTTGGCCAGTACCACAATCAGTTTGGCGTGCTGAGCATTGACCGCCTGTAAACTGGCGGGATGGGTGGCGCTGCCGTGGTAGTGTGTCAGCTGTTCGATCTGCTTGATGCTGTTCGGCAGCCCCTGTCCAAATTCGCGGCTGAGAAGTTGAATTGGCAGCCGGGCAAAAACGCTGCTTTGAAACTGCTCGATCAGGCGTTTGAAGTACTGCGCGCCGTGTGCAGCCGGAGTGTTAATAATCAAAATGTGGTTGTGCATATTCCAGATCCATTCGCCTCGCAGTTGACGGCGGCGTTTTTCGGCTCGGTAGTCAAAATAGTCACCGGCGGTTTTGGCCAGCACAAAAATCCCACCCAAGTAGATTAACAGTGCGGTGGCGCTGCGTCCCCAAAAGGTCTGGGCATAGAGGTCGCCGTAACCGACGGTGGTGATGCTGGTGAGGCTGAGCCAGAGGGCATCGCCGAGGGAGAGTTGTTCAAATTGAATCATCGCCGCGCTGTGCAGCAGAATGATGAGGCTTAGGTAGCCAGCGGTACGAAACAGGGCGCTGGCCATCTGATGTTGGTCAGGTTCCGATTTACGGTGCAGCAGGTGAAACAGCCAAGTGAACATGTCTGTTAGATATTCCAGCGGTGTAGTGTTGTCATAGTACCTTTCTAGGCTGAGGATGTCCTGTTTTTGGCGGTTGAGATTGGGTGGGTTATTGATGATGTTCAGCCTATAACAAATTTATCCAAAAAAGCCATTGACGAAACGGGTCGCTTTGCATAGAATCGCAGCCCCTGAACGGGGTGCTGTAGAAAGTACTTCGGGACAGGTCGTCGGGGCATAGCGCAGCCTGGTAGCGCATCTGCTTTGGGAGCAGAGGGTCGGGGGTTCGATTCCCTCTGCCCCGACCATTTTTTATAGTATGCACGGATTTTGTTCCGTTTCTGCGCCCGTAGCTCATCTGGATAGAGCATCGGCCTTCTAAGCCGAGGGTAGCAGGTTCGAACCCTGCCGGGCGTACCATGTTTGACCGTTTTATGGTGAGCGTAGCTCAGTTGGTAGAGCCCCGGATTGTGATTCCGGTGGTCGTGGGTTCGAGCCCCATCGTTCACCCCAAAATTTGCGGGCTGTTAGCTCAGCTGGTAGAGAAAAAGCCCGGCAGTGCCGGGCTTTTTTATGTTGAAGATTTGTTTGTGCGGTACATTTCACTTTGCGAGAGTGGCGGAATTGGTAGACGCGCTGGTTTTAGGTACCAGTGGGGTAACCCGTGAGAGTTCGAGTCTCTCCTTTCGCACCATATTTTATTCACCCACTTTTCTCCCCATATTTTTAGAGGTGCCAAATGCAGATTTCCGTGGAAGCTAAGGAAGGATTGGAACGCCAATTGACGGTTCAAGTCCCCGCTGAGCGCATTGATGAGACGGTGGCAAGCCGTCTTAAATCGTTGATGAAAACAGCGCGTCTGGATGGCTTTCGTCCTGGCAAGGTGCCTTTGAAAGTGGTACAAAAACGCTTCGGTGAGCAAGTTCGTCAAGAAGTAATGGGCGATATGATTCAGACCACCTTTCAAGAGGCGTTGGATCAAGAGAAAATTCGTCCTGCGGGCATGCCACAGATTAATCCCAGCAAAATGGAGCTAAGCGAAGGTGCCGGTCTGGCGTATACGGCCACCTTTGAAGTCTACCCTGAGTTTAAAATCAGTGGAACAGAATCTATTTCTGTTGAGAGGCCGCAAGTTGAAGTAGGCGATGCTGATTTGGAAAAAATGATCGACAACCTGCGCAAGCAGCGTTTGCAGTGGGATGCAGCGGATCGTGCAGCGGAAGACGGTGATCGTTTGACCATTGATTTTACCGGCTTTATTGATGGTGAGAAATTTGAGGGTGGCAGTGCGGAGAGTACGCCTCTGATTCTCGGTTCTAACTCGATGATTGATGGTTTTGAGTCGCAGTTAGTCGGTGTGTCCGCCGGTGATGAGAAAAGCATTGAGGTGACGTTTCCTGAAAACTATCAGGCAGAAAAGCTGGCGGGTAAAGTGGCTACTTTTGAGATTAAAGTTCATAAGATTGAAGCATCACAGTTGCCTGAAATGAGCGAAGCGTTTGTTAAAGAAATGGGTATCGAAAGCGGTGATGTTGAGGAGTTGCGCAGCGGTGCAAAAGACAACATGCAGCGTGAGATGCAACAAGCGGTGAAGAAAAAAATCAAACAGCAAGTGATGGACGGTCTGTTGGCGCAAAACCCCATTGATGTGCCTAAAGCCTTGGTGCAAGAAGAGATTGAAGCACTGCGCAAACAGATGGTGCAGCAGATGAGTGAATACGCGCCAGATGCCGATGGCAGCAGCTTCTCTGATGATATTTTCCGTGATGAAGGCACTCGCCGTGTCAAACTAGGCCTGATTATTGCCGATGTGGTCAGTCAGGCGAAGTTGAAGCCGAGCGAAGAGAAGGTGCGTGAGATGATTGAATCCATCGCTGCACCTTACGAAGATCCGCAGCAAGTAGTGAATTACTATTACAGTAATAAAGAGATGTTAAACAACGTTGAAGCGGTGGTACTGGAAGAAGCGGTGGTGGATTGGGTCATGGATCAGGCGCAAGTTTCTGAAAAAGCGATGAGCTTTGATGAAATTATGAATCCCGCTAAACCGAGTGCTGCTGCTGGAGAGTAGATATGAAAAATGGAATGTGTGATTCTGCTGCAATGGCACCACAGGCGCTGGGTTTGGTGCCGATGGTGGTTGAACAGACTCCCCGTGGAGAACGTTCTTACGATATCTATTCACGTCTGCTGAAAGAGCGTGTGATCTTTCTGGTCGGTCCGGTGGAAGATCATATGGCCAACTTGGTGGTGGCGCAGTTGCTCTTTTTGGAGTCGGAAAACCCTGATAAAGACATCTCGCTCTACATTAACTCGCCTGGTGGTTCTGTGACCGCCGGTCTGTCGATTTACGACACGATGCAGTTTGTGAAACCCAATGTCAGCACCCTTTGCATCGGCCAAGCGGCTAGCATGGGGGCGGTTTTATTGACTGCGGGTGAGGCGGGTAAGCGGCATATTTTGCCCAACTCACGGGTGATGATTCACCAGCCGCGGGGAGGCTTTCAAGGTCAGGCATCGGATTGTGAAATTCATGCCAAAGAAATTTTGAGTGTTCGGGAGCGTTTGAATAAAATTTTGGCGGATCATTCAGGACAATCTCTTGAGAGCATTGCGGCGGATACGGAACGTGATAATTTTATGAGCGCCGATGAAGCCGTTGCGTACGGTTTGGTCGATCAAGTGGTGAATAAACGCTAATTAGGCTTACTCAAAGTGAGTTTGTGGTTGAAATCTGCACGAGATGTGCAAGGACGCAAAGCGTAGAATATCTGACCTTACGGGATGTGAGGCTGTCGTCCGCTGAATTCAATGTTGTTATCTGCTTGAAAAAAAGTGGGGTAACACCTATGGTAAGGCAAATTAGATTGGTACTTAGGATCGTGCAATGAGTAAAGATCAAGAGAAAGGTTCTGATAGCGGCAAGCTGCTTTACTGTTCGTTTTGCGGTAAAAGCCAGCACGAAGTGCGTAAATTGATTGCAGGGCCGTCGGTGTTCATCTGTGATGAATGCGTTGAGCTGTGTAACGACATCATTCGTGAAGAGATGGAAGAAAAATCCATCACGTCTACGTCTCGCTTGCCTAAACCGCATGAGATTAATCACTCTCTTGATGAATATGTGATTGATCAACGGCGGGCGAAAAAAGTCTTGGCTGTGGCGGTTTACAATCACTACAAACGTCTTGAGTATTCCAAAGGCAGTGATTCCGTTGAGTTAGCCAAGAGCAATATTTTGCTGATCGGGCCAACGGGTTCCGGTAAAACTTTGTTGGCCGAAACCTTGGCGCGTCTGCTGGATGTGCCTTTTGCAATTGCCGATGCCACCACATTGACCGAAGCCGGTTATGTGGGTGAGGATGTTGAAAACATCATTCAGAAGTTGTTGCAAAAGTGCGATTATGACGTTGAAAAGGCTCAGACGGGCATTGTCTACATTGATGAAATTGATAAAATTTCGCGTAAATCAGACAATCCTTCCATTACCCGCGACGTTTCGGGTGAAGGGGTGCAGCAGGCTCTGTTGAAACTGATCGAAGGCACCGTTGCTTCCGTGCCGCCGCAAGGCGGGCGTAAACATCCGCAGCAGGAGTTTTTGCAGGTGGATACCAGCAACATCCTCTTTATTGTTGGTGGCGCTTTTTCTGGTCTGGACAAGATGGTCAAAGAGCGTTCTGAGAAGGGCGGTATTGGCTTCTCTGCCGAGGTCAACAGCAAAGACGATCAGCGTAGCATTGGCGAGTTGTTGGTGGATGTGGAGCCAGAAGACCTGATTCGTTACGGTTTGATTCCTGAGTTTATTGGTCGCTTGCCGGTAATGGCGACGTTGGAAGAGCTGGATGAAAAAGCCTTGGTGCGCATTTTAACCGAGCCAAAAAACGCCATCAGCAAGCAGTACGCAAAGCTGTTTGAGATGGAGGGTTGTGAAATCGAATTGCGTGATGATGCCCTTTCTGCGGTAGCGCACAAAGCAATGGAACGTAAAACCGGCGCGCGTGGTTTGCGCACCATTCTGGAACACGTTCTGTTAGACACCATGTACGATCTGCCTTCGATGGAGAACGTCAAAAAAGTAGTGGTGGATGCAGCGGTAGTGAACGGTGAATCTGAGCCTTATCTGGTGCTGGAAGACAAAGATGAGCTGATTGCAGCAAATTATAAAAAAGCGGCTTCCGATGAGTAGTTTTTTCTAAGTTGCCCCGTTTTTTTGTTAACAGAGGCGCGCAGTGAGATTGAGAGTTTTATTAGACCTTAATCACACGGCGCGTTTTTTATTGGCCAATAAAAAATTTTATGCTTGAAATGGCGGCTTTTGCCCCTATTGTCTTTGCAAGCCTAATTTTAACGAGGATGCTCTAATGGACAACGATAACAGTTCGATGGTGACAGGCGGTCAGGTAACGATGCTTCCCGTACTTCCGTTACGAGATGTGGTGGTTTATCCGCACATGGTGATTCCACTGTTTGTGGGGCGTGAAAAGTCCATTAATGCCTTGGATGCGGCGATGTCTGGCAACAAGCAGGTGTTGTTGGTGGCGCAAAAAAGCGCTGAGGTAGACGACCCGAATGAATCTGAGATTCACCCCATTGGTACCTTATCGACCATTTTACAGCTACTGAAACTGCCTGATGGCACCATTAAGGTCTTGGTTGAAGGCACCCAACGGGCTGAAATTACCGAGTTGGTGGCCGAAGAGGGCGATTATTTCAGTGCCAATATTAGTCTGATTGAAGAAGAAGTGCTTGACGACGACCGTGAAGTGGAAGTCTTGATTCGCTCGATCATGGGTTTGTTTGATCAATATGTGAAATTGAATAAAAAAGTCCCGCCAGAGGTATTGACCTCCTTGGCGGGGATTGATGAACCTTCGCGTCTGGCGGACACCATCGCAGCGCACATGTCATTGAAGTTAGAAGAGAAACAGAAAGTATTGGAGGTGGTGAAGGCGAAGGATCGTCTGGAGCACTTGATGCGTTTGATCGAAGGCGAATTGGATCTGTTGCAGATCGAAAAACGCATCCGTGGTCGGGTCAAACAGCAGATGGAAAAAAGCCAGCGCGAATACTATCTGAATGAACAGATGAAGGCCATTCAGAAAGAAATGGGCGAATTGGAAGATGCGCCTAATGAGATCGAAGATCTGGTGGCGAAGGTTAAAAAAGCCGGAATGCCCAAAGAGGCGCGGGAAAAAGCCGAGTCTGAAATCCAGAAATTAAAAATGATGTCGGCTCAATCCGCTGAGGCAGCGGTGGTGCGCAATTACATTGACACCTTGTTGAGTGTGCCGTGGCGCAGACGCAGCAAAGTCAACAGCAGCATCTCTGCTGCTGAGGACGTTTTAGCTGAAGATCACTACGGTCTGGATAAGGTCAAAGAACGCATTCTGGAGTACCTCGCAGTACAGCAGCGGGTGAAAAAACTCAAAGGGCCGATTCTTTGTCTGGTAGGGCCGCCTGGAGTGGGTAAGACCTCTCTGGGGCGTTCCATTGCCCGTGCCACAGGGCGTAAGTTTGTCCGTATGGCCTTGGGTGGAGTGCGTGATGAGGCGGAAATTCGCGGTCATCGTCGTACCTACATCGGTTCCATGCCCGGTAAGATCATCCAAAACATGATCAAGGTAGAGAAGAAAAATCCGCTGTTTTTGCTCGATGAGATCGACAAGATGTCGATGGATTTCCGTGGTGATCCTTCTTCAGCGTTGCTGGAAGTACTGGATCCCGAGCAGAATCACACTTTCAATGATCACTACCTTGAAGTGGACTTTGATCTTTCCGATGTGATGTTTGTTGCCACCTCCAACAGTTTGGCCATTCCAGGGCCGTTATTGGATCGGATGGAAGTGATTCGAATTCCTGGTTACACGGAAGACGAAAAAATCAATATCGCCATGCGCTATTTGGTGCCGAAACAGATAAGCAGCAACGGCCTGAAAAAAGGCGAGCTGAACATCACCGAAGAGGCGATTCAGCAGATTGTGCGCACCTACACCCGTGAGGCGGGAGTGCGTAATTTGGAGCGTGAAATCTCCAAAATCTGCCGTAAAGTGGTGAAAGAGATTTTGTTGCAGAAAATTGACGGCGAGATGGTGGTGAAGTCCGATAATCTGGATAAATATCTGGGGGTCTATCGTTTCCGTTACGGTCGTGCTGAAGAGAGTGACCAAGTCGGTCAGGTGACCGGCTTGGCGTGGACGGAAGTGGGCGGTGAGCTGCTTACCATCGAGTCGGCAGTAATGCCAGGCAAGGGTCGTTTAAGCAACACCGGCCAGTTGGGCGATGTGATGAAAGAGTCCATTCAGGCGGCCATGACCGTGGTTCGCAGTCGCGCCAAGCTTTTGGGGCTGGCAGCGGACTTCCATGAGAAGCAGGATATTCATATTCACGTCCCAGAGGGGGCAACTCCCAAAGACGGTCCCAGTGCCGGTATTGGCATGTGTACGGCACTGGTATCCTCATTGACGGGCATTCCGGTGCTGGCCAATGTGGCCATGACCGGTGAAATCACTCTGCGTGGCGAGGTGCTGCCCATTGGCGGCCTGAAAGAGAAGCTGCTGGCGGCACACCGTGGTGGTATTGAGGTCATCCTGATTCCAGAGGAAAACCGCAAAGATCTGGCCGAAATCCCAGCCAATATCGTCGCCAAACTCGACATTCGCCCTGTGCGTTGGATTGATGAGGTGTTGGATATGGCTTTGCAACACATGCCTACGCCGCTCCCCGAAGAAAAATCTGATAAGGGCGGTGATGATGCAAAGGGAAAAGAGCCTAAAAAAGCCGAACCGCTGCGCCATCATTAAAATAGGCTGAAATTACGCTTGCTTCTGCTTGACAGCCCTTTGCTCGGCTTGGTATAAATCCTCGCCGCGTTAGAGGAGAGGCTGAGCGGAAGCGAAGTGATTCGAGCAGGTAAAAAATTTTAAATTTTAAGAACCAAGAACCCACCTGAGGGAATGCGAGATGAATAAAACAGAATTTATTGAAGCCATCGCTGAAAATGCAGATGTGCCTAAAACAACCGCAGCCAAAGTGTTTGACTCTATGGTTGATGTTGTTTCTAGCCGTTTGAAAGACGGTGAACAGATTACCTTAATTGGTTTTGGTACCTTTTTGGTACGCCATCGTGAAGCGCGTAAAGGCCGTAACCCACGTACCGGTGCTGAGATTGAAATCAAAGCCTCCAATGTACCGAGTTTCAAGGCTGGCAAAGCGTTAAAAGATGCAGTAAACTAGCGCGCTTCTGATCTAGGGTGTTTAGCTCAGTTGGGAGAGCGTCGCCCTTACAAGGCGAATGTCGGGGGTTCAAGTCCCTCAACACCCACCATTTTTGGAGCGGTAGTTCAGTTGGTTAGAATACCGGCCTGTCACGCCGGGGGTCGCGGGTTCGAGTCCCGTCCGCTCCGCCAGCATCATGAAGAAGGGCACCTACTTAAGGTGCCTTTTTTTTTAACTGTTGATTCAGTATAAATTTTCTTCCTACTCTTAAACGGATTGGTCTACAGCAATGTTACAGTCTTTCAGTGATGGCATAAAAAACTCAAAATGGTTGGCCTACGGAATCATCGGTTTGATTATTATTCCGTTTGCTTTTTTTGGCATCAGCTCCTATCTGAGCGGTGATGGCAGCAGCTACGTGGCCTTAGTTAACGGGGCTGAAATCTCTTCGCAGGCGTTGGATCGAGAGTACGCTGAGCAGAAAAATCGGCTGCAAAAAGCCTTTGGCGGTAAATTGCCTGCCGGTATGGGCGATGGCGGTTTTCTGAAAAAGCAGGCCTTAGAGGCGCTGATTAACCGTGAACTGTTGCGCCAAGCCGCTGATGAAGAGGGTTATCGTATTGGCGATGATCTGCTGGCCAAGCAGATTCGCTCCGAGAAGGTGTTTCAAAAAGAGGGGCGCTTTGACAGCACTACCTATGAAGCACAGTTACGCTCCATCGGTTATTCCTCAGCGCAGTTTGAAGCCTCGGTGCGCCGTGCAGCCGCTTTGGATCAAATCCGTCAAGGTTTGGTGGACAGCGCCTTTGTGCTGCCCAGTGAGCAGGAGCAGATCGAACTCTTGAAGCAGCAGCAGCGTGAAGTGGCCTCCATTGCGTTGCCGTTGGCCAACTATCGCCAAGAGGCGATGGTCTCTGCGGCGGAGATCGAAGAGTATTTCAAAAACAATCAAGCTCGTTACCAGTACCCTGAAAAGCTCAAGCTGGAGTATTTGGAGCTGGATGCCGAGGTGTTATTGCCTGAGGTGGAAATTGAACCTGAAGAGTTGCAAGCCCTTTACGCTGAACGTAAAGCGAGTTTAACCAACACAGAAGAGCGGGTTGCAGCCCATATTTTGTTGAAACTCTCTGCCGATGCCTCCGATGAGCAGATTGAAAAACGTCAGCAGGAGATGTTGGATATCAAACGGCGTTTGGCTGACGGTGAAGGTTTTGCCGAGTTGGCCAAAGTGCTGTCGGAAGATCCTGGGTCTGCCAAACAGGGCGGTGATCTGGGCAGCGTTGCAAAGGGCATGATGGTCAAACCCTTTGAAGAGGCGCTGTTTGCCCTGCAAGCCGGTGAGATCAGTGAACCGGTGCAGAGCCAATTTGGCCTGCATCTGATTCAGCTTAAAGAGATTAAAGCCAAAACGATTAAGCCGTTTGCCGAGGTTTCTGCTGAGTTGGAAGTGGAACTGAGACATAAAAAGGTGGAAGAGTCGCTTTTTTACGACCGCTCTGAACTGCTCGGTAATGAAAGTTACGAAAACGTTGACTCCCTCTCGCCGGCAGCAGAGGCCACTGGGCTGAAGGTGCAGGTTTCTGACTGGATTGAACGTGGCAGTGTAAAAGGCGTTGCCCAGTACCCACAAGTGCGCCAAGCCGCCTTTAGCGAAGAGGTATTGCAAGAGGGGCGCAACAGTGCCGTTTTGGAGTTGGCAGACAATCATCAGTTAGTGATTCGTTTGAAAGAGCATCAGTCTGCCCGAGTCAAACCCTTGGCTGAGGTCAGCGATGAGATTAAAACCGTGTTGCTGGATCGTAAAGCTCGTCTTGCGCAGCAGGAAGCAGCGAACACGCTGTTAACAGCGCTAAAAGCCGGTGACTCTGTGCAAGCGTTGGTGGATGCGGCTAAATTGAACTACAACGAAGCAACATGGGTCGGGCGCAATGAAACAGCGCAAGAACCCGCATTGTTGAAACAACTGTTTAAAATGGCCAAACCGGCAGCAGGCAAACGCAATTTTGATTTGGTGCGCCTACCTTCTGGGGATCAGGCGGTGCTGATTTTGAGCGGGGTTAAAGTGGCGAATAAGAAGGCGGATGGGGATAAAAGTAAAACGGCTCCGGCGAACAGTGATCGTCTGGCTCAATCCCGTGGTTTGGCAGAATACAGCGCGTGGCTTGAGGTGTTGAAGTCAAAGGCGGAGATCGTTCGTCGCGCTGATCTGTAACATGATCTTTTAAGTTTCCATGCCCTCGCGTGGGAATGGCCAGAAACAAAAAAGCCCGACCTAGGTCGGGCATTTTTTATGCCGCTTACAAAATGATAAATCAGATGTAAGGGTTGGGCATCGCGGAGATATTAAAGCCACCGTCCACGTACATCACTTCACCGGTGACGCCACTGGCCAGATCGGAACAGAGGAAGGCGGCGGAATTGCCGATCTCATCAATGGTGACGTTGCGGCGCAGAGGAGAGCAATCGGCGGCGTAATCGAGCAATTTGCGAAAATCACCGATGCCCGCAGCGGCCAAGGTGCGCACAGGCCCCGCTGAAATGGCGTTAACACGGGTGCCTTTTGGTCCCAGAGAATAGGCCAGATAACGCATATTGGCTTCCAAGCTCGCTTTGGCTACACCCATGACGTTGTAGTTGGGCATCGCCATTTCTGCACCGATGAAGCTCAAAGCCAGCAGAGAACCGTTACGGCCTTCCATCATTTCACGCCCGGCTTTGGCCAGCGCGCCGAAGCTGTAGGAGCTGATGTCGTGTGCCAGCTTGAAGCCTTCACGATCCACCTGAGCGGTGTAATCGCCTTCCAATTGCTCTTTGGGGGCAAAGGCGACGGAATGGACGATGATGTCCAAGCCATCCCAATGTTTACCCAATTCGGTGAAGACCGCTTCGATCTGCTCGTCACTGGCGACATCGCACGGCATGACGATGTGAGAATCGCAGTCGGCGGCGAATTGTGTCACGCGTTCTTTTAGACGCTCGTTTTGGTAGGTAAGCGCAATCTCAGCACCTTCACGATGCAGGGCTTGAGCAATACCCCAAGCAATGGATTTTTTACTGGCGACCCCAACGATGAGAGCGCGTTTCCCTTGAAGGAAGCCCATGAATAACTCCGGTTGTTTTTTTGTGTGCTGAATAATAGTCTGTATCGCGCGGTAAGATACCCTAGAATTGTCTTTTTTTCTAGCAAAGGAATCGTTGATGCTCAAAATTACTCCTCTGAGTCGGTTGTTTTTTGGCTCTGTTGCTCTTCTGCTCTCTCTGTTGCCTTCTCTGCTGCTGGCTCAAGCGTCGATGGGCTTGGGTTACAGCCCAAAATACGCCGCTGGATTTGATCATTTTGATTACAGTAATCCCAACGCGCCTCAAGGCGGTGAGTTGGTCTTGGCCGGTTTTGGTACCTTTGAGACCTTAAACCCTTATCTATTAAAAGGCCTTTCTGCTGAGGGTTTGAATGGTCTGGTGTTTGAGACCTTGCTGGAAAAAAGCTTGGATGAGCCCTTTAGTATGTACGGCCTGTTGGCCGAAGACATTGAGCTGGCGGCTGATGGTTTGTCGGTGCAGTTTCGTCTCAACGCCAAAGCGCGTTTTTCCAACGGCGATCCGGTGACGGCTGAGGATGTGAAATTTTCCTTTGATACTTTGCGCAGCGATCAAGCTCATCCGCAGTTTCGTCTCTATTGGGGCGATATTAAGCAGGCGGTGGTCTTGGATAAACGCAACATTCGTTTTGACTTTGCACGTAAAAACCCAGAACTGCATCTGATCTTGGGTGAGTTGCCAGTGTTTTCTCGCGCTTGGGTGGGGGATAAGGCGTTTGATAAGGTGGTGCAGGTCAAACCCATTGGCAGTGGTCCTTATCGTGTGGTCAAGCTTGAGACCGGCAAGTACATCCGTTATGAAAAGAACCCTGATTATTGGGGCAAAAACCTCAACAGTCGGCGCGGTTTTTATAATTTTGATTCGGTGATGTTTAAATATTACAAAGACATGACCGTGGCGCTGGAGGCTTTCAAAGCCGGTGAGTTTGATTTTCAACTGGAGAATCACTCCAAACGTTGGGCGCGAGATTATGACGGCAGTAAATTTAAGCAGGGGTTGATTAAAAAAGAGACGGTCTCGCACAGCAACAACGCTGGAATGCAGGGCTTTGTGTTTAACAGTCGGCGTGAGGTGTTTCAAGATCGGCGGGTGCGGCGTGCCTTGACTCTGGCCTTTGATTTTGATTGGTCGAATAAAAACCTGTTTTACGGTCAATACGTGCGCTGTGACAGTTACTTCAGCAACACCGAGTTGGCCGCCGATGCAGGCAAACCGCAGGGTGCGGAATTGGCGCTGTTAAATGAATTTCGTGATCAACTGCCTGCGGCGGTGTTTGCAGAAAAAAGCCAGCCGCCGGTAAGCAGCAATCGTCGCCAGTTGCGTAACAATCTACGCCAAGCAAAAAAATTACTGACCGCTGCCGGTTGGAAAATTAAGCAGGGTCAGTTGGTGAATGAAAACGGCAAGGTGTTTGAGTTTGAGTTTCTATTGGCGCAAAAAGGCTTTGAGCGTATTTTGGCTCCCTTTGCGCGCAACTTAAAAAAGTTGGGAATACAGATGAACTACCGCACCGTGGATACCTCGCTCTATCAACGCCGCGCCGACACCTTTGACTTTGACATGATGGTGGTCAGTTACGGTCAATCTCAATCGCCTGGTAATGAGCTGAAAGCGATGTTTCACTCCAGCTCGGCGGATCAAAAGGGGTCACGTAACTACATGGGTTTGAAAGATCCGGTGGTGGATGCGTTGTTGGATAACATAATTTACGCCAAAAATCGCGCCGAGCTGAAAGTGGCGGCGCAAGCGTTAGATCGGGTCTTGATGCAGGGGGAATACCTGCTGCCCAATTGGTACATCGACACACACCGCATTGCCTATTGGAATAAATTTGCCTACCCAAAAACCTTACCACTCTATTTTTCAGCCACCGATTGGATGCTGAAAACTTGGTGGTCTACCGAGAAGCCTTAACGTGTTGAGCTATATTTTAAAACGTCTGCTGCTGATGATTCCGACCCTGTTTGGTATTATGTTGATCACCTTTTTGGTGACTCAGTTTGTTCCAGGAGGGCCGGTGGAACAGATGGTCAATCAGCTGTCGGGCAAAGGCGGGGTGGCGGAAGCCAGCTCTGGCTCTGAGAGTCTTTATCGCGGTCAACAGGGGCTGGATCCTGAAATCATTGCCAAAATTCGCAGCCAATACGGCTTTGATAAACCGGCCTATGAACGTTTTGTGATCATGATGGGCAACTACCTGCGTTTTGATTTTGGTGACAGTTATTTTCACCATAAATCGGTGATGGAGTTGGTGGTGGATAAATTGCCGGTCTCCATCAGTTTGGGGATTTGGACCTTTTTAATCACTTATTTGGTTTCCATTCCATTGGGGATTAAAAAAGCGATTCGAGACGGTTCGCGTTTTGATGCCTGGACCAGTACCTTGATTTTAATCGGCTACGCCATTCCGGGGTTTGTTTTGGGCATCACCCTGTTGGTGCTGCTGGGAGGGGGGAGTTTTTGGGATCTGTTCCCGCTGCGAGGCTTGGTGTCGGACAACTGGGATCAACTGCCGTGGTGGAGCCAAGTGACGGATTATCTCTGGCACATGGTGCTGCCGATCACGGCCATGTCTGTGGGCAGTTTGGCGGTGATGACCTTGTTGACGAAAAACAGTTTTGTCGAAGAGATTCGCAAACAGTATGTGATCACCGCCCGTGCTAAGGGTCTGTCGGAAAATGCGGTGATGTATCGGCATGTGTTTCGGAACGCGATGATTCCGCTGGTGACGGGCTTTCCGGCGGCCTTTGTGGGTGCGTTTTTTACCGGCAGTCTGTTGATTGAGCAGATTTTTTCTCTGGATGGTTTGGGTCTGCTGGCCTATGAATCGGTGTTGCAGCGCGATTATCCGGTGGTGTTAGGAACCTTGTATATGTTCAGTATTTTGGCCTTGATTGCAAAACTGTTGTCGGATCTGAGTTACGTTTTGATTGATCCTCGGATTCAATTTGAGTCGGCTTCATGAGCGGCGTGAAGGCGGTGCAGGCACTTTCGCCAGGGGCGCGGGCGTGGCGGCGTTACAAAGCCAATCGACGCGGTTATTACAGCCTGTGGATTTTTTCGTTGCTGTTTGTTTTGAGCCTGTTTGCTGAGGTGTTGAGCAACGACAAACCGCTGTTGCTCAGTTATCAAGGTGAGCTGTATGTGCCGCTGTTGGTGAGTTACCCCGAGACCACCTTTGGAGGTGATTTTGAGACCGAAGCGGATTACAACGACCCGTTTATTCGCGAGCAGCTTGAGGGCGGTGAAAACTGGGCTGTTTTTCCTCTGAATCAGTACAGTTACAACAGCATCAATTTTGAAACGGAGCACCCCAACCCTGCACCGCCGTCGGCGGATAATCTGTTGGGTACCGATGATCGGGGTCGGGATGTGCTGGCGCGGCTGATTTACGGTTTTCGTATTTCGGTGTTGTTTGCCTTGGCATTGACGGTGGTGGGGACGTTGATCGGTATTTTAGCCGGAGCCTTGCAGGGTTATTTGGGAGGGCGTTTTGATCTCTTTATGCAGCGTTTTATCGAGGTCTGGGGTTCGATGCCGGAGCTTTATTTGCTGATTATTTTCTCGTCGATTTTTCAGCCGAGCATTTGGCTGCTGATTATTTTGCTGTCGCTGTTTGGCTGGATGGGCTTGGCGGATTACGTTCGTGCTGAGTTTTTACGTGGGCGTAATATGGATTATGTGCGCGCCGCCCACGCGCTGGGGGTCGGCAATCGGCAGATTATGTGGCGGCATCTGTTGCCCAACAGCATGACCCCGGTGATTACCTTTCTGCCTTTTCGCATCAGCGGCTCGATTTTGGCGCTGACCAGCCTCGATTTTCTCGGTCTGGGCGTGCCGCCTTCAACACCGAGTTTGGGTGAGTTGCTCTCGCAGGGCAAAGAGAACATTGATGCGTGGTGGCTCTCCATGAGCACCTTTGGGGTGCTGGTGGGGACGTTGGTGTTGCTGATTTTTATCGGTGATGCGCTGCGTGAGGCGATGGACATTCGGCGGGGGTGAGGTGTTTTTTTGTAGAGCCAAGGCATGTTTTGGCTCTACGGGGTATCTAGGTTTGATTGATATTAAAGTTTATTTTGGGCGCTGAACCAACAACGGAGCGACATTATGCAAGGCGAATTCAAACGAGTGACTTCCCAATTTAGAAACTGGGTAACCGTCGATGGTCAAGCAGGAGCCAGTGGCGAGGGCGGTTTTAAAGCCGAAGCGGGACGGTATCATCTCTACATCTCCCATGCTTGCCCGTGGGCGCATCGGGCGTTGATTTTTCGTGCCTTGAAAGGCTTGGAAGAGGTGATTTCTCTCTCGGTGGTGCATCCCTTGATGCCCGATGAGAGTTGGCGTTTTGGTGCTTATCCGGGTTCTACGCGGGATCATCTCTACGGGTTTGAGTACCTGCATCAGCTCTACGCCAAAGCCGGTGCCGATGCGGATCAATTGGTGACGGTGCCGGTGTTGTGGGACAAACAGCGTGAGACGATTGTGAACAACGAATCCTCTGAGATTATTCGCATGTTTAATTCGGCCTTTGATGCGTATGGTGAGGCTGATTTGGATTTTTATCCTGAAGCGTTGCGCGGGGAGATAGATGCTATTAATGCAGTGATTTATGAGCGGATTAATAACGGCGTTTATCGTGCTGGTTTTGCCACCTCACAAACAGCTTATGAAACCGCTTTTGATCTGTTATTCCAGACCTTGGATGAGTTGGAATTGCGTTTATCAACGGGGCGTTATTTGGTTGGTGAGCAGATCACGGAAGCGGATTGGCGCTTGTTTACCACGCTGTTGCGCTTTGATGCGGTTTATTACGGCCATTTTAAATGCAATAAAAAACAGCTGCGCGAATACCCTAATTTATGGGCGTACACACGGGAGCTGTATCAATACTCTGGAGTGGCGCAGACGGTGAACATGCAGCAGATTAAATACCATTATTACGCCAGTCACCACAGCGTAAATCCGACCGGTATTGTGCCGAAAGGGCCAGAGTTGGATTTTCTTTTTCCGCATGGGAGAGATTAAAAAACAGCTCTCGAATGAGAGCCGAAGAGGAGAGTAACTATTTTGAAACGATGATGCGTTCGCCGCTGCTTAAATTGATCGCCACCAAGGCGTTGAGGTTGGCATCGGTGACCAACGCCCGATCACGATAACTGTCCAGCGCAATGCCGACGGGATCGCTAAAGTCGGG
>JAUZRS010000309.1 GCA_030950195.1 Gammaproteobacteria bacterium | reverse complement strand
TCACCATTGATGCGCTCACATCACCGTCCAAGCTGTCACTGGCCGTGGCCGCCTCAACGTAAGTGGAACCCACATCAAAGATCACCGGCGTGCCCGTATTCAAGCTGATCACTGGCGGTGTGGTATCCACCACCGTAACCGCACGGCTAATCTGTGTGGCCGCATTACCCGCTGCATCCAAAACATTGTAAGTAACGGTATAAGCACTCGGTATCAGAGTGTCGGGCAACCCAGCAACCACGATATTGGCACTCAGATCACCGTCCAAGCTGTCGCTCGCCGTGGCACCCGCATCGCTGTAAGGTGTTGCCGCCTCATGAGTAATGGGTGTGGTTCCCAATAAACTCAGCACTGGCGGGGTGATGTCCAACAACGTCACACTGTGTGTGAGAGTGGATTGACCACCATTGTTGTCCGTCACCAAAACCTGAAACAGCAACGGGTTCAGCGTAGCCGTCACCAGCGCAGGCGCATCGAAGGCCGCCACAGATGTGGCACTGCCACTCAACGTCACCGCCTCCCCTCCAAGCTGACTCCAAACATAACTGACCAGCGTGCCGTCCAGATCCACGCTTGCCGAAGCATCTAAAGAGACCCCCAACGTACGTTCATTCACAGAGGCTGGAGTCGCCCCCAGATCAATCACCGGTGAGGCATTGATCACCGTATCGGCATCGGTGGCGCTGTTATTGGCCAAAAGATCGTCGGTTTCATTGCTGCTGACCGTTGCCGTATTGGAGAGATGAATGCCCGTTGCCGATGCGTCCGCATTGGCTTTGGCATTGGTGGTCAGGTTCAAGGTCACCGTGGCACTGGCAGGCGCGGCATTGATCACCCCTAAATGACAACGTAATTTAGGCAAAACGCTGAGATCACAACTGCCTTGGCTCGCCACCGCCGACACCAGCGTAAAACCATCTGCCAATAGATCCTCAACCACCACCCCGCTGGCCGCATCCAGCAGATCGTTATTGCTCACCGTGATGGTGTAAGTTAACGCATCCCCAATGTTCAGAGCCGTACCCAGCAGACCGTCTGTTTTTGTAATGAAGAGATCCACCGTCGAGGTCTGTTTCACCTGCACTTCGCCCACATCCAATTCCGGCACCGAATCCAACGGAGCCAGATCAATGTCCATTCCCCACGCACCCGCAACATAGGTGCTGCGATTGAGCGCCACACTGTAACCAAAGAAGTTATTCAACTGCGCTACCGGAGCCTGCCAAGTGCTGTGAGCAGAAACCGCTGACCAACCGGCAGCGGGTTTTGTAAATAGAAAAACGGACCCCGCCTCTTCCGTGGCAGAATGTCCTTTAGAGATCAAACCTGTCACCGCATCAGGCCAAGGCACGACAGGATCGGGTGGCAGTACCGGAGTAAAACCAAAATTGGGATTACGGTAGCTGCCCACCATAATATGATCCCCCCAAACACTCACACTGCGGGCAAAACCTTGCCATGAAGACGGTGTCGGCGCAGTCAAAAGAGCATTTTCTGTGGTCGAGACCCACCCACCTACCGGCTTAACAAAGACAAACGCTGCACCCGCATCCACCGCACCCGCAGCATCGTATTCAGGCGTGCCCACCACCACCACATCGCCTTGAATATCAACATCAAAACCAAATTTAGGCAGCAGATCAGTAATCAGCACCGTTGACGCAGAAAGCTCCGCCGTGGCCACTCGAATCACCCCCGTATCATCGCCATTCAACAGACCATCAGCGTTGCTGTCTGCCCAACCCAGCGTCGGTTTTTCAAACAGATCAGCCGCTCCAAAGCGTTGATCCATGCCCCCACCCACCACCACCGTAGAACCGTCCACGGCGACACTGATGCCAAAACTGTTGGGCGGGGCAGAAGTCCCCAAAGCATCCACCAGCAGAGGCTGCAAAATCGCACTCTCGGTTTGCGAACTGGCTGAAGGCCAACCGGTGATGGGTTTTTCATAAACATAAGCTGCCGAAGTGCCGTTAGCACCGCCATCCCACTGCCCAACCACCACCGTATCGGCATCAATATCCAGCGCGTGGCCAAAAAAAGCATTGCTACCAAGAACCATACTTGGAGCCAAGACCAAATCTTCCGTTTTATCCTGCCAGCCGGTATTGGGCTTCACAAACAGGTAAACCGATCCACGACGTACCGAAACACCCTCAGCACCCACCACCACCACATCACCGTCCACAGCCACGCTGATACCAAAACTGTCATGCGAAGCGCCATTGGATGCGGTCAAGGTTGCCATCTGCGTCCAAACACCAAACACTTTCTGATAGAGACGCACCTCGCCCAAACCTGGCACACCGTAAGAACCCGCCGTATTGCCGCCCGTGGCTTTAGGCGCACCCACCACCAAAGTAGTGCCATCGGTGGCTACGCTGTAGCCCGAAAGATCACCACTCAAACCATTCACTGCCAAAGGCAATATCAAATCTGGCGGTTGCAATGCCTGCAGAGGAGCCGCGATAAAGACGCTCATAAAGAGCGCCGCAAGTAATTTACGCAAGCCTATGATTTGCTTGGCCAACATATCTCATTCTCCATTTTAATCAACATAAAGCGCGCAAAAAATCGGACTGCCTGTTATGACAACAAAGTGAACAAACAGAAAAGCCGCCGTCTAGCAGAGGCTAAACGGCGGCTTTTTTATCGAAGTCAGCAGCACAACCTTTATTGCATCAGGTAATCACCGACGCAGATTCACGTCCAGTACGTGAAAGCATATCGGCCAGCTGCAAAGCAACCTGAAGCAGATCTGCCAAGGCCACTTGAGGATCCAAATCATGTTGATCAACATCGCCTTCGAAAGATTCCAGATAGATGCGCAAGGTCGCACCCACGGTACCGGTTCCCGAGAGGCGATAAATAATGCGTGCGCCATCCGCAAAAATAATACGGATTCCTTGTCCCTCACTCACGGAAGCGTCGATGGGGTCGGTGTAGGAAAAGTCATCCGCCAAGACCACCGTGCGTGAGGCCAAGGTTTGACCTGACAAACCATTGAGTTGAGCACGAAGATGCTGCATCACCCCTGTGGCTGCATCCAAATCCAGCTCTTCGTAATCATGGCGAGTGTAATAGTTACGCCCAAATTTCTGCCAATGAGACTTGACGATTTCCGCCACACTCATTTTACGCACCGCCAAAATATTGAGCCAAAACAGCACCGCCCAGAGGCCATCCTTTTCACGAATATGATCCGAACCGGTGCCAAAACTCTCTTCACCACAGAGGCTGATTTTACCCGCATCCAATAAATTGCCAAAAAATTTCCAACCGGTCGGCGTTTCATAACACTCAATGCCCAACACCTCGGCCACTCGATCCACCGCCATGCTGGTG
>JAUZRS010000308.1 GCA_030950195.1 Gammaproteobacteria bacterium | reverse complement strand
TTACTTTATGTCTTTAAGGAAAAAATTGTTTTCATCTTTTATAGACAATTTGGGAAGAAGTTTTTTTGGCCACTGAATATTAATGTCAGGGTCATTCCATTGAATGCCAGCTTCCAGTTCAGGGCTATAATAATCTGTCGTTTTATACAAAAACTCCGCATTTTCCGAAAGAGTCAAAAAGCCATGAGCAAAACCCTCTGGAATCCAGAGCTGTTTTTTATTTTCAGCTGAAAGCACTTCACCGACCCATTGACCAAACGTAGGCGAGCTTTTGCGAATGTCCACCGCAACATCAAAAACCTCTCCGTGAGTCACGCGCACCAATTTTCCCTGTGCCTTGGGTGGCAGTTGATAATGCAGCCCTCGCAAGACCCCTTTACTGGATTTGGAGTGATTGTCTTGTACGAACTGGACATCAAGCCCCGTTGCATCCTGAAATGCTTTTTGGTTAAAACTTTCAAAGAAAAAACCGCGCTCATCGCCAAAGACCTGTGGCTCAAATAAGATCACCTCAGGGATAGTTAATGGAGTGGCCTTCATGATCGTCTGATTTTGCTGTGTTGTCGGAGCGAGATCATAAGTTTTCTTTTATTGCTAATTCTGTGATTAATCGTTTGACGTGAGTTTGCCAGATGGGCAGTACAATGCCAAAAGTTTTGCTTAATTTTTGTGAGCTGAGTCGTGAATTTTTTGGGCGTGTTGCAGCTTGCGGATATTCATCGCTCTGAATCGGGCGTATTTTGTCAGTTGTGGCCGAAAGTGTAAAGCCGTGTTTTTCAGCTTGGGCGATGACGTACTGGGCAAACTCAAACCAACTGCTCTCACCGGCAGCACTCAGATGATAGGTGCCACTGATCTCTTGATGATCACTTGGGTCTTTTTGGAGGCGATAGAGGCAGAGTGCCGTAACATCCGCGATCAGTTCCGCACTGGTGGGTGCGCCGTATTGATCACTGATGATCTTGAGTTCATTGTGCTGTTTGGCCAGTTTTAATATGGTTTTGGCGAAATTATTGCCGCGAGCTGCAAAGACCCAGCAGGTGCGAAAGATCAGGTGTTGGCAGCCACTGTTGCGGATGGCTTCTTCGCCTCGGCATTTGCTGCTGCCGTAGACCGACTGAGGATGGGTTGGGTCGGTTTCGATGTAAGCCCCTTGTTTTTCACCATCAAAAACATAGTCAGTGGAGTAGTGGATTAGCCAAGCGTTGAGGTGTTTGGCTTCTTTTGCTAATAGGGCAACGGCGGTGTGGTTGATTTTTTCAGCCTGCTCTGCTTCGCTCTCTGCTTTATCAACAGCGGTGTAAGCGGCCGCATTGACAATTACATCGGGTTGGTAATCTCGCAAGGTGGTTCTTAGCTTGTCGAGGTCTGCCAAATCCACATCGAAGCGGTTGCAAATTTTCAGTTCGCCCAAGGGGGCGAGGGAGCGTTGCAGTTCCCAGCCCACTTGACCGTTTGCGCCGAGCAGTAACATTTTCATTGGTTTTGTTTGTCCACGAAGGCCTTTAACGATTGTCAGTCGATCATTTTTTCGGCGCAGTATACACATTTTATGCCTGTGATTCCAAAGCGGCCAGCTTCGTTAGGCTTTTTTGCATGATTTGACTGACTGGCTTTTGGCTGCCGAGTGAGATATAAGAGCCTGCATTGGTAGGCAAAGGGTGAAAATGTGCTTAAACGAGGCGTAATACAAGAACATGCCGCATTGCTGGCTTTTTTAATGCGTGTGCTGGATCTGACGGCGTTGCTGCTGGCTTTTTTTGCCGCGTATTGGCTCTATTTTTCCACCTTTGAGTTGCAGCCGATCTATTTTTACCCACTGGTTTTGGGTGCTGGCTTGGCGCTGTTGCTCTTTCCACTTTTTTCGGTTTACGGCAGTTTGCGTGGTGCGCCGTTTTGGTTGGAGTTGCGCAATCTAAGCTTTGCTCTGCTGGCGCTGTTTGTCTTGTTGGCGGTGGTGGGGGTATTGAGCAAAAGCAACCCGCTTTACTCGCGTATCTGGTTTGGTTCTTGGTTTTTGCTTTCATGGGCTTTTTTTCTCCTTTATCGTGGTGCGTTGCGTCTGCTGCTGGGTTGGATGCGTCGCCAAGGCTACAACCAGCGTTGTCTGATTGTGCTCGGTTGTGGTCCGGGGGCTGAAGAGGTGGTGCAGCGGATCAATAAAACGCCTTGGTCGGGGTTTCAGGTGGTGGCGGCCTTTGGTGACCTAGAGCAAGGTGAGCTGAACGGGGTGCCGATTGCAGGGGGGTATGAGGATGTGGCGAGGTATCTCTCCTCGAATCATGTGGATCAAGTATGGATTGCGCTGCCTCTGAGCGAAGCCGCAGAGCTGAAGCGGGTGCTGCATCTGCTGCGCCACTCTACGGTGGATATCCGCTATGTGCCGGATCTGTTCGGTTTTAAGCTGTTGAACCAATCCATCTCCGAAGTGGCGGGGATGCCGGTATTGGATCTGTCAAAATCCCCCATGAGCGGCATGAATCAGTTTGTGAAAGCAGTGGAGGATCGTCTCTTGGGGCTGCTGATTTTTGTTTTGATCATGCCCTTTTTGCTGCTGATTGCGCTGGGGGTAAAGCTCACCTCGCCAGGGCCGGTGCTGTTTAAACAGAAACGCCACGGCTGGGATGGGCGTGAAATTCGGGTCTATAAATTTCGCTCCATGGTGGTGCATCAAGAGGGGGCAGGCGTTGTGACCCAAGCGAAAAAAGGCGATGCGCGCATCACCCCCTTTGGGGCGTTTTTGCGTCGCACCAGTCTGGATGAGTTGCCGCAGTTTTTTAATGTCTTGCAGGGACGCATGTCGATTGTCGGGCCACGGCCTCATGCCTTGGCGCACAACGAGGCGTTCAAGGATAAAATCGAGCAGTACATGCTGCGTCACAAGGTGAAACCGGGCATCACCGGTTGGGCGCAGGTGAACGGTTATCGAGGTGAGACCGACACCCTCTACAAGATGCAGAAACGGGTGGAATACGATCTGAATTACATTGAAAATTGGTCGTTATGGCTGGATCTGAAAATTATATTTTTGACCATTTTCAAGGGGTTTTTGAATAAAAACGCCTATTGAATTTGTGCCGTGGGGCGGAAAATTTTCCGCCCTTGTTGCCCTTGCCCGCCTATTTTACAGACCAGCCGCCTCTTTTAACGCCTCTGCACGGTCGGTGCGTTCCCAACTGAACTGCGGCTCTTCACGACCAAAATGGCCGTAGGCGGCGGTGCTTTTGTAGATCGGACGTATCAGATCCAGCATCTGGGTCAGGCCGTATGGGCGCAGATCGAAATGCGCTCTGACCAATTCAACAATGCGGCTGTCGTCGATTTTGCCACTGCCAAAAGTATTGATGCTGATGGAGGTGGGTTCCACCACACCGATGGCGTAGGAAATCTGGATTTCACAGCGTTCCGCCAGACCGGCGGCGACGATGTTTTTTGCCACATAACGACCGGCATAGGCGGCGGAACGATCCACTTTGGAAGGGTCTTTGCCTGAGAACGCGCCGCCGCCGTGACGTGCCATGCCGCCGTAGGTGTCCACAATGATTTTTCGCCCAGTCAGACCACAATCGCCCACCGGTCCGCCAATGACAAAGTTGCCCGTGGGGTTGATGTGGATCTTGTCGGCAGGGCATTGAGCCAGCCAGTCGGCGGGCAGAACGGGCTTGATGATCAGCTCCATCACGGCTTCTTGGATGTCTTTTTGCGAGACATCGGGATGGTGTTGGGTGGAGAGCACTACGGCATCAATGCCGACGGGTTTGTTATTTTCATAACGCAGCGTCACTTGGCTCTTGGCATCGGGGCGCAGCCAAGTCAGGGTTCCGTTTTTGCGCTCTTGAGCTTGGCGTTTTACCAAACGATGGGCGTAGGTGATGGGCGCAGGCATCAGTACGTCGGTCTCGTTGCTGGCGTAGCCGAACATCAAACCTTGATCACCGGCACCTTGCTCTTCTGGGGCGGAACGATCCACGCCCATGGCGATGTCGCTGGACTGTTTGCCGATGGCATTGAGCACCGCACAGGTGGAGCCATCAAAGCCCATCTCGGAGCTGTTGTAGCCGATTTCTAAAATGGTGTTGCGCACGATCTCTTCCAGATCGACCCACGCGGAGGTGCTGATTTCGCCTGCGATCAGTACCAAACCGGTTTTGATCATGGTCTCGCACGCGACGCGGGCGTGTTTGTCTTGGTTTAAGATGGCATCTAAAACCGCATCGGAGATCTGATCGGCGATTTTATCGGGGTGTCCCTCGGAGACGGACTCTGAGGTAAAAAGGTAGTTGTTGCTCATGGGAGTTTGCTAGGCCTTGATTTTTTTGATGCTGGGATTGTAGATGAAATTGGCGCTTAGAGCGATTTGTCTGGGATCCTGAACGGTTAAAAGTAGCCACTTGGGCTGTGATCCATGTAAAATCCCCCGTTTGATCTTTTGTGTGTAGAGTTATGGCGCGTAAAGTATTTATCCAAACCCACGGTTGTCAGATGAACGAGTACGATTCGGCCAAAATGCTGGATGTGCTCAATG
>JAUZRS010000307.1 GCA_030950195.1 Gammaproteobacteria bacterium | reverse complement strand
AAAAGCGGTGCTGGACAAGCTGCAAGACGAACTGCGTTTTGTTTTGATCACCTCGTATGCCGAAGTGCTGTCCAGCGCCGAACGCCCCAACGAAGCCGAAAGCTGCGAACAAGTCGGTTTGTGGATCGTCAGCCAAGCCAGTAAAGAGACAAAATGTGGTCGCTGTTGGCATCACCGTCAGGATGTGGGACAAGACGAAACTCACCCTGAACTCTGTGGCCGCTGCGTGGAAAACGTTGATGGCGCTGGCGAACCGCGAGCCTTTGCCTAAACCATGAAAACCTCAACTCTGCTGCGCTGGTTCAGCCTCACTTTACTGCTGATTTTGCTCGATCAAGTCACTAAAATTTGGGCCGACAGTGCATTGCAACTCTATCGCCCTGTTGAAATAACGCCCTTTTTCAATCTGATGCTGGCCTACAACCCAGGCGCGGCGTTTAGCTTCTTGAGCGACGCGGGTGGCTGGCAACGCTGGTTCTTCAGTCTGCTCAGCTTAGTGGTCAGCGTTGTATTGATCGTTTGGCTGACCCGCCTGAAAGTAAACGAAAAAGGGATGGCAGCCTCTTTGAGCTTGATCTTGGCCGGTGCCATCGGTAATTTGATCGACCGCCTTGCCTACGGTCATGTGATCGATTTTCTCGATCTGTATTATAAAAGCCATCATTGGCCCGCCTTCAATATTGCTGATTCGGTCATCTGCATCGGCGCGGTTATTATGATTGCCTTGACCTTGCGCGAAGGCAAAGACGAGAAAAAAAATGAGTCTGAATAAAATCAAATTTGGCGATCACGTCAGCCTGCACTACCGCCTCACGCTGCATGACGGCACGGTGGCCGACAGCACCTTTGAAGAGGAGCCGATCCATTGCCATGCCGGTGACGAAAGCCTACCCGACTGCCTACAACAACTGTTGATTGGACTCTATCAAGGCGAAGAGCTGACGGTCTTACTTGATCCTTTGAGTGGTTGGGGCGAACCTGACGAAGAGAAGATTCAGAGTCTGCCTTTGAGCGATTTTCCCGCTGATCTGCAGCCGCAAGTAGGGCAGGTACTGGCCTTTAACCTGCCCAACGGCGAAGAGCTGGCCGGTACCATCTTGTCAATTGAGGCACAACAGCAGCAGGTGCGCATCGACTTTAACCACCCCCTTGCCGGTCGCCAAGTGCAGGTTGAGATCAAAATTATGCAGCACAGCCCTTGCAACTCAACCACGGAGTGTCACCACTGATGGAAATTTTACTCGCCAACCCACGGGGCTTTTGCGCCGGGGTGGATCGTGCCATTGAAATTGTTGAACGCGCTTTGGAGCTGTTTGGCGCACCGATTTATGTGCGCCACGAGGTAGTTCATAACCGTTTTGTGGTCAACGATTTGCGTGAAAAAGGCGCGGTGTTTGTTGATACTTTAAGTGAGATCCCTGACGGTGCCACGGTTATTTTCAGTGCCCACGGAGTATCCAAAGCCGTCGAGGAACAAGCTCAGCAGCGCGGCCTCAGCGTATTTGATGCCACCTGCCCACTGGTAACCAAGGTGCATTTGGAGGTAGCTCGTTACGCCAAAGACAACACCGAAGTGATCTTAATCGGCCACGCCGGTCACCCCGAAGTGGAAGGCACCATGGGACGTTTTGACAACTCCTTTGGCGGCCACATTCATCTGGTGGAAACCGTAGCCGATGCTAAAAACATTCAAATTAGCCAGCCCAAAAAAGTCGCCTACGTCTCACAAACCACCCTCTCTGTGGATGACACTTTGGCCATTATCAACGAACTGAGTCGGCGTTTTCCTAGCATCAAAGCCCCTCGGCGCAACGACATCTGCTACGCCACCCAAAATCGCCAAGATGCGGTCAAAACCTTAGCCAAAGAGAGTGATCTGGTCTTGGTAGTCGGCTCGGCCAACAGCTCCAACTCCAATCGACTGCGAGAAATCGCTGAAAAAAGCGGCATTCCAGCCTATTTGATTGACGGTCCTGACGACATTCGAGAAAGCTGGTTGGAAGGCAAAAAAGAAGTGGGGTTAACAGCCGGAGCCTCAGCTCCAGAAGTGTTGGTGCAGGCGGTGATCAACCGTCTGAAATCAATGGGCGCTAACGCCAAAGAGTTGGACGGTCTAAACGAAGACGTCTCTTTCTCTCTGCCCAAGGCGTTACGCTGATTTACCAGCAAACAGCAGGCGCTTGCAGACCAGCGGAGTTTAAGCTGATGGTTGGGCAATCTGCATCAGCCGCTTGCACACCCCCAGCGACGGGAACGGCTTGCAGAGCAAACGTATCACCATTAGCTGCTGTCACCGCCAAGGTGTAATAACGCTCTTTACTCAAAAAAGGTGCGGTACTTGCCGGATAAAGCAGCGCATAAGTAGCTGCATAGGTGTTGTTTTGGATGTAATAACGCTCCTGCTGATCCGCCATCCCCAGCAGAGCCGCCGTCGCATCACTGCGCCGCGCATCATTCAGGTAACTTGAAAATTGCGGTACCGCAATCACGGCTAAAATACCGATAATCGCCACCACAATCATCAATTCAATCAGGGTAAAACCGGTTACCGCTTTATTGCTTTTATTCACAAATATTGCCTTCTATAAATTGAGAGTGGTTAGTTTTCATACCAATAGGTTTTTTTCGCCTGATTGGAACCGGCACTGAAAAACTCATTGCCAATAATGCCCGTTGTGCCTTGATCCGTAATCAATAAACCCGGTGCAGGCGGAATACCGCTGCGCAACAGACCTTTACGCCGATCCTCCAACGTCAAATCACCCGATAAATTTTGATCAATGGTGGGAGTACCATTGCTAATATCGAGAAAATAAGCGTAGCCCTGACCTTGGCTAGGCGAACACGCACTGGCTGCTGCCGATGCGATGGGCGCGTAGGTGGTGACCACTGCTTGCCCCTCAACAATCAAGGGCGTTGCCAAACCTTTCTCCCCCACATATGCACCGTTACTCTCTTGCAGACGAATATACCAGCCTTGTGCCGCGCTCATGGCAGCCGTTGCCGTACTGCGTTGCGTCGCCGTTCCTTGACCAATTAAATTGGCGGTGGTGTCTATAATTTGAGTCGCTGGAGTCGCTGGATTTGCCCCACCTTCCGTTACAGTCATGTAGCTTGTCGGTGGTGCATAAACGTATTTATCTTTAATCATATAAATACGATCTTGGATGGTGCTGTTTAACGGGTGCGCCCGATAACCGGAGGCGGTCAAAATCGCTAAATAGGGTGACTGCCCAGGAGAGGCAATCAAGGAAATATCCGGCGGGTAATAAAAACGCCGGTTATCCACATCCGCTGCGCCTCCCAATTTAGCAATCACTCCACCGGTCATTAAATCAGCAGCAGAAGTATTATTAGGATTCAGATCAAAACGCCACAACTGGGCACGGGTGTCTCCCACATAAATACGATCTGTCAGGCCA
>JAUZRS010000306.1 GCA_030950195.1 Gammaproteobacteria bacterium | reverse complement strand
ACATTAACTTTAATCAGAGAAGACCCCAAAAATCCCAGTATCAAACTTCACCTTTCACGATCAGGTAATCGATCTCTCTATGGGGAAGTAGAAATTAAACAAGGAGACAAAACGGTCGGGCTGGCCAAAGGCCTAACCCTCTACAACCCTTACAAAGAACGCACCTTCAATGTCCCTCTTGATGCCGACAAACTTCAATCAGGAGAAATACTCACCGTTACCTATCGTGGCCTGGATCGTGATGTAGGTACTACCTTCGTTACTGGAAAACTCATCGTGCCATGAAACTGCCACACCATAGATTTTGGCTGCTCTGCTGGGGGCTGCTCAGCCAGAGCGGCCACGCCGCCCCCAGCGCCGAAGCCCTACTGCAAGCCGAAACCATCTTCCAACTCGCCCTCGGGCGACAGGTCATCAGCGACGGCCTCTTCGCCTACCAACTCGAACAACAGAGCTACCTGCCTCTTGGTGAACTGACCCGCGTGCTGGAATTCCCCATCATGCTCGGCCCCGATGGCCAACGCGCCGAAGGCTGGTTTATCAGCCCCCTCAACACCTTCTCCCTCGACCTCAGCGCCCAACGCATCGAAATTCGCGAGAAACAGATCCCCTACACCAGCGACGACCTCTTTAGCAGCGAAGGGGAAATCTACGTCAGCACCAAACAACTGAGCCGCTGGTTCGGGCTGGAGTTCAACGTCTCCATGCCCGCCCTCAGCATCACCCTCAGCTCCGAACAACCGCTGCCGATGCAGCAACGCGCCAGCCGTGACCAACGCTACGGCAATTTCAGCAAAGGCTTCACGATCAAATCCGAACTGCCCTACACACCGATGCCCTACCAACTCATCGCCACCCCCGCCGCCAGCATCAACCTCGACAGCAGCTACGCGCAACAAAACGGCCTCGCCCGCAGCAGCTACAGCGCCCAACTGCACGGCGACCTGCTCTACCACAGCGGCCAACTTTTTCTCAGCGGTGACGACCAAAACGGCCTGCAAAACCTACGCCTGCAACTGGGCAAAGACGACTTCAACAGCCAACTGCTCGGCTCCCTGCACGCCAACCGCTACCGCCTCGGCGACATCAGCGTACAGAGCCGCGCCCTCATCGGCGGCAGCTTCTCGGGGCGCGGCTTTCAATTCAGCAGCATCCCGAAAAACCAGAGCAGCGAATTCAACCGCATCACCCTAGAAGGCGATCTGCAACCGCAATACGATGTCGAGCTGTACCGCAACGGCGGCCTCTACGAGTTTCAACGTGCCTCAGAAACAGGCCGTTATAAATTTGAAAACGTACCGCTGTTTCAAGGCATGAACGTACTCAAACTGATTTTTTACGGCCCACAAGGACAGCAGTACGAAAAAATCCAGCGCCTCTACTCCGACGGCGCAGCGGCCAAAGCGGGCAAACTCAACTACCGCTTCAGCCTCACCCAACCCAGCCAAACCCTCTTCAGCGTCAGCGATCAGCGCAACGACGACCAGAGCGTCGCGTGGCTCGCCTCCGCCAGCTACGGCCTCAGCCGCAACCTCAGCGCCACCGCCAGTCTGGCGCAATACGAAGAGGAGCAAGAACAGCAGAGCTTTGCCAACCTCGGCCTGCGCGGCACCCTCGGCGCTTTTCTGGCGCAGAGCGAAATCGCCCTCGACCAAAACGGCCACAGCGCCGGAGTCTTCGGCCTGCAAACCGAATGGAACAACATCCGTTTTGATCTCAGCCACAGCCAATACAGCCGCGACTTTCGCAACGCCAACCCAAACGGCGACCCACTGCAACAGAGCAACAGCCTAAGAATAGAAGGCTCCCCGCTGCGCCTCGGCGACCGTGCCTCCACCTCTCTTTTCAACCTCAACCTCAGCCAAAACCGCCAATTCAGTGGCCGCAGCAGCAGCAGCGTCGGCCATAATTTCTGGCTCTCCGTCGGCAGCTTGAGCCTCAGCAACGATCTGCGTTACCAAGAAAACAGCAGCAGCGACGCGACCCTCAATGGCAGCGCTCGCCTCAGCTTCAACGCCGACAAATTGCTCAAAGGCTTCAATCTGCGCAGCAACGTCGATTACAGCATCGACCCCGAACAGCAGACCCAAAACGCCAGCCTCGGAGCCAACTACCGCTTTGATCAAAAACGCAACATCAGCCTAATCGCCAACCGCAACTACCAAACCGCCAACAATCAGACGGTCTACTACAGCTTGGGTTACAACCAACGCTTTAGGGTACTCAACTTCGGCGCGACCCTCAGCGGCAGCCAGCAAGATGACCTCTATCTGGGGCTAAAACTCTCCTTCAGTGTGCTGCCCGATCCGGTTCGCAACCGCCCACTCTTTTTTGCCAGCACCTCAAAAGCCCAAGAAGGCTCCGTACTGGCGCAGAGCTACCTTGACGAAAACCGCAACGGCAAACGGGATTTTTGGGAGCAACCGGTACAAGGGGTGGGGTTTATTATCAATCGAGGCTACCGACCCGGACTGAGCAATCGCCACGGCAAACTGCTGCTTTCTGGTCTCAACAGCGGCGGCAAGGTGGACATTCAGCTCAACCCCAGCACCTTGGGTGATCCTTATCTGATCTCCAGCAGCGAAGGCTACGGCATCACCCCAAGACCGGGGCACATCATGCAGCTCGATTTCCCCTTGATCAGCATCGGTGAGATCGACGGTCACGTTTATTTGCTGCGCGACGGTGAAAAAATCGAAGCGGCCAACGTCAGTTTGCAGTTGAGCCACGCCGAAACCGGTGAAGTAGCGACTATTTTACGTTCCGAGTACGACGGCTATTTTTACCTGCCCAACGTCACTCCCGGAAAATACCGCCTGCAAGTGGAACCGACCCTACTCAAACGTCTCAAGCTCAACGCCCCCGATCCCTTTGAGATCGAAATCAGCGCCAGCGGCGACAGCATCACCACCCCCGACCTTATTTTAAAACGGCTGAAAAAACCTCAGCCCTTCAATCAAACCATGAGTCAAAGGAGAGCGCCATGACCTTCATAATCCCAATCACCCTACTCAGCACACTGCTGATCTTCGCCAGCGCACAAGCCAATGCCATTACGATCAGTTGCGATCAAAATTTGCAGTTTGGTACCATCATCGCGCCAGTTTCGAATGCAGCGGCCAGCGTCACGCTAAATCTCACCTCAGACATTCCCATTTTCACCGGCAATGCCAGTAGCACTGGAAACTTACTGCCCCTCAACAGCGCCAATAATCCAACCGCAGCCCAGCGCGGCAAATGCACCGTCACCGGCACGATGGGAGAGGCTTTCACTGTGGCCTCCATCATATCCAACGGAGACATTACCTACACCGTACCCACCAGCCCATTACAGATCCCAAACAACAGCACCAGCACAATATTTTATATTGGCGGCATCTTAGATTTGCAAACCAACAACTCAGGCAGTCAAACGCAAAACTTCAGCGTCACCGTCACCAGTTGCACCTACAATGCAACCAACAACACCTGTACATAACCTCCGTAGTAGGGGCGCACCTATGTGTGCGCCCTTTCAAACCACCTGTGCGCCTTTAAAATCAACCGCCATAAAAATACCCATCACCAAAAAAGGGCAGACACACAGGTCTGCCCCTACACATTGCATCATCCATTCTTTACCGCCCACTCATCAGAAAAACAGCATCACTCCCTAAAAAAACAAAGAAACTCAAACAGTTAATCACCTTTTCTGTGAAGCGATTGGCACAAAACATGTGACCCAGACCTCAGCACACCCTCCCCAGCGTTTATAAACTAACCCCATCGAACGACATGACGCACCAACAACAGACAGACCCTTGAGGATAATAAAAACATGAAACAGCAAAACACCGCTCTACTCTGGACCAGCCGTGGCACCTTCTTACTTCTGACCCTCGTTACGATCAAACTGATCAGCAGCGTCATCAGCGGCCTGATTTAACGTTTACAAAAAAACCGCAACCACAAGTAACCCGCCACACCTGCAAAAAGCGACGCAAACAAAATCCCCGTCTTTGCCAGTAACAATTGATCTGGCATCGACTGAAAACCCAGCTCCGCAATAAAGATCGACATCGTAAAACCGATCCCTCCCAACAGACCTAAACCAATAATGTGGCGGCTGTTAGTCCCTCGTGGCAGCTCACCAATGCCCAGTTTGACCGCCAGCAATGTTACCAAAGCAATGCCGATAAATTTACCCAGCACCAAACCCAACATCACCCCTTGCGTTACTGGCTGAGCGAAGATATTACCCAGCTCGCTAAAATTGATCGGAATACCCGCATTGGCCAAGGCAAACAACGGAATGATCAAAAACGCCACCGGCATATGCATACTGTGTTCCAAACGTTGCAGCGGTGTCTCTACCTTATGGATGCCATGTTCAAAGGTTTGCAACAGCGCATGTTGCTCTGGATTGTTCATCAAATTCGAACCGCCCTTACAGGCACCATCAAAGCGATCCAACAGTTCCCGCATGTGCAGGCTGAATTTTTGCGGTGACGACTTAGATCGAGCGGGAATCGTCCACGCGGTCAAAATCCCCGCCAAGGTGGCGTGTACACCGGACTCCATCATCGCCAGCCACAGGCCCAAACCGACAATAAAATAGGGCAGCGGCTTAGAGATGCCAAAACGGTTAAAACCGATCAACAGCAGCAACAGCAGCCCCGCCACCAGCAACGGCATCCAGAAAATCTGTTCGGTGTAGAAAATGGCAATCACCATTACCCCACCGAGATCATCCACAATGGCTAAACCGACCAAAAAGCTCAGCAGCGCATGGGGAACATGTTTACCCAGCAAAACCAAAATCCCCACCGCAAAGGCCAGATCCGTCGCCATCGGAATACCCCAACCGAGCACAGACACATCACCCTGCGTCATCCAGACAAACAGCGCCGCCGGAACCACCATGCCACCGATGGCGGCCACCACCGGCAAAATGGCCTGTTTCATACTGGAAAGCTCCCCCACCAGCACCTCGCGCTTGATCTCCAGCCCCACCACAAAGAAAAACAGCGCCATCAAACCATCGTTAATCCAGTGATGCAGGGTGTGCTCCAAGGTCCAACCGGCCACCGAAATAGAAAAGCTTTGATGGAAAAAATGCTCATAGCTGTGTGCCAGCGCCGTGTTGACGCAAATCAGAGCGATCACGGTACAGATCATCAACAGCAGACCACTGGAGCTCTCTTCGTAAATAAACTCCTCAAACGGCGTCACCACCTTATCAAACCCCTGCTCCCAAGGAGCCGTGTGCTCAGCGGCCTGTGCTGTTGCGTCTCTGTTACTCATGATCTCTCCACCTCGTCTATTCTTGTTGGCACAGTGTAACAAACCGCCACATGGCTCACCCAAGAAGCTAAATTTTGCGACCGAGATCAAGGTTCAATATTTAAAGGTGCTGTTTTTGTGAAGCGGTTCCCATCAAACCAACGTGAATCTGCTTAAATAAGCTCAACAGCAAAGCAGAAAACACAACAACAGCTTTGCAGATCAAAGGAAGAGGAAAAAAAATGAAAAACATCGTCCAACACATTTTAGTCCCTGCGTACAAAACCTATCAAATGCACGGCCTAAGAACCGCCGCCCCCATTGCCATCGTCTGGTTAAGCGGCTTAGTGACCATGGTGCAAGGCCTGCACACCCTGAGCGAGCTGACCGCCGGTTTGGGTCTGTCACTTTGGATCATCTCTCAGGCGCTGGGTTTACTCGCCACCAACGTACCGAGCCATAAAACAGCACACATGGCCAAAACCTCATACAGTGAAAATCCTTTGGCAGCAGTCAAAGCCGCCCTCGGTCACGAAAATGCACGCTTCAGCTACCGTCGTTACCTAAAACTGAAAGCCAGCGCCGTTTTGCGCAAAGGGTTGAACCACACTAAATTGCCTTCTTGTCCCATCGCGCATTAAAGTTAACCGATCACTCAACTGAGCTGCTTTATTTCAAGCCTTGCCATCCTCTCTCTCCCTCATCATGCCTATAAAAAAAGCACCGTCTTAGTGACAAATCGGTGAGACCCCTTCGCTAGTATCTCTCTCCACACCGACCTCTTGGAGTAAGATCATGAAAAACACAGTTCAAACACTCGTATTTCCCCTTCGTTCAATCTATCAACAGCATGGTCTCAAAACCGCCCTACCCGCTGCCTTAATGTGGCTAGGTGGATTAACAACCTTGATCTATAGCATGAGTCACTCTAATGGAATCATCATCAACTTAGGTCTAGCGCTCTGGATCAGCACCCAAATATTGACACTGCTGGCAAGCGACTCTCCACAACATCACAGAAATATTGCATCCCCCCCCACAAAATTAGAACAAAATTATGATGAGGATCCACTCGCTGCGGTCAACGCCGCTTTACACAGTGAAAAGAATCAAAATCATCACATCAATACGGTTAATTCTAAACGCAACCAGCGCCTTAATAAACCACTGCCCTCCTGTACTGTCGCCTTGTAAACTGTGTTTTGTCTCGTCAAAGCTGAAAAAGTAAGTGCATCTTTATAAACAAAGCAGACCGCCTTCATAGGCTGGTTTTTTTGCTAAGATGGCCTCTCTTTTCAATCAGAAAAAGCGTAGACATCCGCATGAGCCAAAGCCACCTGCTAGGACAAATATCCAATCTGCACGACTCCCTCAATCATCTTTTAGAACCCTTGCAAGACAGCGATTGCAATCGCCAGTTTCACCCACAGCTCAGCCCCATCGGCTGGTATTATGGTCGCTCGGTCTACCTTGAAGCCCTCTACCTACAAGAGATGATTCAAGGCGATGATCGCTACACCCGCCCCGTACAGACGCTCTTCACTCCCGGTAACACGTCGCTTCAACGGCAAGGCACAAAGCTGCCACCCAAAGATCACCTACTCAACTGGGGACACGAACGTTTCGAACAACACCTCATGTGGCTCGCCAACCCCAAGCAGTTACCCCAGCACCCACTGCTGGAAAACGATTTTATTTACCACCTGATCCTGCAAGAGCTGAGTAAAAACTACGAAGCCATTTTGGCCGTATTGAATCAAAAAGCGCAAAACAACGCCGAACCTTACCAAGCCAAAGAGCCTCTGCCCGCACAAACACCGCCGATCTACTTTAAAGAGGTTCCCCGTGGCGTCTACCTCATCGGCAATAAAAACGCAGCGGAAGCCTACGACAACGAACGGCCTGTGCAGCAAGTAGAATTAAGCGCCTTTCGCATCGCCACGCACCCGATTCACAACAGCGCCTACCACCTCTTTATCCAGCAAGGCGGCTATCAAAATCAACACCTCTGGAGCCAACAAGGCTGGCAATGGCAGCAACAAAACAAGGTCAACGCCCCCAATCACTGGCGGCAGGACAAACATCAGAATTGGTACGCACTGGGGATCAACGGCCCTTACGAGCTGGATGGTTTAGCGCCGGTGATGGGCATCAACCAGCACGAATCACAAGCCTTTGTAAATTGGTTGAGCGAGCGTTACGAACCGTTCCAAGGGGCAATTTTGCCCCACGAGTTCCAGTGGGAGATGGCGGCGCGCAGCGGCGAGTTGCAAGACACAGGGCGCGTTTGGGAGTGGTGCAGCAATTCCTTCCATCCCTACGAAGGCTTTCAGGCCAGACCCGATACCCACCTGTCAGAGGTTCATTTTGAGCAGAACAACGTCACCCTCAAAGGCGGCGCACTGCACACCCAAAAAGCCCTACGCCGAGCCAGTTATCGCCACTTTGCCGATCCCACCAACCGCACTCTGTTTGCCGGTCTGCGCATCGTGATTCCGCCCAGCGGTGAAATTGTCCCCACCCCCGATCAGATCAACGTCAGCTTCCAGAAGTAGGCAGTAATGAAACCTCTGCCAAACCTGTTGGCATCGAACGTAGGTGCAGATCCTGTTGTGGGTAAGGGATCTCAATGCCATGCTCTTTAAAACGATCCCAAACATTGAGCAGTACCTCACTGATCAAATTGCCTCGGCCGTTTTCGGGATCTTCCATCCAGAGGCGCAGCTCCAGATTCAAGGCGCTGTCACCAAAACCGCGTAACTGGCACGTCGGTTCTGGATCAAGCAACACCCTCGGCACCATCTGCGCCGCTTCCACACAGAGCCGCATCGCTTGGCGCGGATCGGTCTGATAAGAGACACTGACGGGAATTTTTAATCGAATAAAATTATCCGTATGCGTCCAATTCTCCACTCGCTGCGTAATCAGCTCCTCATTGGGGATCAAGTGCTCCACCCCATCGCGGGTAACCACCGAAACGTAACGCGCCCCCAAATGATTGATCCAACCGTAAGTTGCACCCAGAGCGATCACATCACCTGGTTTGATCGACTTATCCAACAACAAAATCACGCCACTGACCAGATTGGAAAAAATCTTCTGCAGACCAAACCCCAGCCCCACCGCCAGCGCACCGGAAAAGACCGCCAAAGCGGTTAGATCAATGCCCAAATTATCCAGCGAGAAAATAATCGCCGCTGAAATCAGCGCAATACGGACAAACTTACTGATCAACACCCGCGCAGCAGGGCTGATGGAAGCGGAGCTGCGCAGCTGTTTTTCAATCACTCCAGTTAGGCTAATGGCCAACCAAAGCAGCAAACCCATGACAATAAAGCCCTGAATCACGGTTAAAGCAGAAACCCGAATATCACCCGCACTCAAGGCCACACCGTCCAACAGGGCTTTGGCTTGCGGCAACAGCGCCAAAATATTCAACGCCGCAATGCTCCACGCAACCAGAGCAAACAGGCGTGACCAAACGGGATTATCCAACCAATGAGAGGCGAGGCGAATCACCACCCAAGCGGCCAGAAGACTGCTAATCGTGGTCATTAAGGAGTGCGACCACAGCATCTGTTCGGCCACCGTGATGGCCAACCACTGCATGATCACCCAGATCAGCGGCAAGCTGATGGCCATTAAGGCCGTCATTAAGGTTTGAAAAGCGGGCAGATGACGGCCACGCTGTTTGAGGCGAGCCAGAAATTGATTAACCGTGGGTTCTAGGCGGCGAGCCACCAAAAAGCTGATCACCATTAAAACCAGCTGGATTAAGGTGGCGGGAACCATCACCGTCTGCACCCACCACTGCATCGCCAGTTGATAAAGTTGCTGCCACCACTGCGGCTCTAACCACTGCTCCATACCCTGCCCCATCGTTGTTATTTGCCATGATGGTTACACAATCACAGGAAAAAACAACTTACTCTGTTCACTTGTCAGCCATTTTCAATTGGGGTCAGGGAATACAAACCATAAGACTTGTTAAGTAACCCAATTCGTAGGTTGGGGTGGCAACCCCAACATAAAATACCCACAATGGATGTTCGTTGGGGTTATCACCCCAACCTACCAGATACATCCAGTGAATTAGCACCGATTCACTCCGATTTACGCTTGATGAAGTGGATGCTAGCACTGGTCATTGTTGTTAACGTTCACGCTCTAGGGTTTAGTTCTATTTCTCTTTAATTCCGTACCCGCCAACTCCATCAACATTCTCAAGGCATGATTCACCGCTTCAGAATCCTTAAACACCTGAGCAATATCTGCTTCCAAAAAAACCACATTTACACCTTCACTATACGATTTATGATGTTTGCCACGCACCGCCTGTGAAAAATCGTATTCTGCTCGAATTTCATCATCAATGTTTTTGTGCATAATATTTCTGCTCTCGCTGTGTTGCTGATCGCGCGCTGATAATTCGAATAGAGTCCAACTCCCTTTCAGTATATGACACTATCAATAATCGGCCCATTCTGGATTTTCAAATACTGATAAAACGATACTCGTCTGAAGAGTGGTCTGGATCTACAACGGTCAATTCAAAAGGATCAGAAAAAACACTACTGGCTTCTGAAAAACTAACCTGATGTTTTTTCTCGTTGCTCTGCGCCTTATTTTTATCCCATTCAAACTTAATCATTCAGCTACCTCCAACAACCACACCTGCACCTCCCCCATACGTTTCTCTTTCAAAATCTGCCAAGACTTAGGAAACACCAACTGAGTACGCAACGGCTGCTCAGTGCAAGTCAACACCTTAGAGCAACCCTCAACAAGAAAAAATTATTCTTCTTTATAATATATTGAATCCAGCATTGCTACACGAACATGCCACACCTTACATTCAAAATCATCCTTAGGTTCTTTTGAGTTCCACCACACTGAATCAATAATTCGCTCAACAATATCATCCCAATACCCATCAAATGAAACTTTTCTAGAAATTCCAAATTCATCACATAGCCCCGATTTATTTTGTGTATCCAAGCACACAAAATAATCTGGGCGCTTCATAGCCAGCAGCCTACTTGCTATGGCCACCCCAGCCCCACCATCAGGGAAAGCTTGGCAAAACAAACGTACAAACTGTTCATAATCTTCTTTTCTGACTTCTCCCAATAGAGGGATTTTATCTAGTGATTTAGATATAAATGGATTATTTTTATTTATTCTATTCTGAAACTTTCCGGCTCCAGTCATACTGCCAAACCAGCCCCATTCAACATTTGAATTGCTTTGCTTTTGAGTTGCAATACCAGCCACTTCTCGTCGCTGCAATTCTGTTAATTCCGAAAAATATACTACTTTAGAAAAGTAGCCTTTCACTATTTCTAACAACTCAAGCCTTCTGTCAAACGAATTATATTTATCTTTTATTATACGTGAATAATATTTACTCCAATCAGATGTAAATAAAACTGATTTCATAAGTGATTTTTTTGGGTTTGCCCCCCCATATTTCTCAGACAATTTATCTACAGCCTTGCAATCTCTTTCCCAAACGCTCCTATAGCCCGCGAGATCAGCAGAATCCATCACATCTGCATTAACCCAATAACTATTAATCGTATTTACAATATCATTGTAAACCTTATCAACCCCTCCATCACTACTTTTAATATGCACAACAATTTCTGAATTCTTAGTAAGAGCAGATTTAGTGAAATTTGCACTCCCTAAAATACACTCCCAATCATTCACATCATGATAGAACAGATAGACTTTAGGATGAAAAACCCCGCTGGGGTTCAATATAAACCTAACGCTTTCATTATCAATATAATCTTTAATAAAATCGGGGTGCGTTTGGTGAAAATGTGTCCCAACCACCATTTTCACTATATTATCCTTATTTTCTAGCAATTTCTTGGAAGCCTTAGACCCAGGTGAAGCCCAAGCAGTTGCAATATAATATTTATTATATTTCTCCATCAACCTTACAAGAACCAAGTCAATACTTTTTGAGCTTGAGATTATTTTCATTCAACATCAACCTATTTATTTACTAAAAACATAGAATTTCATACCAAACTGTGTCTTTGCCTGAGGTTTTCAATGAGGGCGAGTAGATACAAACCATAAGACTTGTTAAGTAACCCAATTCGTAGGTTGGGGTGGCAACCCCAACATAAAATACCCACGATGGATGTTTGTTGGGGTTATCACCCCAACCTACCAGATACATCCAGATCCCCCACCTCCAACAACCACACCTGCACCTCTCCCATACGTTTCTCTTTCAAAATCTGCCAAGACTTAGGAAACACCAACTGAGTACGCAACGGCTGCTCAATGTAAATCAGCGCCCCCTCTGCCAACCAGCCTTGCTCCAGTAAGACAAAAATCTGCGGCAAAATATCAAAAGCAAACGGCGGATCGAGAAAAACAAGATCAAACGGTGTTGGAGTCTGTTGCAAATAATGCTCAGCTTTCATGTTTTGTAGCTGGACTTGATCCGCGTCTAACAGCTCGATATTGGCCGCCAAACTGCGCGCCACCTGTGGATTTGCCTCCAGCATCACCACCTCAGCGGCGGCACGAGAAGCGGCTTCAAAACCCAAAGCACCGCTGCCCGCAAACAGATCCAGACAACGCCCTTCGGCTAAATAAGGCTGCAACCAATTAAACAGAGTTTCGCGCAGACGATCCCCCGTCGGCCTCAGCCCCAGAGCATCAGGAAAACTCAACTTACGCCCCCGCCAACGCCCACCGATGATGCGCAGCCGATTGCTGCCCCCCGCAGAGGTTCTAGTTGCGACGCGCTGTTTTTTGCTCATTGGCCGCCTCAACCGTTTGATCACCCACAATCACCGTCACCATTTTGTCTGGGTGCAGACGCTGCTGAAACGCCGTCTTCACCTGCGCCAAGCTCACCGACGTAATCCGCTGATCAAATTTATCCAAATAATCCAACGGCAAGTGATAAAAACCGATCATCGCCAAGTACTGCACCAACTTCTTATTGCTGTCGATGCGCAGCGGCGCAGCGCCGGTAATATTACGAATCGAGGCATCCAACTCCTCAGCACTGGGACCTTCTGTAATGAATTTTTGCAATTCACGCTTCACAATCTGCAGCGACTCCTCCACCTGATCGTTGCGCGTTTGCAAACCCATCTCAAAGGGACCGGCCTGCTCCATCGGTGAAAAATAGCTGTAAACACTGTAAGCCAAACCGCGTTTTTCCCGCACTTCTTGCATCAAACGCGAACTAAAACCGCTGCCACCAAAGGTGTGGTTGCCCACATAAAGAGGGTAAAAATCAGCATCGGTGCGGCTCATGCCCGCTTGACCAATGCTGATGTGAGACTGCTTGGAAGGAAATTGAATCCGAATCAACTGCGCTTTTTTCAGCTCAGGAATCATTGGCAATGCAGCGGCTTTTTTGCCCTCGGGCAATCCTGAACTGATGCGCTCAGCAAGGGCTTCCGCTGCCGCTCGATCCAGATCCGCCACAATCGCAATCACGGCATTTTTAGCCACATAAAAACGCTGATAAAAAGCCAAAATTTGTTCGCGCTGAATCACTGGCAGACTCTCGTCAGTACCCCCTGGAGGAGAAGCCAACGGGTGGGTGCCGTACACCGCTTTATAAAAGGCTTTGCTGGCCAAGGCGGAAGGCGACTGCTTGGCGTTTTTTAGCGAGATCAACATCTGCTTGCGAATGCGATCAATCTCGCTCTGCTCAAAACGCGGCTGCTGTAAAATGGTGTTAAACACCTCAAAAGCCGGTTTAAAAAACCGCTCCTCACGCAAGCTGCGCAGACTCAGTACCGCCATGTCACGCAAGGACTCCAAACCCAAACGCGCACCAACGCCTTCTAATTGCGTGGCGATTTGCTGGGCGTTGAGGTCACCGGCAGCCGTATCCAGCAAATTGTTGGTGAGCTGCGCCACTCCGGCCAAACCGTTATCACGCACACTGCCTGCGGCGAACACCACGCGCAGATCCACAATCGGCAAGGCTGTGCTGGGCACAAACAGCACCTTCGCGCCGTTTTGCGTCTGCCAATGCTGAATCTGTGGCACACCCCAACTCAGAGGCGCGATCAATAACAAGCTAAAACTCGCTAATAAACGTCTCATAATTTATCTCCACGTAGACCCGAACGACTGGCAGGCGGTTTTTTCTCCGTTTCCAGCGGCAGCGGCTCAAGACGCGCCACGGTCAACTGCTCCATCTTCAAGTACTCTCGCGCCACCTGCGCCACCTGTTTGACCGTCACGGCTTGAATGGCGGCCAAATATTCATCCAAAGCCTGATAACCCACGCCATTGGTTTCCAAAATACCGATCTGCATCGCCTGATAAAACATCGAATCACGCTCATACACCGAACTGGCCAAAACACCCGCCTTCACTCGGTTCAGCTCAGCGACAGAAATTTTGCCCTGTTTAAGCAACTCCACCTCGGCCAGCAAGGCCGTTTCTAAGGCATCCAAATCATGATCTTGAGCGGGAATGCCATCCAACACCAACATCGCATCGAGACGACCGTGCAAGTTGTAACTGGCACCGGCACTGGCGGCCAACTGCCGACTGCGCACCAAACGATCACTGAAACGGGCGCTGTCACCGCCGTCTAAAATACCCACCAACACCTCTAAGGCGTAGGCTTTCCAAGGCTCATCAACACTTTTCAAAACGGGGGTTTTATAACCCATAATCAAGTAGGGCAGTTTGGCAGGCAGTTTTAAGGTTAAACGTTGCGTACCGTGCTGTTGCACTTCTGCGCGAGCTTTAATAAGGGGCTGTTTAGACGGTTTCAGCGCACCAAAATGGTGTTTCGCCAGCGCAAAAACCTCAGCGGGTTTAACGTCCCCTACCACCACCAAAGTGGCATTATTGGGCGCGTACCACGCCTCGTACCATGTTTGCGCGTCTTCCAGCGTCAGCGAATCAAGGTCTCCCATCCAACCGATAACCGGATTGCCATAAGGGCTGCTGCTGTAGGCCACCGCTTTAAAACGCTCGTAAGTCAGCGAACGGGGTTTGTCGTCGGTGCGCATCCGACGCTCCTCTTTGACTACATTCACCTCTTTGGCAAACTCCGTGGCATCCAGACGCAAATTACGCATCCGATCCGCCTCCAATTCCAAACAGAGGCCAAGGCGATCTTTATTAATCCGTTGGAAATAAGCGGTGTAATCGCTGCTGGTGAAGGCATTTTCTCGCCCCCCGTTTAGCGCAATGATGCGTGAAAATTCACCGGAGGCGTGTTTTTCCGTGCCCTTAAACATCATGTGCTCCAGTACATGAGAAACGCCCGTGATGCCGCCGTGTTCGTAACTGCTGCCGACCTTGTACCAGATCTGCGACACCACCACCGGCGCACGATGATCTTCTTGCACCAAAATTTTCAAACCGTTGTCGAGCTGAAACTCGTGTACCTCCGTGGCCTGCAACAGACCACTGACAAACATCAGGCTTAACGCCCACATCCACCCTCTTTTCACAATTATGTTTCCTTTAACTTTGGTCGTACCTACACCGGTGGTAGGATACCGCTTTTATCACCATACTGTTTCACAGCCAAACGCCCATGAGCCTATTCAGTTTTCGCAGAAAGAAAAAAGTTCCAGCCGAATCATCTTCTCAATCAACAGAGAAAGATCTTAGCAAGAAGCTGGGCAAAACGCGCTCCCGTTTCACCGATGGCTTGCTGGATTTTTTCCTCGGCAAAAAACCCATCGACGATGACCTGCTCGAAGAGCTGGAAACTCACCTTCTGGTGGCCGACACCGGCGTGGATGTCACTCAACGGATAATGGACACGTTAGGCCAGAGCATCGGCCGAAAACAGGTGAACGACAGCGAGGCTCTCCAAGATTTATTACAGCAAGAGCTAAACGACATCCTAGCTCCTTGTGAACAACCGCTGGAGATCAGCAGTGCAAAAAAACCCTATGTCATTTTAGTGGTGGGGGTGAACGGTTCGGGCAAAACCACCACCATTGGCAAACTCTCCAAACGGCTCAAAGAGGCCAACCTCTCCGTCATGTTGGCCGCCGGTGACACCTTCCGTGCCGCCGCCGTGGAGCAACTACAAGCGTGGGGCGAACGCAATCAGATTCCCGTCGTCGCGCAAGGCAGCGGCGCCGACTCCGCTTCGGTGATTTTTGATGCGCTGCAATCGGCCAAAGCCAAAGGCGTTGATGTACTGATCGCCGACACCGCCGGACGGCTGCACACCCAAGCGGGTTTGATGGACGAGTTGAAAAAGGTCAAACGGGTATTGACTAAGTTGGATGCCGAAGCTCCCCATGAAACCCTGCTGGTGCTGGACGGCGGTACAGGCCAAAACGCCCTCACTCAAGCGGAGCAATTTCATAAAGCCGTTGGCCTGACCGGACTGGCCATCACCAAATTGGATGGCACGGCCAAGGGCGGCATCGTCTTTGCCATCGCGCAGAAGCTGGCGTTGCCGATCCGCTTTATCGGCGTTGGTGAAAAAGTCGAAGATCTGCGCACCTTCAACGCCAGCGAGTTTGTCGATGCTCTGCTCAAAGTCGACCCTTCATGATCCGCTTTGACCATGCCAGCAAACGTTATCCTGGCGGACATGAGGCACTCACCAACCTCACGTTTCACATTGCCCAAGGCCAGATGGCCTTTCTCACCGGCCATTCAGGTGCGGGCAAAAGCACCCTACTGAAACTGATTGCCGCCATTGAACCCAGCAGTCGCGGTCAAATCGTTATCAACGGCATGAACCTCTCCACCCTGCCGAATCGAAAAATCCCCACCTTGCGCCGTCAGATCGGCATGGTGTTTCAAAACCATCATCTGCTCTACGACCGCAGTGTCTACGACAATGTTGCGTTGCCGTTGATCATCGCCGGTTACAAACACCGTGAAATTGGCCGCCGAGTACGCGCCTCACTGGATAAAGTCGGCCTACTGAATAAAGAACGCGTCCTGCCCATCACCCTCTCCGGCGGTGAACAACAACGGGTCGGCATCGCCCGTGCGGTAGTCAATCGCCCCCCTCTGCTGCTGGCCGATGAGCCGACGGGCAACTTGGATCCTTTACTATCCGAAGAGATCATGCGCCTGTTTATTGAATTCAATCAGATCGGTACCACGGTGCTGATCGCCAGCCATGACTTGGAGTTGATCCGTCGCCTACAGCAGCCCATTATGACCCTCTATCAGGGGCGTTTGATCCAAAACGGCCTTAACCAAGGGAAACGCGCCAATGAAATCGCGTAAACAAGCACACGATTTTAAAATGCAGCGCGCCAAAGAGCATTTTTTTAAAGCCTACATTTTCAATCACTTGCGCTCTTTACTCTTCAGCCTTGGCAAGCTCTACCGTACCCCACTGGCTCACCTCACCACCATCAGCGTCATCGGCATTGCGCTGGCACTGCCCACCGCCCTCTACGCGCTGCTGATCAACGCCCAAGAGCTGAGCAAAGATTGGGACAGCCCCACCAGCATATCCCTCTACTTGAAAAAAAGCGTCAGCGATAACGACGCGCAAAAATTGGCCAAGCAACTGGAAAAACGCGAAGAGGTGGTCTCGGTTCGCTTTATCAGCAGCCGTGAAGCCTTAAACCAATTTCGTCAATATCCTGGTTTCGGCGAGGCCATTGATAGCCTAAAAAAGAACCCACTGCCCTCGGTATTGGTGCTCTATATTGCCCAGCAGGCTGAAAGTGAACCGCGCCTCTCTCTGTTTGCCCAGCAGCTGCAAGCACTGAAAAAAGTCGATCAGATGCAGCTTGATCTGGAATGGGTCAAACGCCTGCGCGCCATCATCGCCATTATACACCGTGGTGTTTGGCTGATTGCATCACTGCTGGCCATTGCCGTGCTGCTCATCATCGGCAATACCATTCGCCTCGACATTCAAAGCCGACGCGCTGAAATCGAGGTAATCAAACTGATTGGCGCGACGCACAGTTTTGTCCGCCGCCCATTTCTCTACGGCGGTATCTGGTACGGTCTATTGGGTGGCATTGTGGCGCTGTTTTTGGTCGAAGGTGGTCTACTGCTGCTGCAAAACCCCGTTCATCAGCTCACACAGCTGTACGGCAGCCCGTATCAACTTATCCGCTTAAATGGCGTTAACATCCTCAGCCTAATTATGCTCAGCACCTTTTTAGGGCTGGTTGGCTCCTGGCTTGCTGTGCGCCGTCATCTGCACAGCGTAGAACCTCATTAAACAGTGACCCTCATGCGCAAGTTCAATCACATACTGATCGTCGATAACTCAAAAACCGCTCGCAAACTGCTAGCTCTTCGCATCCAGCAGGAACTGCCGAATATTCGCGTCATCTCCTGCGGCAGTGCTGCCGAAGCAATCCGGCTGTTGATGGTCAACACCTTCGACTGCATCACCACCGCGATGCAACTGCCCGACGAAAGCGGCCTTAGTTTGGCGACCAAGGTACGCCGGATGCCCAACTACCTCACCACCCCTGTGATTCTAATCTCCGGCGATACCGACCATCATTTGCAGCAGAAAGGGTACGCCGACGACATCACCTACTACATTGACAAATCAGAGGGCTTACAAAGCTACATTGAAGCCTTAAAAGGTTACTTGCCCAACAGCAACGCTACCCTGAAAGGACGGCGGGTGCTCTATGTGGAAAGCAGCGCCTCGACCACCGCCGGTCTCCAAGCGATTCTCAACACCTTCGGCATCGCCGTCACCTACAGTAACGATGCCCGTCAAGCTCTGGAGATCATCACAGAACACCAACCCATCAAAGGCCAAGCCTTTGATCTGATCATCAGCGATCTCAGCCTGGCCGGTGAACTCTCCGCTTTGCAGTTGGTCGGATTGATCCGTACAGATTTAAACTACTCACCTCAGCAGTTGCCGGTGATTATTCTCTCCGCCAACCCCAGAGACGGTCAGCAGGTCTCCGAAGCCTTCAAAGCCGGAGCCAACTACTTTATTAACAAACCCATCTCTGCCGAGGCCTTAAGAGAACGCTTACAAGGCATTTTTTGGGGTTAGCCCTCGTTTCACACCCATGAACAGTGCTAATATCAGACAAACGCAACACGTTAAGGTAGTAGATTCATGAGCAAGGCACTAATAAATTCCAATTATCACACCGCTATGCCCACTCCCGCAGGTGGCAACTTGGGCGGTTATCTGCAAACCATTGCCGAGATTCCGGTTTTTAGCCTTGAAGAAGAGCAAGAGCTGGCGCGCAAACTGCGCCACGACAACGATCTGGAGGCGGCTCGTCGTTTGGTTCTCTCTCAGCTGCGTTTCGTGGTTCACATCGCCCGTGGTTACAACGGTTACGGCCTGCCACTGGCAGATCTGGTTCAAGAGGGCAACGTCGGTCTGATGAAAGCGGTCAAACGTTTTGACCCCGATGTCGGCGTGCGCTTGATCTCCTTTGCCGTACATTGGATTCGCGCTGAAATTCATGAATATGTCATTCGCAACTGGCGCATCGTCAAAGTCGCCACCACCAAAGCGCAGCGCAAACTGTTCTTCAAACTGCGCAGCTCCAAAACCCGTCTCGGCTGGCTGAACCACGCCGAAGTACAAGCGGTGGCCAAAGATCTGGGGGTAAAGCCAGAAACGGTGCTGGAGATGGAGTCTCGCCTCAGTCATCAGGACACCCCTTTTGATCTGGGCAACGACCAGAGCGACGACAGTCACAGCATCTCACCTTCCTCCTATCTGCAACAGGAAAACGCCGATCCCGCTCTGCTGCTGGAACATCAAGACCACCTGCAGCAGCAGCAAGCGCAGCTGAGCGACTCCCTCAAAAATCTGGATGAACGCAGCCAAGACATTCTGCAACAGCGCTGGTTAAGCGAGAAAAAAGCCACCCTGCACGAGCTGGCCGCCAAATACGGTGTTTCTGCGGAGCGCATTCGTCAATTGGAAAAAAGCGCGATGAAAAAATTGCGCGGCAGCATCGAAGCGTAAAACAAAACAGACTTAAACTCTGTCAGGCAGCCGTAACAACGCTGCCTTTTTTGTGCCCAAAAAAAATGACTGGCTAGATTTTTGCCTACATTCATTTCCACTATGGAACATAAAACCTTATCAATGGTCGCTGACATCACCCAACAAAACGACGTCGATTCACTCAACCAGAGCTTCCTCGTCGCCATCGCAGAATTGATCCCCTGCCATTCCATCTCGCTCTACCAAACCAGCCAAGAACACGACACACAAGCGGAAGAACTGCTGAGGCTGGATATATCCAACAGCCAACAGCGTTTTTTTTGCCATCAGTGGCGCACCAATCAACACACCATCTTCGCTGATGCACCGCTAAGCCAGTGCTTAGAACAGGGCAAGGTTGTTCACTATCAAAAAGCCTCCTTGCACATCAGTCTCTTTCCCATTTCAAGTGAAAATAAAATAACCGCCGCAATAAAAATCAGCGGCCCTGACACCGTGCAAGGCCAGTTAGCACTGCTCAAAAATCTGCTAAAAATTTACCAAAATTATCTGTTTATTCTGAATGAAAGTGAACGCGACAAGCTGACCGGCATCTTCAACCGCCGCACCTTTGATAAAAAATTAGCCAAACTATTGACTCGACAGCGTGACCAACAGCAGGATTACAGTGCCGTTCAGCAACAACGCGAACCCCAGCAAGAGAGCAACGCATGGCTGGCTATTTTAGACATTGATTTTTTCAAACGGGTAAACGACGACTACGGTCATCTGTACGGTGATGAGGTATTGTTGCTGCTCTCTCAGCAGATGAAGTCCTTTTTCCGCAGCAGCGACCTGTTGTTTCGTTTTGGCGGTGAGGAATTTGTCATCGTATTAGAACCGATCCCGGAGGAGATGGCAGCACAGACCTTAGAACGCTTTCGCCACAGCATTGAACAGTTTCAATTTCCTTCGGTGGGCAACATCACCATCAGCATCGGTTACTCAAAAATCAGAGAACACGATTACCCACCCACCGTCCTAGAACAAGCCGATCAAGCCCTCTACTACGCTAAAGAACACGGTCGTAATGCGGTTTTCGGCTACCAGCTATTGATCTCCAACCAGCTTCTGCAACGGCCACAACAAGAAGAAGGCAGCGTCGATCTGTTCTTTTAAACGGACACAAAAAGGCCTGCTATTAGAGGGTCTTTTGATAACATCGAAGTCGTTTATTTATTGGTATTGATGCCAAAGATCAAATACGTCGGACACCAACCCATCGCAGCAGTAGTCAGTGAAACCGCACCCACCAACCCCCACCAACTCTGAAAAATCACCCCTCCGGCAATAATTGACAAACCCAATATCACCCGAATTATTTTATCTGCTTTTCCAACATTAACGGTAACAGCCATAATATTCACCTCAAAAAACGATGATAAACATCGCTACAATGGTTCTTGATGACGCTCTGTACCCAACAACTCAATTTCATAGCCATCGGGATCTTCAACAAAAGCAATGATCGTTTGACCTGCGTTCATCGGCCCCGCCTCACGAAGTACTTTACCCCCCTTATCTCGAATTTGACTGACCGCCTGATAGACATCGTCCACTTCCAGAGCCAGATGACCAAAACCAGAACCTTGAGTATAGCTTGAGGTATCCCAATTGTAGGTTAACTCCAGCACCGCATTTTCTGCTTCTGAGCCGTAACCCACAAAGGCCAATGTGAATTCGCCCTTTGGATACTCCTTACGACGCAAAAGTTTCATCCCCAACACCTCGGTGTAAAACTGAATCGAACGATCCAAATCACCGACCCGCAACATGGTGTGCAAAATTCGCATAATTAACCTCGACGATTGGCGGCAATGCGCAAGCGCAGAGCATTGAGTTTAATGAAACCGTCCGCGTCTTTCTGATCGTAAGCACCGGCATCGTCTTCAAAGGTCGCAATGTTTTCATCAAACAACGAATCGCTGACGGACTGACGACCTGCGACCATCACGTTGCCCTTATAGAGCTTGAGACGCACGATGCCGTTGACATTCTCCTGCGAGGCATCAATCAAGGCTTGCATAGCGGTGCGCTCAGGTGCCCACCAGTAACCGTTGTAGATCATCTGTGCGTAACGGGGCATCAACTCATCTTTCAGGTGCATCAATTCACGATCCATCGTTAACGACTCCATCGCCCTATGCGCTTTGAGCAAAATGGTGCCACCTGGGGTTTCATAACAACCACGGGATTTCATTCCCACGTAACGATTTTCAACGATGTCATCCCGACCAATGCCGTTTTCACCACCGACTTTATTCAAATACGTCAGCACCTGTGCTGGAGTCATGGCCGCGCCGTCAATGGAGACCACATCGCCCTTTTCAAACCCCAGCTCGATGTAAGTGGCTTGATCAGGGGCTTGCTCAGGAGAGCGTGTCCAGCGCCACATCTCTTCGTCGTTGGCCTCCGCCCACGGATCTTCCAACATGCCACCTTCGTAAGAGATGTGCAGCAGATTGGCGTCCATTGAATAAGGGGATTTTTTACCTGCTTTGGCGTAATCCACGGGGATACCGTGTTTGGCAGCGTAGGTCATCAATTTTTCCCGCGAGAGCAGATCCCACTCACGCCACGGTGCAATCACTTTGACATCAGGCATCAAGGCATAGGCACCCAGCTCAAAACGGATCTGATCGTTGCCTTTACCCGTCGCACCGTGGGAGATGGCATAGGCACCGGTCTCTTGCGCGATCTCCACCAGACGTTTGGCGATAAGCGGGCGGGCAATAGAAGTACCAAGCAAGTATTCACCTTCGTAAATGGCGTTGGCGCGGAACATGGGATAAACATAATCACGGACAAACTCTTCGCGCAGATCTTCGATGTAAATCTCTTTCACGCCCATCGCTTCCGCTTTGGCGCGCGCCGGTTCAACCTCTTCGCCTTGACCGATGTCAGCGGTGAACGTGACCACTTCGCAGTCGTGCTCCTCTTCCAACCACTTCAAGATCACCGAGGTATCCAGACCACCCGAGTAAGCTAAAACGACTTTTTTTGTATCCGACATGAACAAATTCCCCTAAAAGGCTGAGATAGGCGTAAAAACAGTGCGGGGATTCTACACCAAAGCGGCCCAGTGTTGTGAGAGGCTCTTTTTATTCACTTTTTCCAGCCCTCTACCCAGAAACGGGCAAGCCTGCTATTCTGCCACCATGAACGCAAACCCCATTCAATACATCGACACCCCCGCCGCCCTCGAACAACTCTGCCAACAGCTGCACGATGCCCCTTGGATCGCACTGGACACCGAGTTCTTACGAGAAAAAACCTACTACCCACAGCTCTGCCTGCTGCAACTGGCTACCGATGAGATCACCGCCTGCATTGATCCCCTCGCGCTGCCCAACCTCGACCCGTTGCTACCGCTGTTTGATAACCCCAATATCACCAAAATTTTTCACGCGGGTAGCCAAGATCTGGAGATTCTCTTCCAGCTCAATGGTCGCCTGCCCAGCCCGCTGTTTGATACCCAAATCGCCGCGCCACTGCTCGGCCACAACGAACAGATCGGTTACGCCAACTTGGTTAATGAAGTGCTTGGTGTGCAGCTGGAAAAAGCCCACTCCCGCGCCGACTGGACCCGCCGCCCACTGCCCGAAGCGCAGATCAACTACGCTGCCGACGACGTGATCTACCTAGGCCAGGTCTACAAAAAACTGCAACAACAGCTGCAACAGAAAGATCGCCTTCAATGGCTCAGCGACGACTTTCAAGCCCTCACAGACACAGGGCGTTATCAGATTGACCCCAACACCATCTGGCAAAAACTGCGCGGCTTAGAACGACTGAAAGGGGAGTCCCTCTCCATCGCCCAGCAGCTCTGCATTTGGCGTGAAGAGCAGGCGCAGAAAAAAAATCTGCCGCGCAAATGGCTGCTCAAAGACGAGGTAATACTCGATCTGGCACTGCAAAAACCAAACAATCAGACCGAGCTGGGGCACATTCGCGGCCTCACAGATCGGTTTGTTAAACAGACCGGCAAAGTGCTGCTGAAACTGCTCAGTGAAGCCCGTCAGCAACAGCCTCAACCTCTGCCAGCCTTTATGAAAAAGAAACGCCCCAAAGCAGAGCATGAAGCGGTTGCTGATCTGCTGATGGCGATGGTGCGCCAACGAGCAGAAGAACAGTCCCTCAACCCCAATGTCATCACCCAACGCAAAGAATTGCTGAAATTTACCCAAGGCGACACTGACCTGATTCTGCTCAGCGGCTGGCGCAATAAAATGATCGGTGCCGATCTGCAAGCGCTGCTCAATGGGACAGCTAACCTGTCGGTCAAAGGGGGAAAACTGACCCTCAACCGCAACCCAGAGTGAGGTTTTATTGATGACAGATCAGATCCACCCCAGCGCCATCGTCTCCGCCCAAGCTCAGCTGGGTGAGCGGGTAAAAATCCACCCCTACGCCATTATCGACGATCATGTCATCATCGGTGATGACTGCGAAATCGGCCCTCATGCGGTCATTCACAACTTCGTTCGTATGGGCAACGGCAATAAAATCCACGCCCATGCGGTGCTGGGCGATCTGCCACAAGACCTCAGTTTTGATCAGCGCGAAACCTGGGTCGAGATCGGCGCGCACAACGTCATTCGTGAAGCGGCCACCATTCACCGCGCCACCTCTGATGAACGCATCACTCGGATTGGCAACCACTGTTATCTGATGGGCAACACTCACGTTGGTCACGACTGCACGCTGGGGGATTACGTGATTATGGCCAACAACGCCGGTTTGGGTGGCCACACCCACGTTGACGACCGCGTCACTCTCGGTGCGGGCGCACTGGTTCATCAATTCTGCCGCATTGGTGCCTACTCAATGATCGCCGCCTTTACCGGTACCCGCAAAGACATTCTGCCCTTCACCATGAGCGCCGGTCAGCCGTTGAAACATTACCGCCTCAACAGCATTGGTCTGCGCCGCAACGGCATCAAAGGCGCGGCCTTTAAAATCGTCGAGCAAGCCTACCGCCTCATTAAAAATGGCACAAAAGATTTGTCTGAACTAGAGCAGACCGCAGAGATAAAACGGCTGCAACAGTGGTTGGATTCACCCTCAAAACGCGGTCTGTCGGGGTTTTTATAAGCACTCCGATAAGAGTGGCACTTAAACTGTAGTATTACGATTAATAGCCTATTTTCAGGAGCCGTTCGTATGCGCAGCAGCAACCCCCTCTCTTTTATCAGCAAACGCGCTTTATCGCTGCTACTGCTCAGCAGCCTTGTTTTATTGGCGGCTTGCTCGCCCAAATACGCCATCAAAGACCTCTACCCAGACAACGCGAAAAACTGCCTCTACAAAGCAAAACAGGTAAATTTACGCTGCCGTACCGAACATAAATCACAGGTGGATGTCTGCAAAATCAATCACAGCCAACTCTATCAAGAACAACTCAATCACTACAACCACGCTCTGCTGGATGCCACCGAAGCCTACACCAATTGCGACCATCATTGTGCTGAACTCCAGCACCAAGAGACACAGCTCTCCTACTTTTTGCAACAAAATTGTGCGATCAATAACGGTACTTTTTCCTGTTCACGTCAATTTAAACGCAAACAGCACGAATACCAACAGGTTAAAAAATCATACCTGCACTGTTCACACGGCTGCCAACTGCACCAAAATAATATCGACCAAATCAAGCAGCAAAAACCCGTTTCAAAAGAAGCCGCCTGCAATGATTATTACGCGGCTTGTGTAGCCGAATTTGATAAAAATTCAACACAGTGCGGTCGCTATAAAATCAGCTACTGCCAAGAAAACTGCGACAAAGCCGATTATTTGGTGAAATGCATTGAAGGCGACTGCCCAACTGAAGTACTGAAAAAATGGCAACACCGTATTCAGAAAAAACGCTGATCATAAGAGCGGCTTTGATCATGTAGCCTTTGTTCTTTGACCCGTTGAGCTGCTTCTACAAGCCAATTTATTACGCCTCAATCGCTATAGAGGCCATTTTCATCGCGCTCTCAAAGGACTCTGCACCCGCGATAAACAGACCGTTATGGCAGAACATCGCATCCTCAAGCCCCGTCACCTCTTGCAACTCTCTGTCCGACAGACCCGCCCACGGTTTAGGCAACGGTTTTCTATTTTCAAATGAACCCAGCTCAACAGGTACGGTTTGAACTCTCCACTGCCCCGTATGAGAAGGATAAACCATGTAAAGGGCTTCTTTAGACAGTGCCTGAACCGTTCTTTTCCACGGCGTGTATCTTTCCAACACAATCACCCTTGGGTCATCGGCATGATCAATCGCTTTGGCCACAATCTCTTTTGCACTGATGCCACCGTTAGCCGAAGCAATAAAGCGGGTTAAAACCCGCGAAGCAAATTCGACCGCTTCATCAAAGCAACTATCAAAGTGACTCTTTTCTTGCCACGTTGGGTTAAACATGCCGATGGTTTGGCTCAGGCTAATGCCTTCAGAAACACCTTCGACATGACCACAATCAATGGCATCAATCGTTGAGACCAGACCGGCATCAACGGCATTGGCCACCTTTTGATTGCCTTCACACAGCTCTAAACCGTACTTCTGCCAAATCAAACCAAATGAAGAGTAAGGAATTCCGTTTTCGCGCTCACCAGCACCACCGCGCTGATGATGATCAAAACGCCCCGTCTCTGGGTCATATTCACCACCAACATCGACCACAATATCAGCCTTAGCGATCCGCTCTAAATCTCGGGTGCGAATCAGCTTAAAAGAGGAGAATAGGAGCCTAAATGCAGCAATACTGAACACATCATCTGCGTGAAAATTACCGTTGTGGGTTGCTATCGTTTTGTCATTCATAGGTTCTGTGTCACCAATTGAGCTTGCGTGTGCTGGGAAAATTTAGGGCGAACATTACATGAAGAGCATCAACAACAACAGCTGATTTGTAACAACAAACTCCACCAATAGCCCAACTCCGTCACATTTTTCAGCCTACAGAACAATCCCTGTTGTGAAAGCAAACACTTTCACTTACAAATAGCTCCACGAGATAAGGGAAAGCCGTGAACAGATCATCATCACAACTGGATCAACCGCTCCGAGAGCTGCTCAAGGATCGACGCATCAAAGCACTGTTGACCGCGCTGGATCGTCTTGCCGAGGCAGATCAACTGGCAATGGTAACCACCAAAGTATTGGCACGCCTGTCCCGAGTTTCAGAAGGGGTGATGTTTCGACTGCTGCCCAACAAACAGAGCGTTTTTCTGCTCTGGATGGAGTCACGCTGCAAACGATTGAATCTGATCGTCAACGGTATGCCTCAAGGCCGTCAAGGCCTGTTAAACGGTTTGCGCAACATCGCCAGCGACAGCGCCTTACTGTCGCTGCTGTTTGCCCCACCGATGGTGGATGAAACGCTGCGGCTGCACCTGCTGCGTTTTCGTGATGACATTTGGGCGCAGTTGTTTGCCCGTATCGAAATATTGCCCAATCGCCCGTTGGGCATTCCCAGCCGCGTCCTGATGGACAGCGTTTGGCAAAATTTAGCCCGTATGCCACGAGCCATCGGCTCAGATTATGAATCGCAGGAGAGTGAAATGAGTCAACTACCATGGGAAGAGAACGCAATGGAAAACCCCGCACTGCCCAATAGCGAGAGCGTCAAACGACTGGCTCTGAACGACAACGGCTTTGTCTTTGATCCTGTCAGCGGCCACAGCTTTTCGGTCAATGACAGTGGCTTAATTTTACTCAAACTGCTGCAAGAAGGGCTGAATGCCAAGACCCTAGTACAGCGTGTGGTAGACGAGTACGAAGCCGATGCCCACGAAGTTGAGCGAGACCTAATGGATTTCTCGCGTCTGTTAAAAGGACAACTGAAATGAATCAACTGCGCGTTGCCATCACAGGGATGAACGCCCGCCCCGACAATCCCGGCCCTGGCCTGGCCGTCGCTCACAGTCTGCGCGATGCTGAAGATTTTGACGGTCGTCTGATCGGTCTCGGTTACGATGCCCTAGACCCCGGTTTTTATCTGCCGCAATACTGCGATGTCAGTTACCTGCTGCCCTACCCTTCCGCCGGAGAAGAGGCGCTGCTGGCACGGCTGCAACAGATCCACGCCGCCGACCCCTTTGATCTGCTCATCCCTTGCCTTGATGCTGAGCTGCCGAGCATGATTCGTCTGCAACCCGTACTGGAACAGATGGGGATCAAACTCTTTATCCCCAGCGGTGAACAGCTGCAACTGCGCAACAAAGATCGTCTGCACGAGGTAGCCAAATTAGCGGGCATAGAGTGCCCAGAAATCCAATCAGTGACGCAAGCGGGCTTTTTCTATCGCTGCCAAGAGGAAGGCTGGCGCTACCCTTTGGTGGTTAAAGGGCTATTTTACGATGCCAAAATCGCCCACAGCGCCGATGAAGCCGCAGAGGCTTTTCACAGCATCGCCGCTCAGTGGGGGCTGCCGGTGTTGGTGCAGCGTTTTGTCAAAGGCGAAGAGGTCAACTTAACCGGCTTGGGTGACGGCAAAGGCAACCTTTTAGGTTCGGTCATGATGCGCAAAAAAGGTCTGACCGACAAAGGCAAAGCGTGGGCAGGCATCGCCATTCACGATCAAACCCTGCTCTCGGCAGCGGAAAAATTGGTCAAAAACCTCGATTGGCGCGGTCCCTTGGAGGTCGAGGTGATGCGCGATGACGAAGGCCGTTATCACCTGATTGAGATCAACCCACGCTTCCCCGCTTGGGTCTATTTCTCCGCCGGACTGGGACGCAATCTGCCCTACGCCCTGGTGCAGTTGGCGATGGGCGAAGAGCTAGCAGAATTCCCCCCCTCCAAACCGGGCATGTTGTACATCCGCTACGCCGATGAGTGTGTGGTACCGCTGGCGGAGTATGAATCGGTGGTCATGAACGGCTGTCGAATCTAAGCAAAATAAATCAATCGGTCGCTGCAAAAAGCACGGATAAGGAAGCATTAAAATGAACAATGAAAACCGCAGAGAAAAAAAATGGCAACGCCCTACCCTGACCCCACATCGGGCGGGTGGATTAAATAAATTCGGAGCCAATCGTTACGAATCGGTGCGTGATGCCATTGATGGTGTGCCCGTAACCGAACTGGTTAAAGAGTACGGCTCACCGCTGTTTGTCTTTTCCGAACGTCGGTTGCGAGAAAATGTCCGCCGCGTAAAACGCGCCTTTAGCGCCCGCTATCCTAATGTGATTCAGGGCTGGTCTTATAAAACCAACTACATTGGAGCGGTCTGTAATATTCTCCATCAAGAAGGGGCTTGGGCCGAAGTGGTCTCTGATTTTGAGTATGAAAAAGCCCGCTCACTGGGCGTACCTGGTGAATTTATCCTCTTTAACGGCCCGAATAAAAACCGCAAAATTTTAACCCGTGCCGTAGATGAGGGAGCCAAACTGCACATTGACCATCTGGACGAGTTGGCGCTGCTAGAAGAGGTGGCCAGAGAAGCGGGCAAGGTGGTGCCGGTGACCATTCGCCTCAATTTTGATACCGGTTACACTGAAGCGTGGAGTCGCTTTGGTTTTAACATCGAATCGGGGCAAGCGATGGAAGCGGCACAACGCATTTCTCAAAGCGAGCATCTAAAACTAACCGGGCTGCACAGCCATGTCGGTACCTTTGTCACTGAATTGCGTGCTTACACCTCTCAAGTTCGCATTATGTGTGCCTTTATGGAGAGCGTCGAAGAGGCCACCGACTGTCTGATTGAATACATCGACATCGGTGGTGGATTCGCCTCGCACAACGCCCTGCAAGGGGTTTATTTACCACCAGAAGAGATCGTCCCCAGCGCCGAACAGTACGCCGAAGCGATCTGCGACACTTTATTGGAAGCCACCAACCAACGCGAAGCACAAGGCAAAAACCGCCCCACCTTGGTGCTGGAGAGCGGACGCGCTCTGGTGGACGATGCCGAAGAACTGATCACCTCAGTGGTGGCCAACAAACGGCTGCCCGATGGTCGGCGCTCGGTGGTGGTGGATGCGGGCATCAATCTGCTCTTCACCGCCTTTTGGTACAACCACAGCTTGAAACCAACCCGCTACCTCGACGGCGTACCAGAGGAGACCGTGGTTTATGGCCCCATGTGCATGAACATTGATGTGATACGCCAAAGCATCATGTTACCTCCCTTGCCAACCGGTGAGCCGCTGGTGATTGGACCTGTGGGCGCGTACAACAACACTCAGTGGATGCAATTTATCGAATACCGCCCCAATGTGGTGATGGTCAATGAACACGGCGGAGTCGATGTACTGCGCGCTGCTGAAAACCTAGAAGTGATGACCCAACAAGAGAGAATGCCGGAACATCTGAGCCAACCCTTCCCCAACAGCTTACCCAACACCCTTTAGGTTCAAATAGATGAGCTTTTTCAGCGCAACATGGCCGCCTCTATGGGAGGCGCTCAAGATAGGAATAGAAGGAATACTGCGCGCCTACGCCTCAATTCTGTTTGCGAATCGTCTTTGGGTTGGCGGGCTGTTTCTGCTGGCCACGTTCTGGTTTAGCAACATCGGTTTGGCTGGTCTGCTGGCGGTGGTGGTGGGTCTGTTGAGTGCGCAGTTATTGCGCTTTGCAAATTTAAGCAGCGGCCTGCACCTCTACAACAGCTTGTTGGTGGGTCTTTCACTGGGAGCGGTCTACCAGCTTGATCAATATTTAACCTTACTGATTGTTCTCGGTGCAGTTTTAGCGGTGTTTTTGACCGTCGCGGTATCGGATTTTTTCTGGCGTTTGGGACGGCTACCGGCGCTGAGTCTGCCTTTTGTAGTGGTGGCTCTGACCACCGCTTTTTCAGCTCAGAGTTACGGTAATTTAAGCCACTATTTAACCCCACTGGCTCCGATTGACACCTTTGTTAATCCTTTTTTTGATAATTTTCTAATCGCCCTAGGTTCGGCCTTTTTCAGCCCACACCCTTTAGCCGGTCTGATTCTGTTTGTCGGCCTGTTAATCACCTCACGCTATCTGGCGCTGTTGGCGCTGGCGGGTTTCAGCATTGGCCACTGGGTCTTTGTTATTTTAACCGGCGACCCCAACCCCACGCTGGTGGCGTGGGCGGGTTTTAACTTTATTCTTACCGCAATGGCACTGGGCGGTGTCTTTGTGATACCCAGTTGGGCGGCGTTTTTCTTAGCCCTGGTGGGGGCAGCTTTGGCGGCGCTGCTAACCGCTGCAACCCAATCCATGCTGCTGCTCTTCGGCCTCTCCGTTATGGCCATTCCCTTTTTACTCACCACCTTCACCCTTTTGATGGCACTGCAACACCGTCAAGCACTGGCCAAACCGTGGCTGCTGTTGGAGCGCCCCGATCTACCCGAGAAAAACTACGAACGCAGTCGCTTAGCGCAGGTACGCAACGGCGGCGTAGCGAGCTTGCCACTGGTAATGCCGCTGATGGGAGCCTGCCAGATTTACCAAGGTTTTAATGGCCGCTTTACCCACAAAGCACCGTGGCAGCACGCTTTGGATTTTTTTGTCACCGAAGGTGGCAAAAGCTATCGCGCCAACGGCAAAGAGGTTGAACACTATTTTGTCTTTGGCTTGCCAGTATTGGCACCCATTGCTGGTCAGGTGGTGCGCTGTGTCTCCGATGTGGCTGACAACGCTCCAGGCGAAGTTAATACCAAGCGCAATTGGGGCAACTTTATTCTCCTGCGCACCACTTCTGGCTTACATGTGATGTTGGCGCATCTGCGTCAAAACAGCCTCAAAGTGGAAGAGGGACAGTGGCTACAGGCAGGCGAAGTGATTGCCGCCTGCGGGAATTCAGGGCGCTCACCACAGCCTCATCTGCATCTACAAGTACAGGCAACGGCCACCTTAGGCGCTGCGACCGTCCCCTTTCATCTCAGCTCAGTGCTGCTAAAACGCGACAACGCCACGCAGTTTTGCACCAGCGTCATCCCCGTTGAAGCCGAGACGGTGCAAGCCGCCGTGCGCGATGCTCGACTGGCAACACCACTGCATCTGCCTGTAGGGCGTTTTTTAACCTACCAAGTGAACGAGACTAACACTGCCTCGCTGCCACGCCGTTTGCAGGTGGATCTGAGTCTGGATGGGCGTTTAACCCTAATCAGTGATCAGCAGGCCAGCAGCGCCTTTGAGGAATTGAGTGGTGTGTTAGCCTTTTATGATCGTGAGGGTGAAGCCGATGCTTTCTTAGATCTTTGGCTGCTGGCGTTAGGGCTAACCCCCTTCAGTAGTGGCTCCTTACAATGGTCTGACCGTCCCTCGCTGGCGCTGTTGCCACTCTCCCGTTGGCAAAAACTCTTCTGCTTGCTGCGTTACCCACTGGGTCACGGTTTACAGAGCACTTATTGCCGTCATTGGGACAGCAAAAAGGAAGTCTGGTTTCAGTTGGGGGAACACCGCCTGCCGCTCTGGCCAGGTAAAACCTTGCTGGCCAAAAGCAGCGCCATGATAAAACCAAATGTAGGCTGTTGTCAGCTCTCCTTGCAGATGGACCAATATTGTATTGAAGCACAATTGCAGGGCAGTGGCTTAACCGCAGACGAAGGCATTCCAGGTTGGGAGCAACGTATATGAAACATCCGTTTCGATTTTTTATTTGTACTGGTTTAATATTAAGCTCAACCACTTTATTCGCTGATCCGTGGAAAATGCGGCTGGATCTCGGCGGACTCTACGGCAGTTACAGTAACTCTGAACTGCGCGATTCAGTAATCGGAGCCGATCTGTTTTTTGCCGCAGATTATTTTGATCAATACGGTTTTACTTTAGGGCAAAACCACAGCGTGGTGACCGCCACCCGCCTCTCGCAAGACATCTCCCAACAGGGTTGGTTTGCCAGTGGTCGCCAGCATTTTTACCCCACATCGCTGCCGGGGATTGTGACCGCCCGCTTGGACGGCTACCTTACCAACAGCGAAACAACATTTTCAGCCACAACGCTGCAACAGCAGGTACAGACTCTGATGCCGTCGATTCAGTTTGCGGATTACACCGGTCGTTATCTGCTTGATCTGGGCTTTGCTTATTCAAGCTATGAAAACGGCCTGTCGGTTTCTCAGTGGACACCCACGCTGGCTTGGGAAATGAATCATAAAGCCGATTGGTTGCAGGTCAGGGGCTATCTACTCGATTACTCTGATTCAAGCACAGCGCAAGGTCGCTCATCAGCTCAGGCTGTGGAGCTAAAATGGAGCCACTGGTTTCACTCAGCAAAGGGTTTGCTGCCAGATCGAGTGCAACTGAACAAGGTCTTTGGCGAACGACTCTACAGCGTTGATCCCGATGTGGCAGCGGTCTACACCCTGACCGACACGGATCGTGGCCCGTTGTCATTGTCGGCTCTCTGGTATGTCGGCACTCAATGGCAGGTGCTGCTCGCTGCTGGAGTGCAAAACTCCACCAATAATGAGATCAATAACGCGTATCGTAATAACTACCTCTACACGGACTTAGCTTATGTTTGGTAATAAAACAGATCGTTGTTTCACTCTTGGCCAGCTCTGTAAAACACTGCTGTTGACCACTCTACTTTCACCGTTGGTTATGGCAGAAGATCTCTGGAGCCAATCCCATCAACTGGAGTCAGAGGGAAAATACGCGAAAGCAGGAGCCGTATTGGAACCGTTATTAGAAGGGCCGGCAAGCAGCGACTATGGAGTGTTGCGTTACGCTTGGCTCTTTTATCAACAAGCCAATTACAACGACTCTATTCGCAATTATCGGCGCGCCTTGTCACGCAACAGTGACTCTTTGGATGCCCGTTTGGGCATTACCTTGCCGCTGATGGCACAACTGCGCTGGAGTGAAGCGGAACGGTTTTTAAAACAAGTCTTGGCTCTTGATCCGTGGAGTTACACCGCTCATGTACGTTTGATGGCGGTGCAGGAAGGGTTACGCCAGTGGCAGACGTTGTTAAAACACACTCAGGAGTTTAATAAACGCTATCCAAGCGATGTCAATGGCTGGGTTTATCAGGCCAGAGCGTATCTTTGGTTGAAGAATCGCAGTGCAGCAGAGATCGCCTATCGACAGGTGTTGCGTCGTTCACCTAAACACAGTGAGGCCAATCGTTACCTTTATGATGGGGTTGTTCAGGATTAAACTCGTGGGTTGGGGTGAGGCTCATAAAACACCATTTATCCCATCACTATCCAATTGGTAACTACTTACCACAGTGAAGCATTGGTTATATGATGCCCCCAGCCTCCACCCCAAAGAGTTACTTGAAAAATCCAACCATCGCTCATGGACAGAATTTGCATCAGACATCACCATGAACATGAACATGTTTGCAATGTTGTATGTGAAAGATGAAAAAGAATTTAGTGTATGCGTTAAATCTATTAAGCAATAGATTGGCCTACTGAAGCGCGCACAGTTTAAAACGGGCATCGGTAAAAAACTCAGTCGTGGATAACTTCGACGAGCTTTTTATGGAATACACCAGAAATACCGGCGGTTATCTTAGCACTCAATTGCCTTCCCTTTAAAACAAGCATGAAAACCAACCGACTCCTTTTATCTCGATAATTCTTCAGCAAGAAAATCAATCAACAACCTAACTCTTCGAGACAAATTTCGGTTGAGTGGGTAAATAGCAGAAATAGAAACGCTGGGAAGATAATAATCTTCAAGAAGCAAACAAAGCTCTTTTTTAT